>NZ_JBEXLH010000002.1:0-432750 GCF_040609855.1 Nonomuraea sp. NPDC004580 | reverse complement strand
TCAACGCCGCAATCTGGCACAACTGGAACACCGACGCACCGGTGAAACGGTCCCTGACCGCCTACGACCACTAACCAATTTCACATCAGCGATCTAGCCCCCGCGACGGCTTCGCTCAGGCGCCGCTTCCGACTACGGCGGTGGCGCGGATCTCGACGCGCATCTTCGGGGCGCCGAGTGCGGCGACGCCGATCTCCGTCCAGATGGGCGCGCGGTCACCCATGCGCTTGCGGAACTGCTCCACCATCACCCGGTTGTGCACCTCGCCGATGAAGTCCGGCGAGTCGGGGATGTGGTACGAGTCCACCGCCACGACGTCGCGCCAGGTGGCGCCGGCCGTGGCGAGGGTCCGCTCCACGTTGTCGAAGGCCCGCACGATCTCGTCCTCCAGGGACTCAGGGAAGTGGAAGTCGTCGTCCCACCCGCCCTGCCCCGAGATCTCCACCCGGTCGCCGATGCGCACCGCCTGGTGGTAATGCATGGTGGTCAGCTGCCGATCGCCGTACCCGGGGGTGGCGAAGAACTCCGGCTCACTCATCACGAATCCTCACTGGTTGACTTCACGCTTGAAGTGAAAGCTACCACCTATTCACTTCAAGCGTGAAGTGACGAGCCCCCGATAGGCTGAACCTCATGGCCAGCACCCCTGACGAGCCGCTGTGGCTGACCCCGGACGAGAAAGAGGCGTGGACCGGGCTCGTCTCCCTCGTCCTCCTGCTGCCGGGCAGGCTGGAGACGCCCCTGCAGCACGAGTCCGGCCTGAGCCTCTTCGAATACCTGGCGCTCAGCCACATCTCCGAGGCCCCCGGCCGCCGCCTGCGCATGAGCGAGCTGGCCTACCTGGCCAACGGCTCGCTCTCGCGCCTGTCCAACGTGGTCAAGCGCTTCGAGCAGCGCGGCTGGGTGGAGCGCTCGCCCGACCCGGAGGACGGCCGCTACACGATCGCCGCGCTCACCGACGCCGGCTACGAGGTGGTCGTCGCCGCCGCGCCCACCCACGTACGCTCGGTGCGGCGCTTCGTGCTCGACCCGCTCACCGCCGCCGACCAGAAGGCGCTGGCCCGCATCGCCGCCAAGCTGCGCATCCGGCCGATCGACCTGGCCTAGGCTCCGACGTCCTGGCTGCCGAGGACGTCGAGCAGGGCGAGCTTCTCGGCCGCGTCGCCCCCGGCCGGCGCGGTGAACCACAGCAGGCGCTGCGAGCCGTCCTCGCTCAGCAGGCTGAGGCAGTCGAGCTCGATGACGCCCAGCTCGGGGTGGACGAGCCGCTTGCGGTCGGCGCGGCGTACGGCCACCTCCTGCCGCGCCCAGAGCCCGGCGAACTCGGCGCTCGTGGCGAGCAGCTCGTCGATGAGCCCGCTCACCTGCTCGTCCCCACCGCGCCGCGCCGCCACGGCCCGCAGGTCGGCGACGAACACGCGCGACTGATGACCGTGCTCGTCCGGGTGGTAGCGGGAGCGGGCGTCCGGGTCGGTGAACCATCGGTGGACGAAGCTCGCAGCGCGGCCCTGAACGGGCGGGATCGGGCCGAGGAGCGCGGTGGCCAGGCGGTTCTGGACGAGGACGGCGTGCAGGTCGGTGATCACCGCGGCGGGCGTCGCGGGCAGGCGTTCCAGGAGGTCGAGCATGCCGGGGTGCACGTGGGCGGACAGGCTGTGCCGCGGCGGCACCGGGCGTCCTGCCAGGAAGTAGAGGTGGGAGCGCTCGTCGGCGGTGAGCCGCAGCGCGCGGGCCAGCGCCGCCACCATCTGCTCGGACGGCTGCGCGCCGCGCCCCTGCTCCAGCTGGTTGTAGTAGTCGGTGGACGCCCCCGCCAGCACCGCCACCTCGTCCCTGCGCAGCCCGGGGACCCGGTGCCGCGTCCCCGCCGGCAGCCCCACCTCGCCCGGCTTGATGCGGTCGCGCCGCGACCTCAGGAACGCCCCGAACTCCTGCAGATCCATGCCTTCCATTGTGGTCCCGCGGCCGAGGTGGAGGCAGGCGCTGCCATCACCAGTGTGAGCTCCGCCTTCCCGTACGGACCCGGCCAGGCGAGCGTGGGTCGCATGAAGGCACTGCAGTACACCGCGTACGGCGTCCGCCCGGTCGTCACCGAGATCCCCCAGCCGGAGCCCGGCCCAGGCGAGGTCCTGGTCGCGATCGCCGGGGCGGCGCTCAATCCGCTGGACGTCAAGATCGGCCACGGTCACGTCAAGGACTTCTTCCCGGTCACCTTCCCCTCGGTGGTGGGCACCGACCTCGCCGGCACCGTCGTCCGGCTCGGGCCCGGCGTCACCGGCCGGAGCGTCGGCGACGCGGTGCTCGCGCGTACGGACCCGGCCGGGGGCGGGGCCGTCGCCGAGTACGCCGCCGTCCCCGTCACCCATCTCACCGCCGCGCCGCCGGCGGTCCCGCTCGGCCTCGCCGCAGGGCTCGCGACCGCCGCCGCGACGGCCTGGCAGGCGGTGCACGAGGTGGCCGGGCTCCGGCCCGGCCAGAGGGTGCTGATCCACGGCGGCGCCGGGGGAGTGGGCGGCTTCGCCCTGCAACTGGCCAGGAAGGCGGGCGCCCACGTCCTCACCACCACCTCTCCGGCTGGCGCCTCGCTCGCCGGGAAGCTGGGCGCCCACGAGGTGATCGACTACACCGCGGCCGACTTCCGCGAGCGCGCCTCGGAGGTGGACGTGGTCATCGACCCGATCGGCGGCGACGTGGAGACCGCCTCCCTCGACGTCCTCGTCCCCGGCGGCCTGCTGCTCGCCCTGAACGTCCCACCGGACGCGGACCGCGCCGCCGCCCGCGGCCTGCGCGCCGCGTTCGTGCACCACGAGACGGACGCCGCCCGCCTCGCGAAGGTGGCCGCGGCGGGCCTGGAGATCGTCGCCGACCGCGCCGTCCCGCTGGCGGACGCCGCCGCCGCGTACGACCACGTCGCCGCGGGCCATGCCAAGGGCAAGGTCGTCGTCCAGCCGCTCAAGGCATAGAGACGACCCACTTGCCGCGCGGGCCCGGGTCTTGAGGCGGGGTCAGCTCAGAGCGGCGATCAGCGCGAGGGCGACGACCACGGCCTTGGCCAGGAACGCGTCCGAGCAGGTGGCGGCGTCCCTCGTGCGGAGGGGGTTGAGTGCGCCAGAACAGCACGAACGCCACCACCGCCACCACGAGTCCCGCCCACGACGACACCGCCGAGATGCCCGCGACCCATCCCAGCGCCCCAGCATCGTGAGGGCGTGAATCGTCACCGCGCTCCTGCTGCGGAGCCCCGCCGCCTTACCGCAACCAACAGGGTTGCGGTAAGGCGGCGAGCGGCAATCTCAGGCGTACTGAACTCCACGACCTGCGACGTCCCCGCTCGCCGCCGAGTTCCGGCGATGCGCGAAAGACCGCCCTGCCCCGGTGACGGGTAAATCAGGCCGCGGCCCAGAAATACCAGCCGATGTCATAGAAGCAAGGACGGGTCTGCGTCCCGCCCGCCTGCACGCCGTTCCTCCAGTATTCGCAGATGCCCTGCGTGGAGTAGGGCCCGTACCAGTGGCCGGCCGCCTCCTTGGCCTGCGCGGGGCTGACGGAGACCACGAGGGCCGCGAGCCCGCCGACCGCGGCGACGGCGATTCTTCCGGCTACTTTCCGTTTCATTTCACACGTCCTCTCGTCGTTGTTCTGGAAACGCTAATGTTTGCCGCGAGATAATGTCAGGTAATAAGCAGGGCATTCACCGGACATTTCCCGGCGTGAGAGAGGCCCTTCCTCGGTCCGGCCGGGGCGGTTATCGTGGACGGTGGTGCGAAGCCAGGTGCGGCGGTGACAGCCCGCCGGTTCCTCCCCGCAGGAGGAACGATCCGGTGCGATTCCGGAGCCATGCGGTGATACCCCGCCCCTTCTCGGACTCCGATGACCGGGTCCCTGACGCCATCGGCCACTTGTGCGAAGGGGAAGGGCATGTTCACCGGCAGAATCCACGAGATCGGCCTGATCGAGTCCGTCGGCGCGAACGACATCGAGATCCGGGCGGCCAAGAGCGCGGAGCGGCTGGCGAAGGGCGGTTCGCTGAACGTCGCGGGGGTCCAGCTGACCGCCGAGCACGTCGAGGGCGACCTGATCAGGGTGTCGGTCAGCACCGAGACCCGGCGCCGCACCACGTTCGACGAGATGCGGGAGCCGGGACGGCGGGTGAACCTGGAGACGCCGCTCGCCGTCGGCGACCCGCTCGACGGGCACCTGGTCCAGGGGTACGTCGACGGGGTCGGCAAGGTCGTGCGCGCCGACGACGACCCCGGGCTGGGGCGGCGGCTGTGGATCAGGCCGCCTGACCGGTTCATCGGCAAGGTCATGGCCAAGGGCTCCATCGCGGTCGACGGCGTGAGCCTGACCGTGGCCGAGGTGGTCAAGGACCGCTTCTCGGTGGCGCTGATCCCGTCCACGCTCGCCGGGACGACCCTGGCCGCGCTGTCCGTGGGCGACCGCGTCAACCTGGAGTCCGACATGGTGAGCCGGCTGGCGGCGGGCGGCCCGGCCTCCGCGAGCGCCCACGTCGCCAAGGCGGTCGCCGCGCTGGGCTGGGCCGGGCATCTGTCGGGCCGGGTCGGAGTGGAGAAGGTGGTGCGCCAGCTCGCCGCCGGCGGCGGTGTCATGGTGTGGGATCCGGCGCGCGAGGCCGAGGGCGACGTCATCTTCGCCGGGGCGGACCTGCGTCCTGCCGCGTTCACGTTCCTGCTGACCGAGGTGTACGGCTACCCGTGCGTCCCGTGCGCTCCCGAGGTCCTCGACCGGCTGGAGATCCCGGCACTGGAGGGCGCGGGAGACCGCCACGGCACGGCCTTCCACACGCCCGTCGACCTGGCCGCCTCGACCGGCACCGGGGTCAGCGCCGCAGAACGCGCCGCCACCGTACGCCACCTCGCCCGCCCCGACTCCACCCCCGCCGACTTCACCGCACCCGGCCACGTCATTCCGATCGCCTCCCGCCCCGGCCTGCTCCGGGAGCGCGCCGGCCACACGGAGTCGACCGTCGCGCTGTGCCTGGCCGCGGGCCTGCCGCCGGTGGGCGTGTGCTGCGAGGTGATGCGCCGCGACGGCACGATGGCCGGCGCGGCCGACCTGGAGGCCTCCGCTCTCCGCTGGGGCCTGCCCCTGGTCGACATCGACGACCTGCGTACGTGGTTGTGAGCCGCCTCGGCAAGGTGACGTTCAAATCCTGTTGGGGTTGAGCGGGGCTTGGAGGCGCGAGTGCCGGTGCCCGCCCGGGTGGAGCACCAAGAGCCGCTAAGTGCGGTCCGCACCTAGGGGAGTGGCTCACCTACTTGGCCTGGGACGGCGTGGCTATACCCAAAGGGTCACGTAGGACCAGGGCAGTAAGGGGGCCACTCGCCGTGGACGCGAACGGCATCGATGCCGCGCCCGGTTTCCGCGCGGCGCTGGCGGTGGCTGACTCCGTCCTGTACGAGGGCTACCTGCTCTATCCCTACCGGCGATCTTCGCCGAAGAACCAGGTCAGGTGGCAGTTCGGGGTGCTGCTGCCGGAGCGGTGGGCCAGGGCGCACGGGCTGGAGGGCGGCGGGGTCGCGGGCTCCGCCGAGTCGTGGTGGCAGCAGACCGAGTGCCTGCTCCTCGCGCCCTCCGACGCCGTCGTGCTCGGCAGGCTCCGCTTCCTGCAGGTGCGCCGCCGTACGCCCGAGGAGCGGCTGCCCGACGGCGGTCACCGTGCGGCGGATCGGGTCGGTGAGGCGCTGAGCTTCGACGAGGCGGTGCCGTGCGAGCTGGACGTCCAGGCGTCGGTGGCGGAGCTGCTGTCCGGTGAGAAGCGGCTCGACCTGCGGATTCCCGGCTCCGACACGGTCACCCCGCTGCCCGGCTCGGCCGGCCGGACGCGCCGCCGCACGTGGCCGCTGACCGCCCGTGTGACGCTGTCGCTGACTCCGTGCGAGGGGGAGTCGCTGTTCAGGCTCCGCGTACGGACGGAGAACGCCGCGCGGGAGCCCTCACCGGACACGCCCAGGGAAGAGGCGCTCCGGCACGCCCTGATCGCCTGTCACACCCTGCTGACCGTGCCGGGCGGCCGGTTCGTCTCGCTGCTCGACCCGCCTGACTGGGCGGAGAAGGCGGCGGCCGAGTGCGTGAACGCGCACACGTACCCGGTGCTGAGCGGCGACCAGGTGGTGCTGTCGTCGCCGATCCTGCTCTACGACAACCCGCGCGTCGCCCCGGAGAGCCACGGCGACCTGCACGACGCGGCGGAGATCGACGAGATCCTGTCGCTGCGCACCCTGACGCTCACCGACGCGGAGAAGCGCGAGGCGCGCGCCACCGACCCGCGCGCCGCCGACATCATCGACCGGGTCGAGGCGATGACCCCTGAGGACCTCGCCCGCCTGCACGGCACGATCAGGGATCCAGAGACGGAAGCGGACACGGACGTCGTCGAGGTGGCGGGGACGCTGGTCCGCAAGGGCAGCAGGGTGCGGCTGCGGCCCCGGCTGCGCGGCACCGACCCGCAGGACATGTTCCTCGACGGCAGGACGGCCGTGGTGGAGGCGGTGCTGCTCGACGTGGACGGCGCCCGCCACCTCGCCGTGACCCTGGAGGACGACCCGGCGGCCGAGCTGAACCAGTGGTACGGCCGCTACCGCTACTTCGCCCCCGAGGAGACCGAGCCGCTGGAGGGTGAGCCCGCATGAACAGGGTGCTGGTGGCCGGGATCGGCAACGTGTTCCTGGGCGACGACGGGTTCGGCGTCGAGGTGGTCAGGCGGGTGGACGCCGCCGCGCTGCCCGGCTCGGTGTCGGTGTCGGACTACGGGATCCGCGGCGTGCACCTGGCGTACGAGCTGCTCGGCGGCGCGTACGACACGCTGATCATGGTGGACGCGGTCGAGATCGACGGCCCGCCCGGCACCGTCGCGGTGCTGGAGATCGACGACGAGCCGGTGGGCCTGGCCCAGGTCGACGGGCACGGCATGCACCCGCAGGCCGTCCTCGACCTGCTCGCCAGGCTGGGCGGCCGGGTGCCCAGGGTGCTGCTGGTGGGCTGCAGGCCCCAGATCATCGACGAGGTCATGGGCCTGTCGGAGCCGGTGGCCGCCGCCGTCGAAGGCGCGGTCGCGGCGGTGACGGCGCTGGCACGTGACGAGGCGTACCGACGAACCGACAGGGAGCGCGCCGATGCATGAGACAGGGATGTGCGACGAGATCGTGGAGGCGGTCCTGCGCAGGGCGGAGGGACGGCAGGTGGCCGCGGTACGCGTCCGCGTCCCCTTCGCCGGGCACCGGCCCGATCCAGCGGTCGTCGAGCAGGGCTTCCGCGTGGCCGCGGCCGGCACGCCTGCCGAGGACGCGCGGATCGAGCTCGTCGCCGAGCCGCCCGCGGTGAGCTGCGGCGGCTGCGGCGCGCGGACGCCCGTGACCGACGCGCTCGCGCTCGTCGCCTGCCCGCGCTGCGGCGGCGTGGACGTCGAGCTCGCGCCCGACACCGGGGTCGTCGTCGAGTCGATCACCTACCAGCAGGACGAGGTGCGCGCATGACACAGACGGAGCAGAAGGGCGGTCAGACCGCCGGCTACGACGAGATGCACATCCTGTGGATATCCGAGGGCATGAGCTGCGACGGCGACACCGTCTCCATCACCGCGGCGACCCAGCCCGCGATCGAGGACGTCGTCGCCGGCACCATTCCCGGCCTGCCCAAGGTGCACCTGCACAACAAGGTTCTCTCGCCCAGCCTCGGCGGCGAGGACTACCTGGCGCCGTTCAGGGCCGCCGCGCGCGGGGAGCTGGAGCCGTTCATCCTCGTCATCGAGGGCTCGGTGCCCAACGAGAACATCAACGGCGACGGCTACTGGACGTCGTTCGGCAACGACCCGAGCACCGGGCAGCCACTGACCCTGAACTCCTGGATCGACCGGCTCGCGCCGCGGGCGTGGGCGGTCGTCGCCATCGGCACGTGCGCCACGTACGGCGGCATCCACGCGATGGCCGGCAACCCGACCGGCTGCATGGGCCTGGCCGACTACCTCGGCTGGGACTTCCGCTCGACCGGTGGGCTGCCGATCGTGAACGTGCCGGGCTGCCCGGTCCAGCCGGACAACTTCATGGAGACCCTGACCTGGGTGCTCCACCACGCCGCCGGCAGCGCGCCGCCGCCTCCGCTGGACGAGCTGCTGCGTCCCCAGTGGCTGTTCGGCAAGACGGTCCACGAGGGGTGCGACCGGGCCGCGTACTACGAGCAGGGCGACTTCGCGCACGACTACAACTCGCCGAAGTGCCAGGTGAAGGTGGGCTGCTGGGGCCCGGTGGTGAACTGCAACGTGCCCAAGCGCGGGTGGATGCGCGGCATCGGCGGCTGCCCGAACGTGGGCGGCATCTGCATCGCCTGCACCATGCCGGGCTTCCCTGACAAGTTCATGCCGTTCATGGACATGCCGCCCGGCGGCGGCCTGTCCTCGATGCTCATCAAGCCGTACGGCGCGTTCATCCGCCGGATGCGCGGCATCACCAACCACACCGTCAACAGGGAACCCCGGTGGCGGCACAACCGTGAGGCGCTGACCAGCGGCTACGACCCGCGCTGGCGCCCATAAGCCGTCGGCTCCGACGAGAGAGGAAAGCACGGCCGATGGCCATCGAACAGCAGGAGAAAGCGGCGCCCACCAAGGGCCGGCTCGTCGACATGTCCTGGGACCCGATCACCAGGATCATCGGCAATCTCGGCATCTACACCAAGATCGACTTCGAGAACCAGCGCGTGGTGGAGTGCCACAGCACGTCCTCGCTGTTCCGCGGCTACTCGGTCTTCATGAAGGGCAAGGACCCGCGCGACGCCGGCTTCATCACCAGCCGCATCTGCGGCATCTGCGGCGACAACCACACGACGTGCTCGGTCTACGCGCAGAACATGGCGTACGGGATCAAGACCCCGAAGCTCGCCGAGTGGATCATCAACCTCGGCGAGGCCGCCGAGTACATGTTCGACCACACCCTCTTCCAGGACAACCTGGTGTTCGTCGACTTCTGCGAGGCGATGGTCAAGGGCACCAACCCGAGCGTGCTCAGGCGGGCCACCACCACCGAGGCGCCGAACGCCGCCATCCACGGCAAGCGCACGATCGCCGACATCATGCAGGCGTTCAACCCGTTCGAGGGGGACGCCTACAAGGAGGCGCTGACCGTCAGCCGGGTCACGCGGGAGATGTTCTGTCTGATGGAAGGCAGGCACGTGCACCCCTCGACGATCTATCCGGGAGGCGTCGGCACGATGCCGTCGCCGTCGGTCTTCACCGGCTACCTGTCGCGGCTGATGAACATCATCGACTTCGTCAAGAAGGCCGTCGCGCTCAACGACGACGTCTTCGACTTCTTCTACCAGGCGCTGCCCGGCTACGAGGAGGTCGGCCGGCGCAGGGTGCTGCTCGGCTGCTGGGGCGCGTTCCAGGACCCCGAGGTGGTCGACTACCGCTACCAGACGATGAACGAGTGGGGCAGGGCGATGTACGTCACCCCCGGCATCGTCGTGGACGGCGAGCTCATCACGACGAACCTGGTGGACATCAACCTCGGCATCCGCATCCTGCTCGGCAGCTCCTACTACGAGGACTGGGTGAACGAGGAGCCGTTCGTCACCCACGACCCGCTCGGCAACCCGGTGGACATGCGCCACCCGTGGAACCAGACCACGCTGCCCGCCCCGCAGAAGCGCGACTTCGACGGCAACTACAGCTGGGTGATGAGCCCGCGCTGGCTGGACCCGCGCACCGGCGACCACCTGGCGCTGGACACCGGCGGCGGCCCGTTCGCGCGCCTCTACACCACCGCGCTGGCCGGGCTCGTGGACACGCCGTACGTGAAGTCCACCGGGTCGAGCGTGCAGATCAACCTGCCCAAGGGGCCCGAGCTGCCCGAGGTGACGCTGGAGTGGCGGATCCCGCAGTGGTCCAACGCCCTTGAGCGCAACCGGGCCCGCGTGTACTTCGTGGCCTACGCCGCCGCCATGGCGGTGTGGTTCGTCGAGCGGGCGCTGGAGCGGGTGCGCGGCGGGGACACCAAGGTGTTCCAGGACTTCGACGTGCCCGACCAGGCCATCGGGGTCGGGTTCCACGAGGCGGTGCGCGGTGTGCTGTCGCATCACCTGGTGATCGAGAAGGGGAAGATCGCCAACTATCATCCGTACCCGCCGACGCCGTGGAACGGCAGCCCGCGCGACCGCTACGGCACTCCTGGGCCGTACGAGGACGCCGTCCAGGACATGCCGATCTTCGAGGAGAACGGGCCGGAGAACTTCAAGGGCGTCGACATCATGCGCGCCGTGCGCAGCTTCGACCCCTGCCTGCCGTGTGGCGTCCACATGTACGTCGGCAAGGGCCGTACCGTGCGGAAACTGCACTCGCCCATGTTCGGCGGCGGCCATGACTGACGGCCGGCCGAGGCTGGACGAGCGGGCCGTCGCCGGGCACCTGGAGCTGCTCGACGAGCTGCTGAGCGAGCTGGAGCCGGCCTCCGGGCATACGGCCGAACTGGCGCTCGACGCGCTCGCCACGCTCGCCGGGGTGTACGGGGAGGCGCTCGCCCGCATCGCCGAGCGGGTCGTCGCCGCCGCGCCCGAGGTGGGGGCGGCGCTGGCGGACGACGTCCTGCTGGCGCACCTGTTCGTGCTGCACGGGGTGTCCGTCGGCGCGGCCCAGGGGAGCGGCGGGGCCCAGGGGAGTGCGGCGGCTGCCGGTGGTGCGGCGTTCATCCCGCTCGACGCGCTCACCCGCCGCCCCGCCACCTCAAGGGCGGCCCTATGACCGGCCCCGCGACGGGCCCCGCGACGGGCCCCGCCACGGGCGCTGGGACGGGCGCTGGGACGGGCGCTGCCACTGGCGCTGTGACCGGCGCTGTGGTCGGGGCGGGGGCGCTTGGACGGGTGGTCAGGCGGCCGGTCGGTGGGCGGCGGGCCGCGGAGCCGTGTGAGCTGTGCGGGGAGCCGCTGCGTGACACGCACGCCCACCTGCTGGAGGAGCGCAAGGACCTGGTGCTGTGCGCCTGCCGCGCCTGCGCGCTGCTGTTCGAGCACGGGACGAACGGTCCCGGCAGGTTCCTGCTGGTGCCCGACCGGCGGCTGCGGCTCACCGGGCCGCCGCCGTCCGAGCTGGGCGTGCCCGTGGGCCTGGCGTTCTTCGTCCGCCGCTCCGACGGCACGGTCGTGGCGCACTACCCGAGCCCGGTGGGCGCGACCCGCTGGGACGTGGACGCCGACGCGTGGGACCGGCTCGCAGGGCACTACGCGGAGCTGGCGTCGATGCGGCCGGCGGTGGAGGCGTTCCTGGTCGCCGTCGTGCGCGGCCTGGACGAGCGCTGGCTCGTCCCGATCGACGACTGTCACCGGCTCGTCGCCCTGGTACGCCAGGAATGGACGGGCATGTCCGGCGGCCCCCAGATCTGGGACCGGATCGCGGCCTTCTTCGCCGAACTCGACCGATGAGGAGGACGACATGGCACGAATTCGCGTAGGCGTTCCCGACGTGGCGCCTGACACGCCCTCGCACGTCAAGGGCGTGCCCCAGGGCAACGCGAAGGGCTCCTACCGCCGTCAGCGGGGCCACCACAAGGACGGCACCGCCGACGCGCGGCGCTCGACCGGCGTACGTCCCCGCCACGGGAACCCGATCGCGCCGACCATGCCGAACCTGTCTCCCAGCTGAGACGCGAGAGGAGGTGGAAGCCGACATGCGGCAGCTAGGCACGTTGCTGGCCCTGTTCGCCGGGGCCGCGGTCATCGCGATGGTCTGGCGGGAACTGCCCGCCCTCAAGCGCTACATCACCATGCGACGAATGTGAGAGGAGCGAGGCGGCCGATGTGCCTGGGCATTCCCGGCGAGATCGTCGAACTCATCCCCGGACAGCCCGAACTCGCCAAGGTCGAGGTGGCGGGCGTGCGGCGGGTCATCAACGTCGGGCTGGTCGACCAGGACGGCATCCGTCCAGGCGACTGGGTGCTCGTGCACGTCGGCTTCGCCATGTCCAAGATCGACGAGCGGGAGGCGGCGGCCACGCTCGCGCTCCTGCGCGGTCTCGGACAGGCGTACACCGACGAGCTCGAAGCGCTCGCGGAATCCGACATCACCTGAGAGGCGGGACAGTGCGGTTCGTCGATGAGTACCGCGACGCGGGCGAGGCCAGGAGGCTGGCGGCGCGGATCAGCGACCTGTGCGAGCCAGGGCGGCGCTACACGTTCATGGAGGTGTGCGGCGGCCACACGCACACCATCTACAAGCACGGCCTGGAGGACTACCTGCCCGAGCCGGTGTCGCTGGTGCACGGCCCCGGCTGCCCGGTCTGCGTCATCCCGATGGGACGGGTGGACGACGCCATCGCCATCGCCCGCGAGCCCGGCGTGATCTTGACGTCGTTCGGCGACATGATGCGGGTTCCCGGCGGCCAGGGCTCGTTCTACGACGCCAAGGCCGCGGGCGCGGACATCCGCATGGTGTACTCGCCGCTGGACGCGCTCAAGATCGCCCGGCAGCACCCCGACCGCACGGTCGTCTTCATGGCCATCGGCTTCGAGACCACGGCTCCGTCCACGGCGATGACCGTGCTGCGGGCCGCCGCCGAGGACGTCCCGAACTTCGCGGTCTTCTGCAACCACGTGACGATCATCCCGGCGATCAAGGCCATCCTAGACTCGCCCGACCAGCGGATCGACGGGTTCATCGGGCCCGGCCACGTCTCCACCGTCATCGGCTGCACGCCCTACTCGTTCATCGCCCGCGACTACGGCAAGCCGCTGGTGTGCGCCGGGTTCGAGCCGCTGGACGTCCTGCAGTCCGTCCACATGCTGCTCCGCCAGCTCGCCGAGGGGCGGGCCGAGGTCGAGAACCAGTACACGCGGGTGGTGCCGTGGGAGGGGAACCCGCGGGCGCTGTCGGCGATCTCGCGGGTGATGGAGCTGCGGCCGCACTTCGAGTGGCGCGGGCTGGGGTTCATCGCGCACTCCGCGCTGCGGATGCGGGAGGCCTACGCGGCGTACGACGCCGAGGTGCGCTTCGCCGTACCGGGGGTGCGGGTGGCCGATCCCAAGGCGTGCCAGTGCGGTGAGGTGCTGAAAGGTGTGCTGAAGCCGTGGGAGTGCAAGGTCTTCGGCACCGCCTGCACGCCCGAGACGCCCATCGGCACCTGCATGGTGTCGTCCGAGGGGGCCTGCGCCGCCTACTACAACTTCGGCCGCTTCGCCCGGCGGCGTGCGCCCGTACCGCTGACTCTGGGGAGCCGGCCGTGAACGACGAAGCTGTGGCCTCCCGTGAGGTCCAGGTGCTGGAGCGGATCGAACGGGCCCGCCGTCGCAGGCCCAAGCTCACCGAGGAGCGGGTGACGCTGGCGCACGGCGCGGGCGGCAAGGCGTCGCGGACGCTGATCGAGGCCGTCTTCGCCGACGCCTTCCGCAACCCGGCGCTCGACCCGCTCGACGACGGCGCCACGCTCGACCTCGGCACCGGCCGGCTGGTCCTCACCACCGACGCGTACGTCGTCTCGCCGCTGTTCTTCCCCGGCGGCGACATCGGCGACCTCGCCGTCAACGGGACCGTCAACGACCTCGCGGTGTGCGGGGCCAGGCCGATGTACCTGTCGGCGGCGTTCGTCCTGGAGGAGGGGTTCCCGATCGCCGACCTGCGCAGGATCACCGCCTCCATGGCGGCCGCGGCCGAGCGGGCCGGTGTGCGGGTGGTGACCGGCGACACCAAGGTGGTGCAGCGCGGCAAGGCCGACGGCTGTTACGTGACCACGTCCGGCGTCGGGGCGCTCGAACGGCCGGTCACGCTGGGCGACGCGCAGGTCAGGCCGGGGGACGCGGTGATCGTGTCGGGGCCGGTCGGCGAGCACGGCATCACCGTCATGATCGCCCGGGGCGACCTCGACATCGAGGCGGACCTGACCTCCGACACCGCGCCCCTGCACGACGCCGTCGCCGCCCTCCTCGACGCCGCCCCCGTGCGGATGATGCGCGACGCCACCAGGGGCGGGGTCGCGACCGTCCTGAACGAGGTGGCCCGCGGCGCCGGGGTGGCCGTACGGGTGGACGAACGCGCGGTCCCGGTCCGCCCGATCGTGAGCGGCGCCTGCGAACTGCTCGGCCTCGACCCGCTGTACGTGGCCTGCGAGGGCAGGTTCGTCGCCGTCGTGGACGGCGAGCACGCCGACGCGGCCGTCGCGGCGCTCCGGCGGCACCCGGTGAGCGAGGGCGCGGCGGTGGTGGGCACGATCGAGCCCGACCCCGCGGGAATGGTCCTCCTCAACACCGCCTTCGGCGGCACCAGAATCGTCGACCTCCTGGTCGGCGACCCCCTCCCACGCATCTGCTGACCACCGCCCGCCGGCGGGCGGCGCGGTCAGCGGCGGTCGTGGGCGGCGGCGATGACGGCCTGGCCGAGGGCGAGGCCGCCGTCGCCTGGCGGGACTCGCGAATGGGTCAGGACCTGGAAGTGCTCGCGTTCCAGGCCCGACACCACCGCCTCCAGCAGGACCGTGTTCTGGAAGACGCCGCCGGACAACGCCACCGTACGGAGTCCCGTCTCCTCGCCCAGGATCGTGACCGCGCGGACCACCGCGGCGGCCAGCCCGTGGTGGAAGCGGGCGGCGATCCGTCCCGCGTCCACACCGGCCGCGACGTCCTCCGCCGCGGCTCCGACCAGGTCGCCTGCCGCGATGACCAGGGGCTCGCCGGCGATCACCCGCGCCGGGTACGCCCCCCGCTCCCCGGCATCCACCCGGGCCTCCAGCTCTGCGGCGGCCTGCCCCTCGTACCCGATGACATCGCGCACCCCCGCGATCGCCGCCACCGCGTCGAACAGCCGCCCCGCGCTGGACGTGAGCGGCGCGTTCAGCCCGGACCGCGCCATCCCGGCCACCACCGGCCACTGCTCCCGATGCCGCGCGGCCACCGCCAGATCGGGCAGGGCATCGGGCAGGGCGCCGCCGTGGAGCCGGTCCAGCCAGGCCGCCGCCATGCGCCACGGCTGGCGTACGGCCGCCGCGCCGCCCGGCATCGGCACCGCCTCCAGATGCCCGGCCCGCCGATAGGAGAGCAGGTCGGCGACCAGCAGTTCCCCGCCCCACAGCGTGCCGTCGTCACCCAGGCCGAGCCCGTCGAACGCCACCCCGATGACGGGCCCGCCGTGCCCGTGCTCGGCCAGGCAGGAGGCGACGTGCGCGTGGTGGTGCTGCACGGCGACCAGGTCCACGCCGGTGCGCTCGCGCGCGTACGCGGTGGACAGGTACTCCGGGTGCAGGTCGTGGGCGACCACGTCAGGGCGGACGCCGAACAGCCGGCAGAAGCGCTCGACGGACTCGGTGAAGAGGCGCAGGGTCTCGTAACTCTCCAGGTCGCCGATGTGCTGCGACAGGAACGCCTGGTCGCCCCTGGCCACGCAGAACGTGTTCTTGAGCTGGGCGCCGCAGGCGAGCACCGGCCGGGAGAAGCGCCACGGCACGGGGACGGGGGCGGGGGCGTAGCCGCGCGATCGGCGCACGACCAGCTCCCGGCCGCGGAAGACCCGCACCAGCGAGTCGTCGGCGGGCGCCTCGATCCGCCGGTCGTGCACGAGGAACCCGTCGGCGACGCCCGCCAGCCGCCGCAGCGCGTCCTCGTCGCGGTGGGCGATCGGCTCGTCGGTGAGGTTGCCGCTGGTCAGCACGTACGGCGCGGCCAGCCGGTCGGCGAGCAGGTGATGCAGCGGCGTGTACGGCAGCATCACCCCCAGGTCGCGGGCCCCGGGCGCCACGGCGTCGGCCACCGGGGCGGCACGGCGGCGCGGGGCCAGCACGATCGGGCGGGGCGTGCCGGTGAGCAGCCGTTCGGCCGCCGGGTCCAGGTGGACCAGCGTCCCGGCCGCCGCCACGTCCCGCGCGAGCACGGCGAACGGCCGGGACTCGCGGCGCTTGCGGGCCCGCAGCACGGCAACGGCGGTGTCGTCGGCGGCCAGGACGGCGAGGTGATAGCCGCCCAGCCCTTTGACCGCCACGACCCGCCCCTCCTCCAGCCACCCGGCCGCCACCTCGACCGGATCCCCGGGCACCGGCCGGCCGTCCGCGCCGAGGGCGCGCAGCTCGGGGCCGCACGCCGGGCAGCACACCGGCTGGGCGTGGAAGCGGCGGTCGCCGGGGTCGCCGTACTCCCGCGCGCAGGCGGCGCACATCGCGAAGTCCGCCATCGTGGTGGCGCACCGGTCGTACGGGACGCCGGTGACGATCGTGAACCGCGGCCCGCAGCCGGTGCAGTTGGCGAACGCGTACCGGTGCCTGCGGTCTCCGGGGTCGCGCAGCTCGCGCAGGCAGGCGGTGCACGTACCGGCGTCCGGAGGCACCAGGGCGGGGTTCGGCCGCTCGCCGCGCCTGCTCGGCACGATGCGGAAACCCGGCTCGCCCACCGGCTCCGCCGCCTCCACCGAGACCCGCTCGACCAGCGCGAGCGGCGGCGCCTGGCCCGTCAGCCCGGCCGTGAACGCCTCCAGCCTCCCCGGCTCGCCCTCCGCCTCGATGAACACCCCGCCGGGGTCGTTGCCGACGAACCCCGACACCCCGTACGTCCCGGCCAGCCCGCACACGAACGGCCGGAACCCCACACCCTGCACCAGCCCCTCGACCCGCACCCTGACCCGGCGCACCCCCGTACCGGCCATGCCCGTCACATCTCGCCGGCCAGCACCCGCTGGGTCAGCTCCCACAGAACGTGGCAGAGCGTGATCTGCGCCTCCTGGATGCGGTGCACGGACGCCGACGGCACCACGAACAGGTACGCCACCCGCCCCTCCTGCGCCATCGCCCCGCCGTCATAACCCGCCATCCCCACGGTCACCATGCCGCGCCTGGACGCCTCCGCCATGGCATCGACCACGTTCCGAGACCCCCCACTGGTGGACAACCCCACGGCCACGTCACCCCGTCGCCCGAGCGCGGCGAGCTGCCTGGCGAACACCAGCTCGTACCCGACGTCGTTCGACAACGCCGTGACCAGCGCGACATCCTGCGCCAACGCCACCGCCGCCACCGCGCGGGCCGGCTGCGGCGGTGCGGCGGTCGCGCGGGCTGCCTCGGGTGGGGCGGCGAAGAGCTGGGCGACGGCCTGGGCGTCCGTGCTGCTGCCGCCGTTGCCGAACGCGAACAGCCGGCCCCCTGCCTCGATCGCCGCCGCCATCGCCCGCGCGCACGCCACCAGCCGCTCGCCGTGCGAGGCGACCAGGGACCGGCGCAGGGCGACGATCTCGCCGGCCTTCCTCCGCGTGGACGCGCACAGGTCGGCGACGACCGCCTCCCTGTCCGCGGGCGCCGGGGCGAGGAACGGGTACAGGGCCTCGATCCCGCCGGGCTGACCGACCGTACTCAAGGGTCCCTCCTCGCGATGGCCTCCTTGGCGTGCACCAGGACGACGTCACCGGGCCGCGCGTCCACCAGCGCCACGCTGACCTCCTCCGCCGTCCCCGACTCCGTCTCCACCAGCGCCATCCCGTCCTCCAGCAACCGCACCACGAGCACCGGCACCGCCACGTCCGAGCACGTGACGCAGACCCCGTCGTGACACGACTCCGTCATCGGACCGCCTCCAGCTCGTAGAAGACGTGCACCAGCTCCCACAGCACGTGATAGATCGTCATGTGCACCTCCTTGACGACCAGCGGATCGCCGGAGCGCACGACCACCACGTGATCCGCCTCAGACGCCGCGTGCCCTCCTGCGAGCGCCACCGTCAGCAGACCCAGCTCGCGCGCCGCCGTCAGCCCATCGCGTACGGCAGGGCAGCCGGGCTCGGCCGACAGACCAAGCGCGATGTCGTGCGGCGCGGCCAGCAGCCGCAGCTGGGCGGCGAAGATGCCGTCCAGACCCTGGGTGCGAGCGATCCCCGTGGCCAGGGCCAGGTCCGTGGTCAGCGAGAGGGCAGGGAGCGCCGGCTTGCCGACGACGACCGGATGCGCGAACTCGACGGCGACGTGCTGAGCATCGGCCACCGACCCGCCGCTGCCGAACACCAGCAGCTTCCCGCCCGCGCGGAACCGTTCCGCCATCTCCTGGCAGGCGCGGACGATCAGTTCGGCGTCCGCACCCACGGCCGCCGTCGGCTGCGCCCGCCGCTCGAACACGGCGGACACGGCGGACACGGCGCTCATCGCCGGGTCCTCGCCCACGACGCCTCCTCCCACCCCGACCCTTCCCGCACGCCCGAGCCCCGCCCACCCGCACCACCTGGGACGTCGTGGGTATCGGCTGCCGAGCTGATCCGCGTCCATCTGTCCAGGCAGGTCTCCAGCAACCCGCGCACTTCGGTCAACCGGCGCATCCACGCCTGCAGTTCGGCCATCCCGCCGGTGGTCAGCTCGTAGCGCCGGCGGGCGGGCCCCGCCTCGGAGGCGACCCAGTCGGAGGCCAGGTGGCCGGCGCGTTCGAGCGAGCGCAGGGCCCGATAGACCTGCCCCGGCTCCGCGTCGGACGCCCCCAGCCGCGCCAGCCGCTCGATCAGGTCGTACCCGTGACCGGGCCGCTCGCAGATGAGCAGCAACAGGAAGGGAGAGAGCAGGCCGCGGACGTCACTGCCCGACATGGATCCCCTCCTCCGGTGCGGGAACGGCCGGTCGGTAAGGACAGTAGGCCGCCGCATGCCAAAGGCCGGGGCGGCACGTCCGGCATTTGCACGAGTCATCGCCGTGGGCAGGCCAAGGATTTCCCGAACGCCCGCGTAGCGTCAGAGCGTCGCCGATGAGGGGCCTCGCCCTCACGCACCCCTTTTCACACGCGGCACGATGCCCTCCGCGCACAGCACGATCCTGCGGCACCCCCGCCGGGCAACTGGCCATCCGGCGTGCCCTCCTCGACCCCCCCGTTCACGAGGGGGGAGGATGTCAAATCCTGGTCCGATCCGATGCCCCGGCCACAGCGCCGAGGTCGGGCGTCGCACTGCGCGTATGCCGGGAGGGCGCGTCATGACGTGGTGGTCGGTGGTGCGGTTCCTGCACGTGCTCGGGGCCGCGCTCTGGGTGGGCGGGCAGCTCACGGTGTCGCTGGTGGTGCTGCCGCTGGCCCGCCGCCTGCTGGACGACGAGCGGCGCGGCCAGGTGCTGAACGCGGTCGGCCGGCGCTTCGGCCTGCTCACCGTGGCCGCGTTCCTGCCCGTGCAGCTGGCCACCGGCGTGGCCATCGCCTGGCACAAGGGCGTCACCTGGGCCTCGCTCGCCGAGCCCGGTTATGGCCGGATCCTGGCCGCCAAGCTCCTGGTGTTCTGCGCGGTCATGGCCGCGGCCGGCGTGCACGGCTGGGCGAGCGGCACGGGCCGTCCCCTGCTGGCCCGGGTCATGGCGGTGGGCTCGCTGGCGGGGTCGCTCGGCGTCGTCCTGCTGGCCGCCGCATTGCCCGTCACCTGATCGCGCGCGCTCAAGAGCGACCTCAACAGCGACCCCGAGCTGGTCGAGCTCGCCGCCGCCATGGCCACCTGCCTCAAGGGCAAGGGCAACGCGATCAGCGACACCACGCCGCTGGCCATGGCGAGGCGCGGCCAGGAGATGTTCCGTGCCCAGGAGGACAGGCTGGGCCGGGCACAGCGCGACGACGTGCCCGACGTCGCGCCTCCGGCGAAGGAGGGCGAGCTGCCGATGATCTACGCGCCCACCCTCACCCCCGAGGAGGCGCGCCCCTACCTGAACAGGGAGATCAAGGCGGCGCTCGACGACCTGGAGTGCGGCAGGGACTTCTACCCCGCCTACCTGCCGCGCCAGGCGGCGATCGACGAGCAGGTCAACGACCGGTTCGGCATGTGAAGCCGCCATGAGGTCGCCACGCAGGCTCATCGCCGGCATCATCGCCGGCGTCGTCGTCATCGCCGCCGCGGGCTGGGCGCTGAGCACCCGGTTACGCTCGCCCGCCGACGAGGCGGCCCGCAGGGCCGCGCCCAGGCCCTCGCTCGTCACCGCCGCCGTCGAGCGCCGCGAGCTCGTCAGCACCGTCGTGACCAGCGGCACCCTGGAGTACGGCTCGCCCCTGCCCATCACCCTCGCCGGAGCGGTCGGCGGCGCGGCGGAGCTGCAAAGGGCGACCAGGGCGCCGCGCAAGGGCCGCATCAAGGAGGGCGCGGTGCTGATGGAGGTCAACGGCCGCCCGGTGTTCGCGCTGCGCGGCTCCGTGCCGATGCACCGCACGATCGCCCCGGGCAGCAAGGGCGCCGACGTCAGGCAGCTGCAGCGGGCGCTGCGCAGGCTGGGCTTCGGCGGGCCGCTGACGGGCGTGTTCGACCAGGCCACGATCGCCGCCGTCACCAGGATGTACACGAAGAAGGGGTACGAGGCCCAGCAGCCGTCGCTGGCCGACCGGCAGGCGTACGACACGCTGCGCAAGGCCGTACAGACGGCGCGGGAAACCCTCGCGACCGAGCAGCAGGCGCTCGACCAGGGCCGTGACGTGCTGCCGCTGAAGGTGAAGCTCGACAACGCCGAGGCGGACCTGACGGCGGCGAAGCGGGCGCTGAAGCAGGCCGAGGAGCGGCGGCTGACGCCCGAGGACGAGGCGAAGCTGGCGGCGGCCGACGCGGCCGTACGCGCGGCGGAGGAGAAGCTGGCGGCGGCCGAGCAGGAGCTGGAAGCGGCCAGGACCCGGCCGACGCCCACCCCCACCCCCAGCCTCACCCCCACCCCCACCTTCATCTCCGCGAGTCAGCCGCCCGCTGACACGGGCCTGTTGCGGATGCGGGTCGAGAACGCCAGGGCCGACCTCGCCGCCGCCCACGAGGCGCGCGGCCTGGCCATGGAGGAGGCGCGGCAAACCAGGGAGAAACGGCTGGAGGAGCTGCGCAAGGCCGTACGCACCGCCAAGGAGAGCCTGGTCACGGCCCAGCAGGCGCTGCGGCAGGCCAGGAGGCTGTCACCCACCCGGCTCAAGGTGGCGGGCGCCAGGAAGGACGTGGCGGCGGCCAAGGAGATGCTGGCCGAGTACGCCCGCACGTACGGCACCTCCGTCCCGCCCGGCGAGGTGGTGTTCCTGCCGAAGCTGCCCGCCCGGGTGCAGAAGGTGTCGGTGAAGGCGGGGCAGCGCGTCGAGGACGAGGTCGCCACCGTCACCAGCTCGTCGTTCATGGTGACCGCGAGCGTCGAGGCGGCGGAGTCGGAGCTGCTGCGCGCCGGCATGGAGGCGAGCATCGAGCTCGGCACGGGCAGAACGTATCGGGCCACGCTCACCGCGGTCGGCGACCGGGCGAAGGTGCCGGGCGCCGAGGAGCCGCCTGAAGGCGCCGTACCGATCCTGCTCACGCCCGCCACGAGCAAGGCGCTCAAGGCCGGCACGGCGGTCACGGCGCGGGTCACCGTGGGCGCGACCGAGGAGCCGGTGCTGGTGGTCCCGGTGGCCGCGGTGATCACCTCGGCCGACGGGAAGGCCCGCGTACGCGTCGAGCACGCGCCGGACGAGACCAACGACGTCGAGGTGCGCACGGGCCTGACCGCGGACGGGAACGTCGAGGTCACCGGCGCGCTCAAGGAGGGTGACCGGGTGGTGGTCGGCGGTGGCTGAGCCGGTCATCGAGCTGACGGAGGTGTGCAGGGAGTTCCCCGCCCAGCCGCCGGTCCGCGCACTCGACCGCGTCACGTTGCGGGTCGGCAGGGGCGATTACCTGGCCATCACCGGCCCGTCGGGGTCAGGCAAGTCGACCCTGCTCAACGTGCTCGGCCTGCTCGACCGGCCGAGCACCGGCAGCTACCGGCTGGACGGCGTCGAGACCACGACCCTGCGCGACGGCGCCAGGACCCGGTTGCGCGCCGACCGCATCGGCTTCGTCTTCCAGGCCTTCCACCTGCTGTCCCACCGCAGCGTCGTGGAGAACGTCATGCTCGCCGAGGTCTATCGCGGACGGCGGGGCACGATCAGGCAGCGGCGCGTGCGGGCGATGGCCGCTCTGGAACGGGTCGGCGTCGCCCACCGCGCCGACTTCGCGCCCGGCCTGCTGTCCGGCGGCGAACGACAGCGCGCGGCCATCGCCAGAGCCCTCATGGGAGAGCCGCCCCTGCTGCTGTGCGACGAGCCCACCGGCAACCTCGACAGCCGCAACACCGAGGCGGTGCTCGGCCTGTTCGACGAGCTGCGCGGGCAGGGGCTGACGATCGTGGTCATCACGCACGAGCAGGAGGTCGGCGCGCGTGCCGGGCGGCGGGTGCGCATCACCGACGGCGTGCCGGCGGAGGAGGCGTGATGCACGTACGCGACCTGGTCGGCGAGTCCGTCGCCGGCATGCTCGCCAGGCCGGTGCGCTCGGCGCTCACCACGCTCGGCACCGTGCTCGGCATCACGACGCTCGTCGTCACGCTCGGCGTGGCCGCGACGGCGGGCAACCAGATCGTCGGCCGCTTCGACGAGCTGGTGGCCACGGCCATCACCGTGGAGGTGCCGGAGCAGGAGTTCGAGCCGCTCGTGGAGTGGACCGCGATCGACCGGCTGACCAGGCTGCGCGGCGTCGAGTCGGCCGCCGCGGTGGCCGAGAGCGACGACGGCTCCAACCTGTCCGTACGCTCCAACGACATCGTGGACCCGTCCAGGGTCACCACGCAGTCCTTGACCGTGCTGGCCGCGACGACCGGGCTGCCCGAGGCGGCGCGCGGCCGGATGCTGCAGGGCCGCTTCTACGACACGGGACACGTCCAGCGGGGCGACCGGGTGGCGGTCATCGGCGACCAGGCGGCCAGGGCGCTCGGCGTCACCCGGCTCGACCGGTCACCGGCGATCTTCATCGGCAAGCACGCGTACACGGTGATCGGCATCATGGGCGACCTGCGCCGCGAGCGGAACCTGAGCACGGCGGTGATCGTGCCGCCGACGGCGGGCCGGCAGTTCGGCCTCCGCGACGTCACCCGGGTGCTGGTCAACACCACCTTGGGAGCCGCCGGGCTGATCGCCGGCCAGGCGCCCGCCGCGCTCAGCCCGGGCAACGCGGACATGCTGCACGTGGTCGCGCCGCCCAGCCCCACCAGGGCCCGCGACCAGGCGCAGGACGACGTGAACGCGCTCTTCCTCATCCTCGGCCTGGTCTCGCTGGTCGTGGGCGCCGTCGGCATCGCGAACGTCACCCTGGTCACCGTCATGGAACGGGTGCCGGAGATCGGCCTGCGCCGCGCGCTCGGCGCCGCCCGCCGGCACATCGCCGCGCAGTTCCTGCTGGAGTCGACGCTGATCGGGCTGATCGGCGGCGTGGTCGGCGCGGCGCTCGGCGTGGTCACCGTGGTCGCCGTCGCGGCCGCCAAACAGTGGACGCCGCTCCTGGACGTCCGCCTGGCCGTCGCCGCACCCGTCGCCGGCGCGGTGGTGGGCCTGCTGGCCGGCCTCTACCCGGCCCTGCGCGGCGCCAGGATGGAGCCGGTGGACGCCCTGCGGTGAGCCGCGCACCCACTAAGGTGACGCCATGCGGGTCGCGAGCACGTTCGAGGAGGCGCTCGGCAGGGCGCACGCCCGCGGCGACTGGTCCACCTGCTCGGACCTGCTGCGCACCGCCGCCTTCGCCCTCCCGATCGGCGACGAGGCGGCGCGGGGTGAGACGCCGGTGGTCTGGCCCACGTTCACGGCCGACGGGCGCACGTGGCTGGCCGTGTTCACCTCGCCGGAGTCGATGGGCGAGGTGGCCTCCCACTTCCGGGTCGTGACCCTGCCGGAGCTGGCGGCCCGCTGGCCCGACCCGCACTGGGGGCTGGCGGTCAATCCGGGGCGGCCGGTCTGCTTCTACCTGGAGCCGGGGACGGTGGCCAGGCTCGCCGTGCCGGCGCTGCGGGAGGCCGTGGCCTCGGCGCCGGACGCGGGCGTCCCGATCGTGCAGAAGCTGCTGCGCCCGTTCGACGTCCTGGAGCTGCTGAGCACGGGGGAGCCGCGGGTGTCCGGCTACTGCCACCTCGCGACGGACGTGGCGCACCTCACGAAGCCGGCCGCCCTGACGGAGGCCCTGGCCAGGGACGAGGCGCTCACTCGCGACGGCACCGTGAACATCCTGCGCTGGCCGGCCGTCGGCCTGTCCCTCTACCGCACGCCCTACGGCGGGACGGACGAGCAGAGCATGCGGGCCGTCGCCGGGTGGGTCGTCGAGGAGCCGCCGTTCGTCGGGATGGGCCTCGCGCCCAGCGCGGACGAGCTCGTCAGGGAGTACAAGATCGACGGCATCCTGCTGCCGTACGGGGCGGAGATCCTGGAGCTGGGCACAGGCGGCGTGGAGCGGCTGCGCGCGCAGTTCGACGCCGATCGCGGGAAGTGGCTGGTGGAGGAGCCCGGATGAGCTATCGGGCCTCGTGGATGGGAGCCGTGTACGACGCCGCTCCACAGCTGCTGGAGGACGGACTGTGGATCCGGTTGCGCCGCGCCTCGCCCGCCGCCGGGTTCGAGCGGCTGGCGGACGACCTGTACGTCAGGCCCGTCCCCGCCGCGGAGTGCGCCTGGGTACGCCACGTCGTCACCGTCTGCACCTGGCGGGACGCGCCGTTCCGGCTGTGCGCGCAGCGGGGGGACAAAGTGCTCATCGAGTACGTCGGCGCGCAGGTCACCGTGGCCAAGGAGCTGGACCTCGACCGGATCGACCGCGGTGTCCACAGGCTGTGGGTGCCCAGGGCCGAGGTCTCGGAGGTGCAGGAGCTGGCGGTGGATGTCCTGTTGTGACGGGTGTTGTCATTGGTACGTTACCGGGCAGACACTTTGGGGGATATGTCGATGAACGTTGATGCGGGCGGGCTGCAGGCCTATACCGACGAGCTCCAAGCCCGGTTCATGCGGTTGCAGAGCGAAGCGCTGTCCCTGAACGAGCAGGCCCGCGCCGTCGAGGTCACGGAGAAGTCGGCGGACGGCCTCGTCTCCGCCACCGTCGGCGCCCGCGGCGAGCTGATCAGCCTCGACCTCGACCCCCGCGTGTTCCGCCGCCCCGACGCCCGCGGACTCGCGGACACGATCAAGGACACCATCCACCGGGCCACGCTCGCGGCCCAGGAAAGGGTGGTGGAGATCTTCGCCTCGATCGTGCCGCCCGAGCAGATGCGCGCACACGTCGAAGGCGACGTCGAGGCCCTGATGCGGCAGCTGGCCGGCCAGATGGCCGAGGGGGACGGTCACCGGTGAGGAACGAGGAGGGCACCGAGATCGTCGAGCCGATCTCCACCGGCATCTCCCAGTTCGAGCTCATGGCGAGTGATCTGGACACCGCCTACCGGTCGGACGAGACGGAGCTGCGCGGACTGCTGGCGGCCAAGATCTGGGGCACGGGAGCGGCCGGCACCGCGTTCATCCGGGCCCTTGAGGCGAACGGCGGCCTGGACCTGTGGCTCCACGACACCGGCGCGCTCGTGCAGGACATCAACAAGATGCCGGCCAAGTTACGCAAGGCCGTCGGCAACTCGCTGAGCACCGACGCGGAGCTGGCGCAGCGCACGGCCCGCATGCTCGGCCCCACCTGACGGAGCACGGCGTCAGATGGCGACAGCGAAACCGATCAATCCGAGTTACGTCCCGGGCAGAGGGTCGCCGATCCGGCGGGTCCCCACGACCGAGGTGCGCCCGGCCTGGGAGACGTCGGCGTTGCCCGACTGGGTCAATTACACGTTCATCCCGCTGTTCACGGCGGGCGAGCCGTGGCCCGCCGACACCAGGACGGTGGAGCTGGGCCGGGCGGCCCAGCTGTTCGACTCCTTGGCGGCCACCATGGGCGACGCGGTGGACAAGACCGGCACCGCCGTCAGCGCCATCGACGCCGGATACACCTCCCCGGCCAAACCGCCCGCGTTCACGGTCGTCCGGCGGCAGTTCGACGACAGGACCGGCGTCGTCGCCAAGGCCAACCAGGCCGCGCAGCTGGCCGAGCACTTCGCCTCCTTCGCGCTGGAGGCCGACTTCACCAAGCGGTCGATCAACATCGCCTTCTGGGTGTCGGTCACCGCGGCCGCGCTCGGCATCGTGGCCGTCAGCAGCCCTTTCGCGGCGCTGGTCGTACGCCTGTCCGCGCAACTGGGCAGCGTCCGTGCCCAGCTGCTGCTGCGCCGGCTGCTGCTCGTCGCCGGCCGCGCGGGACCCGCCACGGGCGCCGGCCGTACCGTGCTGGCGGCCGGCGCCGGCAGCCGCTTCCTCGCGTGGGAGCTCGCGACCGAGATCCCGGAAGAGCTCCTGGAAGGTCTGGCCAGCCTGAAGGCCCAGCGCGACCAGATCAAGGAGGGGCTGCGGGACGAGTGGGACTGGCAGCTGACCAACGCCATCATCGTCGGCACCGTCATCGGCACCGCGACCGGCGTCTGGCTCGGTCGCCACCTGGTCAGGTACATCGACCGGCTGCCCGGCATCGGCACGCTGTACCGGACGGCGGGCGCCCGCACCGGGGTGCTGCCCGCGTTCCAGCGCTATCCGAGGGCCGTGCTTGCCACTGCCCTGCCGAACGTGCCCGGCTCCGTGGCGGGCCAGGTCGGGGCCGGGGTCCTGGTGTACGGCGATCCCGGACGGATCACCCTGGAGTCCCTGGTGGGCGCCGCCGCTGCCGGCGGGTTCCGGGCGAACACGTACAGCCCGTTCAACGTGCACGTCATGGGCGCGGCCGTCCGCCCGATCACCACCCTGTCGAACTACGCCGCCAGCATGGGGACGCACCTGGCCGGGACGAGCACGGACGGGTACGGCCCGGCCACGCACGGGCACGGCCCGGCCACGCACGGGACAGGACCGTCGCCGGACGGGCCCCGGCCGACCGGTCCTGACACCGTCGCAGCGCAGCCGCAGGTCCTCCCGCACCAGCGTGCCATGCCCGACCTGTCGGCGCAGAACACCCGCGACGTCGCGGACACCGACCAGCAGCGGCCCGCCACCGGTGATCTGCAGCGCCTCCTCAACGGCGACCGCCCGCAGCGCCCCACCTCACCGACGCCGACCCCCGACACCCAGCAGCCGACCATCCCGAACCACCGCCAGGCACCGTCGCACCCCCAAAACCACGCTCAGTCCGCCCCCGAGCAGCACCCGCAGGGCCAAGCCGCACCCGAGCCGAAAACCGTCACCACTCCCACGGCACCCGCAGAACCAGCACAGAACACCCAGGCCCCGCCGGATGCCCAGCCCGCGCAGGACCCCCAGGCCGCGCCGGATGTCCGCACCACGGCCTCCACGGACATCTCGGACGCGCCCCTCATGACCGTCGCGGACCTGTCCGCGCAGGCCGAACCCGCTGGTCAGGCCGTCACCGGGCAGGGCGGGCCCCGCAGCACCGACCTCGACCCCGACACCCGGCCGCCGCTGCTCCCTCAGCACGACGAGCGGAGCCTGGCCGCGCTGCGCGACGGCAACGCGTACGCCATCGACCCGAAGAAGGCACTCAAGGCATCGCAGTGGGCCGACCTTCGCCGGTTCCGCGGCGAGGTGGTCGAGGAGCGGGAGCACCGCAAACAAGTGCTGTCGCTCCTCGAAGTGCGCCTGATGGATGTGACGGACGAGGCGGGCACGACCCACCCCATCACCGAGTTCACCCTCCTGGTCCGGTTCAGAGCCCCCGATCTGAGCAGGGAGGAACTGCTGAAGGAGCAGTCGGACCTCCTCGACTCCATCGATCTGTACTACAACCACCAGCACAGGCTTCGCGACGGCTCCCAGCTGCACCTGCGGGTGGAGTTCGTGGAGGCCAAGGGGAACGAGCCCGCCGTCCTGCTGGCCCCCGACACCGGGCGACGACCCGACTACGCCCACTTCTCCGTCGGCCAGGCCATCACCTTCTACGCCCACGAGCTGGGCCACCATCTGGGCTTCCCGGACGACTACGTGGACGAGACCGAGTACGGGCGGCGCACGCTGACCGCCCCCTACGTCCATCGGGATCGCACCCTCATGGGCGCCGACCGACCTTTCTGGGCCTCATCGGCGAGAGTCGTGCGTGACCATCAGGGACGCGAGTTCCCGGCGGTGGTCGGCCTGCGCCCGCGTCACCTGGAGATCCTCTCCGACCTGGCGGAGACCAAGGAGGTCACCGTCCCGCGGCGTCGCGACAGCCGCCGCCTCATCGATCGGACCACGACGGCGTCACGCAACCTGCCGGTCGTCGCCGGTCCCGCGAGTCCGGCGGTGCCGTACGAGACGATGCGCCTGCCGGTGCCCACGGCGGAGAACACCCGGCTGCCCGACCACGTACGCGACCTGCTGGAGAGGTTCCCGGTCAGCGGGCCCGAGTTCTTCCAGCACGCGCTCAGGCTCGACCGCATGGCGGCCCTGCACCGGGACGTCCCGGTCGCGGACCTCACCCGGCACCATCTCGCCTACACCGACGCGCTGATCTCCACGGCGGTCGCCATGTACGACTCGGTGCCCGACCACGCGTTCGACGGCCCCGACCTCACCCGCTTCCGTGCCCTGCTGGAGCTGGTCGCCGATCAGGACGGTGCGGTGCCGGACGCCCGTACCCTCGTCCGTCAGCTGGCGGAGGCGATGGGCATGGACCGGTTCCGCATCAGTGACGTGGAAGGGCTGGCGCGCTTCGCCGAGTGGTTCCGTGCCACGGGCGGCCAGCGCTTCCCCGGTGAGCGAGGCGTGAAGGCGCTGACGCGCGCCGCCGGTGAGTTGTTCGGCGACGTCGAGAGCACAAGAGCCGTGGTCGAGGTCGCCCGGCTGTTCGCGTCCGCGGCGGAGGCCTCACAGTCCATGGCGTACGGCGAAGTGGGCAAGGACTTCCGCGTCGTGGTCGACGCCATCCGCGACGCGCTCGCCGCCAGGCAGCCGGGCACGAAGTTCTCGGGCTATGACCTGGCCAAGCTGGTGGAGAACGCCGTGACCGCCGCACGGGCCGCCGCCCCCGTGACGCGTGGCACCAAGGACCCGGGCGCCACCGCGTATGCACCGGAGAACCCGGTCGACCCGCTCACCGGAACGCCCGTGCGCGACGTGCGAGGACGCGCCGGGTTCGCCGGGCTGCCCACCGGCGCGGTGGCCTTCCACCACGACCCGGACCGGCCGGATCCGGCCGGGTGGCAGGCTCCGCCGTCCGAGCGGAAGATCGAGGTCCGGCCGATCGGGGACTGGTTCGTCGCCGACGGCAGGCAGGCCGCGCTGGACGACCTCACCGTCGCCGAGGCCCGCGCCGCCTTCGACGCCGAGGTCGAGCCGGCCGACCTCGGCAGCCGGTCCATGACCTGGAGCTGGGTGGACGACACCACCCTGCTCATCGGCGACCGGCACATCACCTTCGAGGTGGGGCCGGTGGACGGCGCCGCGCTGAGCCACGTACGGCTGGGCGAGGGCACCGCGCAGGCTCCCGACCGGGTACGCCTGGCCGCCAGGATCGCGCCCGACCAGGTGGCTCCCACCGTCCTGGCCGTCGTCTCCGACGTCTTCCAGCAACTGACCGCCCCGCGCACCACGATGGCCGCGCTGACCGGCCACCCGGACGGCCGCGACACCTCCCACAACGCCCGCCAGAACGTCTTCCGCCTGCTGTCGCGCCAGTACAGGACCGCGAGCACTCCCGAGGCCGGAGCCGAACTGCGGGCCAGACTCGACGCCATCCTTGCGACGTTCGCCGAGGGCGTCCCCGAGGGAGCCGGCCGTGAGCGCCTGGACAGGCTCCGCACCCTGGCAGAACCACCGGAGACTCCCGCGCCGGCCGCCCCGGCACCGCCACCGCCACCGCCACCGCCGACGCGGGAACCGCGCAGCACCGACCTCGACCCCGACACGCGCCCACCCCTGCTGCCGCTGCACGACGAACGCACCCTGGCCGTCCTGCGCGACGGCAACGCCTACGCCATGGACCCGCGCCAGGCGGTCAGAGCGTCACAGTGGGCGCGACTGCGCCAGTACGCGGGCGAGGAGGTCAAGGAGCGGCACCCATGGGAGCGGAGCAGGTCCCGGCTGGAGGTGCGCTCGCTGCGCGTGACCGACGAGGCCGGCACGACGCACGCCGTCACGGAGTTCACCTTGCTCCTCCGGTACGCGGCCGACCCCGCCATGAGCGAGGCCGAGCTGCTCCTTGAGCAGTCGAACATGCTGGACGCGGTGGACGTCTACTACAACCACCAGCACCGGCTCCGCGACGGCTCCCAGCTGCACGTCAGGCTGCGGTTCGTGCCGGCCCAGGAGAACGAGCCGAGGGTCACCTTCCACCCCAGGACCCCGGGCGCCCGTCCCAACGCCGAGCACCTCTACGCCGGCTGGGGGCTCGCGCTCGCCGCGCACGAGCTCGGCCACCACCTGGGCTTCGACGACGAGTACATGGAGGCGGCCAAGCACGACCGGCGCACGCTCGCCGGCACCCTCGTGCGGCGTGACCCCAGCTTCATGGGCTCGGAGCGGCTCTGGTGGGCCGAGGACTCCGTCTCGGACGTGCACGGCGGCCCGTTCCCCGCCAGGGCCGGGATGCGCCACCGCCACCTCATGGCGCTGTCGGCCCTGGCCGAGACCATGGAGGTCACCGTCCAGCGGCGCCCTGGCGCGATGCGTCCCGGCGCCTTCGACCTCTCCTCCGCGCGGACGGAGACCCGGCCGCGCCGGCTTCCGGTCGCCAGGGGCCCGGCCGAGCCCGCCGTCCCGTACGAGACCATGAGCCCGGCCACGCCCACGCCGGACACGATCCGGCTGCCCGAGCACGTACGCGAGCTCCTGGCGGCCTTCCCCGCCCACGGCCGGGAGTTCTTCGACCACGTGCTGCGGCTCGAACGCATGGCGGCCGTGCACCGCGAGGTCACGGTCGACGACTTCACCCGGCACCACCTCACCTACACCGACGCGCTGCTCTCCACCGCCGCCGCCATGTACGGCACATCGCCCGAGTTCCCCTTCAGAGGAGCCGACCTCAGGAGGATCCGCGCGCTGGTCGAGCTGGTCACCGACCAGGATGGCGCCCCGCCACGCGCCCACGCCTTCCTCCGCATGATCGCCCAGGCCATGGGCCGCGACCGTCTCTCCGTCCTGGACGTGGACGGCCTGGCCCGCTTCGTGGAATGGTTCCGCTTCACCGGCGGCCACCGCTACCCTGGCGAACAGGGCGTGGCCGTGCTCCGGCGCGCCGCCGGAGAACTGTTCGGCGACATGGACAGCACGCGCGCCGTCGTCAAGGTCGCCCAGCTGTTCGCCGCGGCGGCCGACCACTCGCCCCACATCGCCCTCGGCCACGCGGGAGACCGCTTCGCCACGGTGGCCCAGCGCATCGGCGAAGCCCTCGCCACCCGAGCCCCCGGCCAGTACTTGTCCGGCTACGACCTCGCCACACTGGTGGAAGAGGCCCTCGCGGAGACCGAGCCCTGAACCGGGTCGTCGAGGGCGGCGAGCTGGGTCTGGACCCGTTCTGCGTCGGCGCCGCGCTGCTGGGCCCGGTACAGATCGAGAGCCTGACGCCAGGACCGCCGGGCCGGTTCGGGACGGTCGAGCGCCGCCTGGGTGTGGCCGACCCGGCCGAGGGTGTCCGCTTCGTTGTAGGGGTGACCGAGGTCCTGGAACAGGGTGCGGGCCGGAGGTTGGGGGTCAACAGTTCTTCGCAGGCTTACTGAACGTGCGTTGATGATCGGGTAGCTCTACATGTCGGCGTACAGCGGAGAGCCTTCTGAGGCGGGCTACGTAACGGCTACGGCTCAGAGGCAACCACATGCGCTGAAGCAACGAAGTTGGAGGAGCCACACCAGGCCAGCACGGGCTGACCCCCGAGGCCCGACCTGGTCACCGCCGTACTACCCCGGGAAAGCAGAAAGCCCTGGCCACGTCTGTTCGTGACCAGGACCCTGGGTGCCGCTGGTAAAGGAGAGCTCAGACCTTCCATTCATCGGTGAGCCAGGCCAGATCCGCTTGGTGGCGCTCGCGGGCGCGACGCTCGCGTTCGAACAGGGCTTCTGTCTTGGTCAGCACCAGGGTGTACGGGCGGCCCTGCCGCCTGGTCTCGTGATGGACAGGCAGCTCGGCCTCATCGATCCTGGCGTGGATGTGCCTGCGCCTGTCCTTGGCGAGCGGCCATTCGTGAGCGCGTCGCTCAGGGGAGCGGAGGAACGTGTCGAGCATCTCGCACAGCTCGCACGCGCATCCGGTGGGCAGCTCGATCGACCAGTCGCCCGGCGCGCGTTGTGGCTGCGCCAGTGATAGGCGGATTCGGTCGGCACAGTTGAGGGCCAGTTCGTCGAAGCCCCCTTGGCGCGTCCCGGCGGCACGCAGCGTCGCCATCGCCAAGGCGTGCGCCCGATCACCGGCCGTTCGCGCGAGCTTGTGGGCGTCCTCCAGAACGCCCGTTGATTCCAGCCCGGCCGCAGCCGCGATGATCCCGGAGCATGGCGCCCCCAAGGCGGTCAGCCATGCTTCCCGTCGGGAGGTGAGCGGCCCGTCGAGTGCTGGAGCGACCTGACCCGCGAACATCGTCCATGACAGTTCGACGATGCGGCGGGCGGCTGCGGTGGACGCGCTCCCCTCCGCCGAGAGTGCGGCACACAGCGCTGGGAGATCTTCGAACCACTCCAACGGCGCCTGAGCGAGGCCGTAGGAGCCGGGTCGCCAGCCCTCTGTCCAATGGTGCAGCAGGCCGTCCGTCCAGATGTCGCCGTAGTGCGCGGCCAGGGCCGCGAATGCAGGACCATGAGGAGGGACCAGCCGCTCCAGCGCGAACGGCCGCAGCAGCATGGTCGCGACCGGCGCGTCATCCAGCTCTCTGGCCGCTTCCAGCGCCTTGCCGAGGAGTTCGGTCTGGCCGGGGTAACGGCCGGCGGCGTGCCAGAAGGACTCCAGCGATCGCGCGGCCTCACGAGCCTCCGCGATCTTTCCGGCACGGGACGTCGCGGCGAGTTCGTCCAGCGCCCATCCTGGAGACGCCTCGGCGCGGCTGGCGAAGCCCTGGTTCCGGGGCCAGATGACCAGCGCCGCCCGCCGGTACCAGCGGTCCAGGGTGTTGCCGTAGTTGCCCATGTAGCCCTCGTATTCGGAGGAGTAGGGCGTCATGCCGGCCGTCGGGGTCGTCGAGGCCACCTCGGCGTCGCTGAGGTCCAGCGAGATGTCCTCCAGCCGTCCCGTATCCGGGCCGATCCAGTGGGCGAGGGTGGTGGAGGTCTCGATGAGGTCCTGAAGGACGTACTGCTTGTCGTCAGCGCTGCCCGGGTCCTCGTAGTCGTCGGGATCTTCGTCCTGGTAGTCGCCGTACCACGCGTCCTCGTCCTCGTCGGGGTCGTAGGCGTCCCAGGTTTCCTGGATCTCCGCGAGGGCCAGGGTGCTCTCACAACCAGCCCGCTCGGCCGCGGCCCGCAGCAGGGCGCCGGTGTGCGCGGACGGCAGCGACACCACCAAGGTCGCGACCATGGCGTCGTCCTTCTCGGAGTCCTGGTGCGGGACGAAGAACTGCCCGGTCTCGTACAGGAGCATGGAGTGCAGCTCGGGCATGAGCCGGCAGTGCGGTGGCAGCCCCAGCTCCGCGCGCATCCCGTCGAGGACGGTCGTGAACGCTTCCGTCCACTCGACGCGCACCAGCTCCTTGGGGATCTCCCAGGTGTCGCGCACCTCGGGGTCGGTCAGGGTCTGCTCACCCCGCCCGAACCGCGCCCGGCGGCCGAGCTCGCGCAGCTGGACCGCCTGCTCATCGGAGACGGGAAACCGCAGCGGGCCGAGCCCGTCGACCGCCAGCGAGAGATCGGCTGCTGAAAGCTTCCGCAAGGCGCTGGACGCAGCGGGCTCCGCCGACGCGGCGAGTAACTCGGCCACTCGTTCACGAGCCATGTAGGGCACGGAATCCTCCTTGGACCACGATCGGGACGGCAACAAGGCCTACCGGTACCCGCGCTTGATCACGGGAGGAGGCGGCGTGCGAGTCGTTCGGCGTTGAGGGCGTGGATGGCATCGTCGACGGCTTGCCGATCGGTGAGGTCGATGCCGCGGTCGGCGAGGGCGGCGGCGATCTGTCTGGCGGGCCCCCAGGAGGTGTCGTCATCGAACGCCTGCTGGAACTCGCGAAGGTGGTCGTCGACCGCGTCGACCACCGGGGTGATCCAGCGTGCATCGACGCCGCGACGGCCGAGGGCGTAGGCCACCCACCGGCGCAGGACATCGGGAAGGGCCGCGCGCTGGTCGTCGTCGAGCACGGCCCTGCGGGGCAGCCAGTCGGTGAGCAGCAGCATGACCTCGGCCGGGCTCCAGGCCAGCGGGCCGGAGATCATGTAGCCCTCGCCGTAGTCCAGGAACAGCTCGGCCAGTGACCTGCTCACTTCGTCGTCCAGATGGTTGGCGGTGGCGAACTCCTGGATCAGGCGGTGGCGTTCGGCTTCGGGCAGGTTGTCCCGTTCGGGGCGGGCGGGCAGGTGGTCGCGGCAGCGTGACCAGGCCAGCGCCCGATTGTCGACGAAGTCCTCGTCGTCGTTGCGCGGCCAGGTGATATCCGTGGTGCGCAACGCGTCGGCCAGGTCGGCGAGCACCTCAGCCACCGGAGCCTGGTTGATCGGCATGGGCACCTCGTCGGATTCGTGCCGCTGGTCCCACTGCGCGGCGGCGCCGGGTTCGAGGGCCGCGATCTTGCCGATCATCAGCCCCCCGGGCTTGAGTACCTGGGCCATCAACGTGTGGGGATGCGGGCCGTCGTAATCGACGAGCAGCACCTGTTCGCTGTCCCACACGTCCACCGCTCGCCACGCCGATGCCGGGGTCCATGCCGTGCCCGCGGATGCGGCGGTGTACCAGGGAGGCAGTGGCTGCGTCTCGGCCAGGATGTCGATCGTCTCGGTCAGCATGGTGACGTCGGTTGCTGGTGCGACCCGGGCCAGCGCGGCGATCGCGGCCAAGCCGTACGGTGTGGGCTTGGCGCATGCCCGGCCGGTCACCTCCATGCACAACCGATGCTCGGCCTCGCGTTCGCCCAGCTCCGCGGTCACCCACGCTTGACCGAGCCAACTGCTGGCCCAGACCTCGGCCATCAGCGGATCGGTCAGGCCGGTGAGCTGCCGTGCGTCACGCAGCAGCAGGTCAGATCGGCGCGGTGGCAGGGGCGAACGACGGACCGGCTTGCTGCCGGTGGCCTTACGGCGGCCGCGGCTCTTGGGCATGCTCCAGTTCATCACACCCGGCGACCACGCCGCAGGTGTCAGTGATGTGGGGGATACAGGCGCTCGAGTCGGTCGGTGTGGACGGCATAGATGAAGGGGCCAGGACTGCTGGAGGCGGCGAAGATGGGCTGTTGGTTGGTGATGAAGCGTTCGGCGTAGGCGGCGGACGTGAGATCGCCGCGGGTGATGACGAAACAGCGGGCCTGATGCTCGATGACCGCGGCGATCTCTGCTTGCCGGTAGCGGATGCGTTTGTCTTTCATGAGGACGGCCCAGCCGAGCTTGGCGCTGTCTTCGATCCAGCGGGTGTCCTCGATGGTCTCGTCCTGGGGGACGCCGTAGTGTTCGGCCAGGGTGATCAGGTCTCACCCGGCTTCACGTAGCAGCTTGGGCACCGCGACCCGGCCGAGACTGCGATCGACGAAGAACCTACGCGGCTGTTCGGGTGGCGACACGCAGGACATCCTCGATCTCGTCGCGGGTGAGCCCGTACTCCTCCGCTACGACATCGACGGGCTCTCCGGCCCGGAACAGGTCGATCGCGTCCTCGATCTTGGCGCCCCCGCGGGCGAATCGGGGCCGGCCGAAGGCGTGGCGGGCATCTATCGTGACCTCGGCGACGCGGTATTGCGGAAGGGTGATCACTTCGGCGTATCCGTCATGTGCGAAGTGCACGCGGCGCAGGTAGTTCTGCACGATCTCGGTGAAGACTCGTTGATTGTTGCGGACGACGACCAGTTCGCGGGCCGAGTCGTCGCCGACGTGCTCGGCGTAGTCGTAGAGGACTTCGGCGCCGTCGGTGAAGAGCCGGCGGCTGGCCAGGGCGTGTTCCAGGCCGAGCTCACGCTGCAATGCGTCGATCGCCGGCCGGATGCGCTGCAGTGGTACGCCAGCCTGCCGGAACGCGGCCAGGGCATAGCCCTCGGCCAAGCCGATGAACGGCACGGATGCTTCGTTCGGCCGCTCTGCCCGGGTGGCGGTGATGACCGGCTTGGCGCGGATCGCGCGGCCGTCGTGCTGACGGCGTTGGTAGCCGAAGGCCCAGTTGGTGAAGGTGGAGGCGGGGATCGCGAGGTAGCCGGCAGCTTCGGCGATGCCGTACAGCGGCGTGGTGAACCGATCGATGGCCATGCTCACCTCCTGGATCACGTCGTTGAGCCTCTCCATGATGCCTCATGGTGTGGTGCCGTAGGCGGCGCATTCCTGCGTCAACTAGATATGTCCTCTTTGTTCGACAGCTGGGTCCAGCACAAGGTCATCAGTCCGCGATCTTCTCGCCGTCATTCGAAGGACGGGCCGTTGCGGTTCGCCCTCTACGCGCGGACCTCCACCAAGGATTTCCAGGATCCCGTCTCCTCGTGCGGGTGGCAGCGCGAGGCGGCGCAGATCCTGGTCACGGGTCGGGGCATGATCGTGGCTGAGTTCGTATATCGGATATTCGCGGCGGTTACCGTGGAGCGAGCGGCCGCAGTCCGCCGAACCCCTGATGGCTTTGACCGATCCGGGCCGTGGCTGGGACGCGATCGTGGTCGGCGAGTACGAAAGAGCGTTCTGCGGGGATCAGCTCACGCAGCTTCTGCCGCTCCTTCAGTCCTATGGCGTCCAGCTGTGGATGCCGGAGGCGGGTGGGCCAGTAGATCCGGAGAGTCCGACGCATCAGGCGTTGATGCTGTTGCTGGGCGGGCAATCACAGCGGGAGGTGCTGCGTGCCCGCTACCGCGTGCTGGCCGCGATGCGAAACCAGGCTGCCGACCAGGGACGCTTTCTTGCTGGACGGCCGCCGTACGGCTACCGCTTGGTAGACGCGGGTCCGCATCCGAACCGGGCGCACGCCCGCTGGGGACGCCGTCTGCGCCAGCTTGACGCCGACCCGGCCACGGCACCGCACGTACGGTGGATGTTCGCGCAGCGACTGGCGGGCGTCAGCGTGGCGGGGATCGCCCGGATGCTGAACGAACGCGGCGTCCCGTGCCCCTCGGACGTGGATCGCCAGCGCAACCCACACAGGTCTGGACATGCTTGGACGCTACGGACCGTCGCTGCGATCCTCAGCAATCCGCGCTATACCGGTCGCCAGGTCTGGAACCGCCAGAACAGCGGCGCCACCGATGCAACGGCGCGCGGCTGGAACGCTCCTCAGGAGTGGGCGATCTCGACGAAGCGGAGCCATCCGGCACTGGTCAGCGACGACGATTTCGTCGCCGCGCAGGCGATCCGGGCTACTCGACCCACCCAGGACGGCAGTCCGCGCGTCTATCTGCTCGCGGGCCTCGCTATCATGCACGGCTCAGATGCTGGGGACTATCGGCCGGATCGGGAGGCCGCCGGTGGCCAGTCGATTCCCCCGGCTTGGCATCCTCCCTGAAGCAGAGAAAATTGCTCGACACGCTAACGAGCGATTCGCAGACCCACGGGGGTTTGAACATTATGTAAAAGGTGTGCGTCCCGATGATTTAGATGCATACGTTGATGGCGTCCTTGAGGGCGTAGTCCCGAACGTTGAGAAAAGATACCTCGACCGAGGTCGCATCGGATACTGGGATCCGGACAAGAAGGCCGTTATCATCGAAGAAGGTGACGGTGGTACGGTGTTTACGCCAACGGAAGGAAAGACGTACTTCGATGAACTCGACTGAGAGGAGTCCACGCCCAAGGCAATCTATGCATCTAACGCCTGAGGAGTTTCGCATACTATTTCAGATCACAAAGGAGTCTTTCGGTCTGCCTGCAGCGATACTGGATGACATCGGTGTACAGAGAAGCGATGTGGAACTTCTCGTAACTCTCATGAGAGCTATCAGGGCGCGCATGGAAGGTGTGTCATCAGTTTGGATGCACCTACAACCAGAGGTAGATGAAGGGTTCCCTGCCCAGCCCAATGTGAGTTATAGCCAACTGCCGACAGGTCTCGCCAAGGAGATCGATGCGATACTGCCATCTCGCCTTGGTAGCGGGTGGCGAAAACTAGCAGAATCAGTAGTATCCTCGTTGGGGCAACGTGAGCTCTTTTTGCGGACAGGCTTTCATGGCAGCGAAGTTGCAGCTACGCTAGACCGCCTGTCATTTGGCAGCATAGACCCTGACGAGTAAGGCGATGGCGGCCCCACAGTGGCGGCATTAGAAGTACCGTCAAGAAACACGGCCATTCGCCGTAGCTTTTGTTGATAGGACCCTCTGATGTTCGGGGCCGATTCAGCGACTCATGCCTGGTCGCGGTCGACGCCTCGGCTGGATGGCGGACGGTACACCGCGCGCTGGCCCCGTTCACGTTGCCAGCCGGACGTTGGGCGGGTCGGCCCGTCGCCCTGGGCGGCCGGGTCGCGCTGGCGCTGCGCTGCTCGGCGTGGGCAGCGCGTTCGACGCTACGCTGATCGGGCGGCAGGTCGGCGCGGCGCTCGTGTTCCTCCTGCCCGGCGGCGAGCTCCGCGCCAGCTGGTGCACGTACCGGGCCTGGGCGGAGCTACTGGACGGCGGCGTCGACGTCGCGGGCGGAGGCGTCGGGCTGGGCAGAGTCGAGGTCAGGATCCCTCGGGCCGACCTTCCGCCGCCTCCCACAAGGCCACCAGGAGATTGTCCGCGTGGAGTACCTGATCAATCGCCTGCACGGCTGGACGGGACAGGAAAGCGACGCCATTCCCGGCGCGGGAGGTGCTGCTGTGGCTCACGTGCGCGATGCTTGGCCAGACCACGACCCGTGAGGTCGCCCACGGACTCGAACCAGACCCCTACACATACCTGATGGTGGTGAGGATCTTCGCCGAGTACATCGCCGGCGAAGGGGCTCTACGCCATCGCTGAAGGACTTACGAGCGATGGGATCCCGTGCCCGTCCGCCTACGATCCTGGCCGCAATCGCCACCGCAACACGCTGGCCTGGGGGAAGAGCGCCGTACGTGTCATCCTCACCAACCCGCGCTACACCGGTCGCCAGGTCTGGAACAAGCAGCGGAAGGACGAGGTCCTCATCGACGTGCAGGACGTCGCCCTCGGGCACATGACGAAGCAGCGCCGGAACCCGCGAGACAAGTGGATCTCGTCCGACCAGCTCACCCATGAGCCGCTGGTCAGTACCGAGGACTTCGAGCAGGCATAGGCGATCCTGGCCAGTCGCGGACGAGGCCCGGCCGTCCACAAGCCGCACCCGACCCGCCGCCCCTACGCCCTGCGCGGCGTGCTCTTCTGCGGTTACTGCAAGCGCCGGATGCAGGGCAACTGGAACAACGACCAGGCGTACTACCGCTGCCGGTACCCGGCCGAGTACGCCATGGTGAACAACATCGATCACCCCAAGGTGGCCTCTTTTCGCGAGATCGACCTGCTCGGCCGGCTCGACGCCTGGCTGGCCCGGGTGTTCGAGCCCGGCCGGCGTGAGCAGACGATCAAGACTCTCGCCGAATACGGCCAGGACGCCTGCACGCCGGACAGCGCCTTGGAGACGGCTCGCTCGAAGGTCGCCGAGTGTGATCGCAAACTCGCTCAGCATCGGGCGGCGCTCGAAGCCGGAGCCGATCTGGGAATCGTCACCCAATGGATCGCCGAGACCCAGACGCAGCGGGTGGCCGCTCAAGCTCAGCTACGGGAAGCGAGCGGGGCGCGGCGGATGAGCAGGAAGGAGATCGACGCGCTGGTGACGTCTCTTGGGGACCGCGTGGCCGCTATAGGAACGCCGATCCGAACGATAAGGCTGACATCTACTCACAGATTGGACTCAAGTTGAGCTACCGACCCCAGAAACAACTAGTGGAGGCTCGGGTTGAACCCGGCCTCCACATGTGCGTGCGGTGTGTGTCCGAGGGGGGACTTGAACCCCCATGCCCATCACTGGGCACTAGCACCTCAAGCTAGCGCGTCTGCCTATTCCGCCACCCGGACTTGGTGCCTGCACGCGAGACCGTCATCCCGCGTCGGCTCCGTAAGGTTAGCAAACTCTGAGCACTGAGTCATACCGAGAAACCGGCGAGGGGGCGGGATGGGGAGATCGGGGGCTCGGGAAGGGGGTTCCGTGGGGCTTGGGGGAGGGGGATGGGGTGGTTGGGGTGGGTCTGCGTACGCGGGAGTTGGGGATTTTCTGGCCGTCGGCTGAAAAGTGCTTGCGGCAACTTTGGGTGCTGCTACGGTTACGGATCGTTGAGGGGTGAGTCCACGGACCGGCCTCACATCGTGAGGCCGGTTCTGGAGCTTTGGAGGGCACATGACGCGCGAGGCGGACAGGCAGGTGCGGGCTTCGGCCCCGGCTGCTCGCCGCCCGCGTGTCGCCATCTCAGCGCAGGGCGTGACCATCGACCGGGCGGACCGGATGGCGCGGTTCGCGGCCGGCGCCCGGCGAGTCATCCTTCGTGCAGCCGCCACCGGGGCCCTCGTGGCCGCAGGGTGGCTGCTCGCTGTTCTGTTCGGCATGCTCACCGCCGCTCCGGCGGCCGCGGAGACCACCGCGGCGACAGGGGCGGCGGCAGAGACCGGATCCCAGGCTTCGGAGGCCGGCTCTCTTGATGAGACCGCGTCCCAGGCTCATCGTTCACTCACCAGCCCCGTGACGGCGTCAGTCAACGCCGAAGCCATGGCGGGGCGCACGGTCGACGGCCTCAACAGCCAGCAGGATCCTGGCCTGCCGTCACCGTCCAGCGCCGGAAAGATCCTGGACACCAACGGTTTGGTGCCCAACGGCGGTGGCAGCGGGCCGTTCGGGTCCGTTGCGGGGGACGTCGCGAGGTCCGCTTTCGACCCGCGGCTCGAGGCCGGTCGCGCACCTCTGGCGCGCCTGCTTCCCCCCGTCGTCCGCACAGCGGCGGACGACCCCTCTTTCTCACCTGACTGATCCCGCGAAGGTCCGGGGCGCGGGCCGGCCATAGCCCGGCCGCCCACCGGACCCCGAAGAGCGCGGCTTCCCGGATCGAGCTCTCCGGAGCGAGCGCTGCTTCCCAGTACGAACGCGGCGGCGAAGCGTACCGGTTCACCGGTAGCGCAGGCGCATCAAGGCGCCACCGCAGCTCGCCGCCCGCGGGTGAAACCAACGTCAGTTCACGCGGTTCGCGCATCCCCTGGGTCTCCCGCTGCACGCGGTGACAACGCGTGGAACGCACGGCGTCTTAACAGCCGTGCCCCGGGCAAGGCGCGCGCAACCGATTCACATCATCCCCCCAGAACCACTAGGAGCATCCATCATGCGTACGTGGGCGAAGGCATCGAGCCCTGCTGCTCTGCTGGCCGTGGCCGTCATGTCGTTCGGCGGCGGCACCGCGCTCGCCGACACCTCCGGCAACGGGTCCGTCGGCGGCGGCAACCAGGTCGACCTGCCGATCTCGCTGCCGATCGACATCAGCGGCAACGCGATCGCCGCCGTCGGCAAGTCGGAGGCGACCTCGCAGGGCGGCGCGGAAGTCGTCAACACCGGCCGTAACGGCATCCCCAACAGGACGTCGGGCAACGGCAGCGTGCTGGGCGGCAACCAGGTCAACGCGCCCATCAGCGTCCCGGTCAACGCGTGCGGCAACGCCGTCTCCCTGATCGGCAAGTCCGACGCGGGCTGCAAGGGCGGCTCGACCGTCCGCACCCACGGCAAGGGCGGGGCCGGCGGCAACCGCACCTCGGGTGACGGCAGCGTGCTCGGCGGCAACCAGATCACCGCGCCCATCTCGGCCCCGATCAACGCCTGTGGCAACGCGGTGGCCATCTTCGGCGACGCGACCGCGGGCTGCAAGGGCGGCGCGACGGTGCACAACACCGGCAAGGGCGCGGGCGGCAACCGTACGTCGGGCAACGGCAGCGTCCTCGGCGGCAACCAGGTGGTGGCGCCGGTCAGTGTGCCGATCAACATCTGCGGCAACTCGGTCGCCGTGGTGGGCCGGGCGTTCTCCGGCTGCCAGGGCGGCTCGTCGGTCACCAACAACGGCGGGCCGGGCCACCGCTACCACACCCGCCACCAGGCGCCGGGGTCCAGGGGCAACGACACCGACGGGCGCTTCGGAGCCGGGAGCGGCAACCAGGTCATCGCGCCGATCAGCGTGCCGATCGACGTCTGCGGCAACGCCGTGGGCAACGCCTCGGCCGGGTGCCGCGGCGGGTCGAAGGTGGAGCAGTCGGGGCAGTCGGGCGCCGGTGGCAACCGCACGTCGGGTGCGGGCGGCGTCCTGAGCGGTAACCAGGTGGTGGCGCCGATCACCGCGCCGGTCAACGTCTGCGGCAACGCGGCGGCGGTGGTGGGGCACGCGTTCGCCGGGTGCAAGGGCGGCGCCACGGTGAAGAACTCGGGGCGGGGCGCGGGCGGCAACCGCACGTCGGGCGCCGGCGGCGTGCTGGCCGGCAACCAGGCGGTCGCGCCGATCACGGCCCCCGTCAACGCCTGCGGCAACGCGGCCGCCGTGCTCGGCCTCTCGCGGGCGCAGTGCCACGGCGGTGCGAGCGTCCATCCGCAGCACGGGGTCGGCGGCGGCAACAACCGCACCTCGGGTGCGGGCGGCGTGCTGAGCGGTAACCAGGTGGTGGCGCCGATCACCGCGCCGGTCAACGTCTGCGGCAACGCGGCGGCGGTCCTCGGCGACGCGGCGGCCGGCTGCCTCGGCGGCGCCCGGGTCGGCAAGCCGGGCCACCAAGGGCCGAGCAGGTTCGACCGCTTCGCCCGTACCACGACCAAGTTCGCGTCGGCCAAGGGCGGCCTGCTGCCCATCGCGCCCGCCCTGCCGGTGCTGGGCGGCGGCGGCCAGGAGGTCGGCGCCGCTGCGGCCGGCCTCGCCCAGGGGCTGCCCGCCACCGAGGTCACCAAGCACCTGCCCGGCGCCGGCGACCTGAGCGGCGTCACCCGCGGGCTCGAAGGCGTCGGCAACGTCAAGGAGGCCACCAAGCCCGCCGCGGCCCCGCAGGTCCCCGTCGTCGAGGACATCTCCAAGACCCTCGGTCTGCCCCAGCTCCCCGAGCTGCCCGGCCTGGCCCAGGCCCCGGCCACGCCGAAGCGCAAGCACGCCGCCGCCCCCGCCGACCGCAAGCGCCGCACCGCGTCGTCCAGCCCCATCTCGGCGCTTTCCCCGGCGACCGACCTGGTCGCCTCCACCCCGGCCGGCAGCACCGTCGCCTCGGCCACCCGCAGCCTGCCGATCGGTGGCATCGGCCTCATGAGCGCCGAGCAGCCGGCGGGCGTCACCGGGATGAACAGCGGATCGCTGATCGCCCTCGTGTTCGGCGGCATGCTGGCCGCCTCCGCGACGCTGTTCGCCTCTGCTCGCCGGTTCCGGCTCGGCCGTAAGTAGCAGAAAGGAGGTACTTATCTGAGGTACCCCTACGTTCATCCACTACCTGGTTGAACTTTGCCCGTTCCGGGGGCGCGGCCCGGGGCGGGCAAAGTCATGCCCGGTGGTCACAGGGTGCGGCGGACTCGCATGATCTTTCTGCGCAGGCGTACGTGACGGCTGCCGTCGGGGTGCACCCGCACGCGCGCCAGCTCCCACTGTCCGTACTCTGCGTGTTCGGTCAGCAGTTGACGTGCTGCTTCGCGAGTGAGGTCGCGCGGAATGAAGATATCCATGTAGGAGTAGTCGAGCACAACGATTAGTCTCCAGGGTGGGTCAGGGCGCCTTGCCGCTCGATGAGCCTTATTCTGCGTGCTTGTGGGTGGACCCGGAAGCTAGTGGGTAGCCCGGGGGAAGGAAAATTCCGCGAGTCGGGTTACCTTTCAGTCTGTGCCGACTCCCGGCAGGGGGATTTGCAAGCGAACAGCGAGGTAGGAAGCAGCGTGCCAGCCAAGAACGGCAGCGCCGGCGGAACACGCCTGGTGATCGTCGAGTCGCCCGCCAAGGCGAAGACGATCGCCGGGTACCTGGGGCGCGGCTACATCGTCGAATCGAGCATCGGTCACATCCGCGACCTGCCGGAGAAGGCCGACGACATCCCCGAGAAGTTCAAGGGGGCGCCTTGGGCACGTCTCGGTGTGAACGTCGAGCACGGGTTCGAGCCGCTGTACGTCGTCAACCCCGACAAGCGTTCCCAGGTGGCCAAGCTGCGGCAGCTGCTCAAAGACGCCGACGAGCTCTATCTCGCCACTGACGAGGACCGCGAGGGCGAGGCCATCGCCTGGCACCTCCGCGAGGTGCTCAAGCCGAAGGTCCCCGTGCACCGCATGGTCTTCCACGAGATCACCCCGCAGGCGATCCGCGACGCCGTGGCCAATCCGCGCGACCTCAACCTTCGCCTGGTCGACGCCCAGGAGACGCGCCGCATCCTCGACCGCCTCTACGGCTACGAGGTCAGCCCCGTGCTGTGGAAGAAGGTCAAGCCGAAGCTGTCGGCGGGCCGGGTGCAGTCGGTGGCGACGCGGCTGGTGGTGGAGCGCGAGCGCGACCGCATCGCGTTCACGCCCGCCCACTACTGGGACCTGCAGGCGCTGTTCGACACCGGCAAGGCCGACGAGCGGCCGCGCGACTTCACCGGCACGCTGACCTCGGTCGACGGCAAGCGGGTCGCCCAGGGGCGCGACTTCGCCAGCACCGGGCAGCTCAAGAGCGGCGCCGACGTGCTGCACCTGTCGGAGGCGGCGGCGGGCGAGCTGGCCGGGCGCCTGGCGGGCGTCTCGTTCGCGGTCAAGTCGGTCGAGCGCAAGCCGTACACGCGCAAGCCGTACGCGCCTTTCCGGACGACCACGTTGCAGCAGGAGGCCAGCCGCAAGCTGGGGTTCTCCGCGAAGTACACGATGCAGGTGGCGCAGCGGCTGTACGAGAACGGGTTCATCACCTACATGCGTACCGACAGCATCACGCTGTCGGAGACGGCGGTGGCCGCCGCGCGCTCGCAGGCGATCAAGCTGTACGGCTCCGCGTACGTGCCCGACAAGCCGCGCGTCTACTCCAGCAAGGTCAAGAGCGCCCAGGAGGCGCACGAGGCGATCAGGCCGTCGGGCGAGGAGTTCCGCACGCCGGGCGAGACCGGCCTGTCCGGCGACATGTTCCGGCTGTACGAGCTGATCTGGCAGCGTACGGTCTCGTCCCAGATGAAGGACGCGGTCGGCGAGTCGATCACCGTGAAGGTCGGCGGCAGGTCGTCGGCCGGCGAGGACGTCGAGTTCAGCGCCTCCGGCCGGACGATCACGTTCTACGGCTTCCTCAAGGCGTACGTCGAGGGGGCCGACGACCCGTCCACCGACCGCGACGACTCCGAGAAGCGGCTGCCCAACCTGGTGGAGGGCGACGCGCTCAGCGTGTCGCGCCTCGACGTGGCCGGCCACTCCACCAAGCCGCCCGCGCGTTACACCGAGGCGTCGCTGGTCAAGGAGCTGGAGGATCGCGAGATCGGGCGGCCGTCCACCTACGCCTCGATCATCGGCACCATCCTCGACCGGGGCTACGTGTTCAAGAAGGGCACGGCGCTGGTGCCGTCCTTCCTGGCGTTCGCCGTGGTCAACCTGCTGGAGCAGCACTTCGGCAACCTCGTCGACTACGACTTCACCGCCGAGATGGAGAAGGTGCTCGACGACATCGCCAACGACCGGGCCGAGCGGGAGCCGGAGCTGCGGCGGTTCTACTACGGCGCCGACGGCGACGAGGGCCTGAAGGAGATGGTCACCGACCTCGGTGACATCGACGCCAAGGAGATCAGCTCGTTCCCGGTCAAGGGCACCGACATCGTGCTGCGGGTCGGGCGCTACGGCCCCTACCTCGACCGCGACGGCGCTCGCGTCAACGTCCCCGAGGACATGACGCCCGACGAGCTGACGGCGGAGAAGGCCGAGGAGCTGTTCTCGCGGCCGACCGGTGACCGTGAGCTTGGTCACGATCCGGTGACCGGGCACATGATCGTGGCCAAGGACGGGCGGTACGGGCCTTATGTGACGGAGGTCCTGCCGGAGCCGGCCGCCGACGAGGACGCGCCGAAGAAGCGGACGAAGAAGGCCGACGCGCCGAAGCCGCGTACGAGCTCGCTGTTCAAGACGATGTCCCTCGACACGATCACCCTTGATGACGCGCTCAAGCTGCTGTCGATCCCGCGGCTCGTCGGCGAGCTGGAGGGCGAGGAGGTCGTGGCGCACAACGGGAAGTTCGGCCCCTACCTGAAGAAGGGCACCGACTCCCGCTCGCTCTCCTCTGAAGAGGACCTGCTGACGGTCACGATCGAGCAGGCCAAGGAGCTGTTCGCGCAGCCCAAGCAGCGCGGCAGGGGGCGGGCAGCGGCGGCGGCGCCGCTGCGCGAGCTGGGCGACGACCCCAACTCGAAGAAGCCGGTGGTGGTCAAGGAGGGGCGGTTCGGCCCTTACGTGACCGACGGCGAGACCAACGCGTCCCTGCGCAAGGGCGACACCGTCGAGGACATCACCATCGAGCGGGCCGCCGAGCTGCTGGCCGAGCGGCGCGAGCGGGCGCCCGCGCCGAAGAAGACCACGCGCAAGACGGCGGCCAAGAAGCCCGCGGCGAAGAAGCCCGCGACCAAGTCATAGCTTCGCCGGATTCGGCGGTCATCACGTGGTGGCCGCCGGACGTAGCATCATCAGTGTGTTCGTCCTGATCTTCGCCGGCGTCGTGCTGCTCGCGCATTACTACCTCTGGCGCCGGCTGGTGCGCGGCACCACCGGGCCAGGCCGGGTGCGCGTGTCGCTGACCCTGGCGCTGGTGCTGCTGCTCGCGGTCCTCATGGGGACCTTCATCGGGTCGCGGCTGGGGCTGGAGAGCTGGATCGCCTGGGCGGGCTACGTCTGGCTGGCGGTGATGTTCTACCTGGTGATCATCCTGGCGGTGCTGGAGATCCCGCGGGCGGTCGTGGGGGCGATGCTGCGCAGGCGGGCTTCGGCTCCTCAGCCTGTTGCGGCGCCTGAGCCGGTTTTCGCCAGTGAGGCGGGCGGTGGCACGGCGACCCTGACCGGGGACCCGGCCGGATCCCCGGCCGCTGGTTCCGTGCCGGCTGGTTCCGTGCCGGCTGGTTCCGTGCCGGCTGGTTCCGTGCCGGCTGGTTCCGTGCCGGCTGGTTCCGTGCCGGCTGGTTCCGTGCCGGCCGGTTCCGTGCCGGCTGGTTCCGTGCCGGCCGGTTCCGTGCCGGCCGGTTCCGTGCCCGCTGGTTCCGCGCCGTCCGGTTCCGCGGCCGGCGGTGACATGAGCAGGCGGCTCTTCCTCGGGCGGGCCACCGCGGCGATCGCCGGGGTCAGCGCGGTCGGCACGGTCGCGTACGGCATGTCGAGCGCCCTGGGCGACCCCGTGATCGAGCCGGTCACGGTCAGGCTGCCCAAGCTCGACCCGCGTCTCAACGGCCTGCGGTTCGCGGTGGTCAGCGACATCCACCTCGGGCCCCTCACCGGCATCGGTCACACCCAGCGCATCGTTCGCATGATCAACGGGCTCGAGGCCGACGTGGTGGCCATCGTGGGCGACCTGGTCGACGGCTCGGTGGCCCAGCTCGGCTCGCTGGCACGGCCGCTCAAGGGCCTGGAGTCCCGTTACGGGGCTTATTTCGTCACCGGCAACCACGAATACTTCTCGCCGGAAGGTCCTGAGGAGTGGGTCGAGGAGCTGGGCGAGCTGGGCGTACGCTCGCTGCGAAACGAGCGGGTCGAGATCGCGCACCAGGGGGCCGTGCTCGACCTGGCGGGCGTCAACGACGTCGGCGGCGCGTCGAGCGGCGACGGCCCCGACTTCGCCAAGGCGCTCGGCGGACGTACGGAAGGCCGGTCCACGGTGCTGCTGGCACACCAGCCGATCCAGGTGAGCGAGGCCGCCCGCCACGGCGTCGACCTGCAACTGTCCGGTCACACGCACGGCGGGCAGATCGCGCCGTTCAACCTGGTCGTGGGGTTGCAGCAGCCGGTCGTGTCGGGGCTCGCCACGGTGGACGGCGTGCAGGTCTACGTCACGAGGGGCGCCGGGTTCTGGGGGCCGCCCGTACGCGTGGGGGCGCCGCCCGAGATCAGCCTGGTGGAGTTGCGCAGCTGAATTCGGGGTGCTGACTTCGGGTAATGAAGTGGTCACGTGACGCTTTGATGGCGTAGAGTATCCGCGCGGATACTCTCGGAGGGCGGTCATGGCTTCTTCCCCGGTGGAGCGGGCGTTCGGACAGGAGGTCGCGTCCTGGGCCCGGCGCGGCGGGCTGCTGTTCCGTCAGGCCAGGCGGGCGGCAGATCTCAACCAGAAGGCGCTGGCCAGCGTGAGCGGCACGTCGCGCACCACGTTGTCGGCCTACGAGCACGGCAGGAAGTCGCCGACGCTGGAGACCGCGGGGCGCATCCTCGACGCGGCCGGGTTCGAGCTGGTGCTGGAGGCCAAGGTCGAGTGCCTCGCCCGCAGGACGCGTGACGGGCACACCTTCCACGTGCCCAGTCGGTTGCGGCGGCTGCCGGTCTCGGCGGCGCTGGGCGTCGCGCGGGTGGGCGGGCGCGCGTACGAGCTGGCCGACCGCGACGAGCGGCGGGCCGCCTACACGGCACTGCTGTGCGGCGGCGGGCCCGGCGAGCTGCTCGCCCACATCGACGCGGTGCTGCTCATCGACCTGTGGCGCGAGCTCGACCTGCCGGAGGAGATCGCGGCGGCGTGGCGGCCCCTGGTGGAGACGGCGCGACAAGAGGCCGGAGTGACGCATCAATGAGGTTTTCGCGGGCCTATTCGAGGTGTGTAACCTGCGCCCGGCTCTGTTGTCGTAATACCCTCAGCCACGGACGACCGGGAATATCCGGGCCGTCTCTTGACCACCCCCTTCCGGTCGACACCTGGATACGCTGAAATCATGACTGCCCCTGGCCGGAGTCGCCCGGCCCACGTGCTGGCCAATGCGCCGTTTCGACGGCTCTGGACGGCCATGTCGGTGTGCAGCCTGGGCGACTGGCTCAACCTGCTGGCACTGACCGCCCTCGCGGGCAACCTCACCGAGGGTGACTACCGCGTGCAGTCGCTGGCCGTCGGCGGCGTGTTCGTCGCCAAGATGCTGCCCGCGGTGCTGCTCGGGCCGCTCGCCGGGGTCTTCGCCGACCGGTTCGACCGGCGGCTGACCATGTTCGCGGCCGACCTGGCCAGGTTCGCGGTCGTGCTGTCCATTCCGTTCGTCAACAGCTACCAGTGGGTCATCGTCGCGACCGTCCTGGTCGAGTGCATCAACCTGTTCTGGGTCCCGGCCAAGGACGCCACGGTGCCCAACCTGGTGCCCAAGGCGCAGCTCGAGTCGGCCAACCGGCTCAACCTGCTGGTCACCTACGGCACCGCGCCGGTCGCCGCCATGCTCTTCGCGGCGCTGTCGGTGGCGGGCGACCTGATCGGCGGGGTGGTGCCGTTCCTCACCGGCCACGGCGCGACCGGCCTGGCACTGATCGTCAACGCCTGCGCCTACCTCGTCTCGGCCGTCCTCATCTTCACCCTGCGCGACATCCCCAAGCGCGACGGGGCGATCTCCACGCCGTCCGTGCTCAGGCAGGTCGTCGAGGGCTGGCGGTTCGTGGGCGGCAACCGCCTGGTGCGCGGCCTGATCATCGGCATGCTCGGCGCCTTCGCGGCCGGCGGCGCCGTGGTGGGCGTGGCCAAGATCTACGTCGAGGCGCTGGGCGGCGGCGACGCGGCCTACGGCGTGGTGTTCGGCGCGGTCTTCGTCGGCATGGCGCTCGGCATGTTCTTCGGGCTCAGGCTGCTGCGCGAGCTGTCGCGGCGGCGGCTGTTCGGGCTGGCCATCACCGTCGCCGGGCTCGTGCTGATCGCGATCGCGCTGGTGCACAACCTGGTCATCGTGGTCATGCTGACCGTGCTGCTCGGCGCGTGCGCGGGCATCGCCTGGATCATCGGCTACACGCTGATCGGGCTCGAGGTCGAAGACGCGCTGCGCGGCCGTACGTTCGCCTTCCTGCAGTCGACGGCCCGGGTGACGCTGCTGCTCGTGGTGGCCGTGGCCAACCCGCTCGCGGCGCTGTTCGGGGTCCACGCCCTCGGCATGGGGCAGATCAGCTACCGCTTCGACGGCACCAACCTCGTGCTGATGATCGGCGGGGCGCTGGCCATCGTCGTCGGCCTGCTGGCGCTGCGCCACATGGACGACAGGAAGGACGTGCCGCTGGCCGCCGACCTGATCGCGGCGGTGCGCGGCGAGCGGTTCCCCACGGGGGCCCCCGAGCACGTGCCAGGGCTGTTCGTGGCGTTCGAGGGCGGCGAGGGGTCGGGCAAGACCACCCAGTCGCGGCTGCTCGCCATCTGGCTGCGCGACCAGGGTTACGACGTCGTGCAGACGCGCGAGCCCGGGGCCACCAAGGTCGGCATGCGGCTGCGGGCCATCCTGCTCGACGCCGCGGAGCGCGGGCTTTCCGCCCGGTCCGAGGCGCTGCTCTACGCCGCCGACCGGGCCGAGCACGTCGAGAAGGTGATCAGGCCGGCCCTCTACCGGGGCTCGATCGTGGTGACCGACCGCTACGTCGACTCCTCGCTGGCGTACCAGGGGGCGGGGCGCGTCCTCGACCCGGAAGACGTCTCCAAGGTCAACGCGTGGGCGACCGGCGGGCTGGTGCCCCACCTGACCGTGCTCATCGACACGCCGCCCGAGGTGGGCCTGACCCGGCTCGGCGGGGCCGCCGACCGCATCGAGTCCGAGCCGCTCGAGTTCCACCATCGCGTACGCAAGGAGTTCCGCGCGCTGGCGGCTGCGGCGCCCGAGCGTTACCTCGTGGTCGACGGCACGCTGCCGCAGGAGGCGATCACCCGGCAGATCCATGACCGGGTCCGCGAGATCCTGCCCGACCCGGTGCCGCGCGAGTCCGAAGACGCCACGGGCACCATGCCCGCCATCCGAGACTGACACCCGATCCCTGGCTCAGGCGTACTCGGGGGTGGCGGGCGCGGTTAGCCTTGTCCCCGTGACGGTTTTCGATGACCTCGTGGGGCAGGACCAGGCGATCGCCGTGCTGTCGCGGGCCGCGGCGGCGGCCGGAGAGGTCGTCTCGGGCGGGCGCGGCGCCGGCATGACGCACGCCTGGCTGTTCACCGGCCCGCCGGGCGCCGGCCGCGAAGACGCCGCACGCGCCTTCGCCGCCGCCCTGCTCTGCCCCGACGGCGGCTGCGGCCACTGCGACCAGTGCCACCAGGTGCTCATCGGCTCGCACCCCGACCTGGAGTCCGTACGTCCCGAGGGGCTGTCCTACAGCGTCAAGCAGACCCGCGAGCTGATCCTGCGCGCGGCCGGGGCGCCGACGCAGGGGCGGTGGCGGGTCATCCTGTTCGAGGACGCCGACCGGGCCACGGAGTCGGCCGCCAACGCCCTGCTCAAGGCCATCGAGGAGCCGCCGCCGCGTACGGTGTGGCTGCTCTGCGCGCCCGCACCCGACGACCTGATGATCACCATCAGGTCCCGCTGCCGCCAGGTCACCCTCACCACGCCCGCCACCGAGGCGGTCGCCCACGTGCTGGCCACCCGCGACAGCGTGCCCTGGGAGACCGCCAGATTCGCCGCCAGGGCCGCGCAGGGGCACATCAGCCGCGCGCGTGCGCTGGCACTCGACGAGGGCGTCAGGCGGAGGAGGGAGGCCGTGCTGGGCATCCCGCGCGCGCTGACCGGCGTCGGCGAGTGCATCGCCGCGGCCGAACGCCTGGTGAAGACCGCCGAGGAGGAGGCCGCCGCCGCCACGGCCGCGCTCAACGAGAACGAGACGGCGGAGCTGCGCAAGCTCTACGGCGAGGGGTCCACCGGCAAGGGGCTCAACCGGGGCCTGGTCAGGGGCGGCGCAGGGGCGCTCAAGGAGCTGGAGGACCGGCAGAAGTCGCGCGCCACCCGCATCAAGCGCGACTCGCTCGACAGCGCCCTGCTGGAGCTCGTGTCGTTCTACCGCGACGTGCTCACCATGCAGTTCGGAGCCGAGGGGGTCGAGCTGGCCAACGACGACCTGCGCTTCGACCTCGACCAGCTCGCCAAGTCCACGACGCCGGAGGAGACGCTGCGGCGCATCGACGCGATCATGCAGTGCCGCGAACGCCTCGCGGCGAGCGTCAACCCGCAGATGGCCGTCGAGGCGATGATGCTGGCACTGCGCTGACGAACAGTTGGCGAACCGAAGCAGCAGATGAGCCCGCCAGGCGTCTCTGTTGCGTGGAAGTCGAACTACTCACCCAGCAAGAAGACCTCGCGCGGCGCCGGGTCGACGTCGCGTCGATCTTCGCCGAGCACCACGTCGGGCTCGTCCGGCTGGCCCTCATCATGGTCGGTGACCAGGCGACCGCGGAAGACGTCGTGCAGGAGGCGTTCGAGCGCACGTGCGCCGGCCGGGTCCGGCTGCGCGACGCCGACAAGCTGCTGTCCTACGTGCGCTCCGCGGTGCTCAACGGTTGCCGCTCCGTGCTGCGGCGGCGGGCGACGGTCTTCCGCAAGGCGCCGCCGTACGAGCCGCCCGTCTGGTCCGCGGAGAGCGCCGCGCTGCTGGGCGAGGAGCGCAGGGAGGTCCTGCTCGCGCTGCGCGGGCTGCCGGGCAGGCAGCGCGAGGCGCTGACACTGCGCTACTACTTCGATCTCACCGACCAGGAGATCGCCGAGACAATGAAGATCAATGCGAGCACCGTACGCTCGACCGTCACGCGGGGGCTGGCGGCGCTCGGGCGGGCGCTTGGGGAGGAATCATGAGCAGTCCCGTGGAAGACAGGCTGCGCGAGGCCCTAGCCGAGGCCGGAGCCTCGCTGGACCCCGCCACTTTGCGTCCCCTTCGCGCCCCCGAGCGGCGGTGGCGGGTGGACTACCGGCTGCTCGGCGTGGCGGCGGCGGCGGTGGTGGTGCTCGCGGGGGCGGCGACCGCCGTGGCCCTGGGCACCGGCGGCCAGGACGACGTGGTGGCCGTGGCCCCTGAGCAGAGCGAGGCGGCCGAGATGGCGGTCTTCCTGTGCTCGAAGGCAGTGACCACGGCGCCGTGCAGTGGCCGTGACGCCACCCCTCAGCAGGTCGAGGGCATCGAGGCGGTGCTGCGCGGGCTCCCTCAGGTCAACGAGGTGTCGTTCGAGGACCAGGCGGCGGCCTACGAGCGATTCAGGAAGAGCTACGCGGGCAACACCGCCGTGCTCGACGCGGTCAAGGCGACTGATCTGCCGCCCTCGTTCCACCTGAAGATCAAGAAGGGTGGAGATCGGGAGCAGGTGACCCAATCCCTCCTCGGGCTGGAGGGGCTCCAGGCGATCGTCGACCGAGCTTCGCCCGACATCACCGAGATGCCGACCGCTGATGATCTCAAGTGGCAGATCAGCGTCTTCCTGTGCGACGAAGGCACGCGCATGCCCACGTGCGGTGCCGGCCGCGACGGCGGAAAGGCCGCGACGGCCGCGCAGAAGCGCGCGATCGACAAGCTGATCGGCGCGGCGCCGCAGGTGGCGGAGCACGCCTTCGAGAGCAAGGAGATGGCTTACGAGCGTTTCAAGGAGGAGTTCCAGGAGAGCAATCCGGCGCTCGTCAACGCGACCAAGGTGGGGGACCTGCCGGAGGCTTTCAGGATCGCGCTCAAGGACGAGATGGAGGGGGGCGAGGTGGTCGAGCGGTTGAAGCGGCAGCCGGGGGTGGCGACCGTGGTCTATCAGGCGTGCGTGCCCGCGCGGCGGACGCTGTCCATCGACTTCGGCCTGGATCTACCCGCCTCGACGATGTGCCCTGGCGCCGGCTGACGTCGCGACCGGACGGCCACTGCGTCCGCTGATCGTAGGCGGGAGGCGCTACGGCCGCTCATCGTACGGACGGGGCTACGGCGGCTGGCTGATTGTGCGGCATGGGGTCACCGTCGTCGGTGGCCCCGGCCGAAGATCGGCAGCCGCCAGCCCTCACCACTGTGGCCATGCCCACGTAATGTGGCAGGGAAGACGGTAAATGACCCCTAGGCCGTCAGGAGGCGAGCTCGAGCCCATGGGAATGATCATGGCCGTGAGCTTCACCCGTTACGGGAGGCTCTACTACCTCGATCCCGGCGAGCACACCTACAAGGTGGGCGACAAAGTGCTCGTACCGACTGATTCGGGACCTGAGGTGGCGGAGTGCGTCTGGGCGCCGCAGTACACGAGCGAAGACATCGAAGGGCTGCCCGTATGCGCCGGCCCGGCCGGCGACGAACACCTGTCACGTGACGAGTCGAACAAGCGCCGCCGCGCCGAGGCCCGCAGCGTCTCGAAGCGGCTGATCAAACGCCATTCGCTGCCGATGAAGGTGGTCGGCATCGACTACCTCGACCAGGACAACGTCTACACCGTCTACTTCTCCGCCCCGCACCGGGTCGACTTCCGCGCCCTTGTCCGCGACCTGGCCCGCAACCTCAGAGCCCGGGTCGAGCTGCGCCAGATCGGCCCCCGCGACGAGGCCCGCCTCCAGGGCGGCATCGGCCCCTGCGGCCGCGACCTGTGCTGCGCGACCTTCCTCAAGGACTTCGAGCCGGTCTCGGTACGCATGGCCAAAGACCAGGACCTCCCGGTCAACCCCCTGCGCATCGCGGGGGCATGCGGCCGGCTGATGTGCTGCCTCAAGTACGAACACCCGCTGTACCAGGAGTTTCGCGCCTCAGCCCCCCGCACGGGCACCAGCGTGGAAACCCCCGAGGGGCCCGGAACGGTGGTGGGCCACAACGTCCCGTCCGACTCGGTGGTGGTGCGGCTCAACGACGGCGGACGCCGCTGCTCGTGCTCCCGGGCCAGCGTGTGCGGGCCACGGAAGGCGTACGACTCGACGTACGGGGGCGGCGGGGACGGCACGCCATAAGGGCGGCGAGGACGCGCGCGGCACGCCATGGGGCCGCGGCCGCACGGGCGGGGGTCACCGCCCTACGGTGGTCGCACGGGCGGGAGCCGCACGCACCCTACGGTGGCCGCACGCACCCTACGGTGGCCGCACGGGCGGGGGCTGCGCGGACTTTACGGTGGCCCACGGGCGGGGGCTGCACGGGTGGGGCCGGATTGTCGGAGGGGGCTTTCCTGACATCGACGGACCGATGGGAGCGAGAACCCCTCGGGCTCCTGTAGACTCTTTCACGCTGCACGGCAGATGCCGCCTTAGCTCAGTCGGCCAGAGCACTTCACTCGTAATGAAGGGGTCTGGGGTTCGAATCCCCAAGGCGGCTCAAGGTTCGACCAGGGCGTTCACCCTCTCCGGGTGGACGCCCTGGCTTGTCTCTGTTGCAGTTCTCGTTGCGGTTCACGTCCCAGAGCCCCACAGAGCGCGCCCCATACGCTGCATCCCATCGGCCGCCATCGGCGAGGCCACGTGGGTGTACCGCTGGGTCAGGCGGATATCGGAGTGCCCCAGGATCTCCTGAACCGTACGCACGTGCACGCCCTGCTCGATGAGCAGCGTGCCCGCCGTGTGCCGGCCATCGTGCACCCGCGCGTCCCGCACGCCCGCTACGTCGAGCAGCTCCTTCCAGTCATCCCAGTCGTCGCGCGGATCGATGGGCCGGCCGTTCGGCTGGGCGAAGACGAGGTCGTGGTCCTCCCACACGTTCGCCGCGGCGATCCGCTCCTCACGCTGCCGCTTGCGATGCGCCTTCAGGATCGGGAGCAGCTCCGGCGGCAGCGGCACCGTGCGCTTTGACTTCCCCTTGGGTGGCCGGAACACCAGCCCGCCGCCGGTGCGCTCCGGGCAGGTGCTCGCGTGCCGGTCGCAGTCCTTCGGGCACAGTCGCTCCGCGTTCGCCGGGATGCACACGTGCGGGCGGCCCGACTTCCGTCGCGCCTTCGCGCACCGCTTCGCGCACGGCCGCCGATGCTTGCCCTCGGTGCAGGCGGCCACGTCCCCGCAGCCGTGACGCCACTTCAGGCGGGAGATCTGCCACCACACGCGCACCGTCCCGCCGTCGAGGTCCACGTACTTCCAGCGCAGCCCCAGCGCCTCGCCCTGGCGCAGCCCCAAGGCTAGGGCCACCGACCAGCGCGCCCCGTTCCTGCGCGTCTCAGCGGCCTTCAGAATGCGGCGCGCCTCGCCTTGGGTCAGCGGCTCGATCTCCTCGCCGCCGGCGCCGGGCGGGTCCACCAGCTTGGCCACGTTCCGGCCGACCCGGTCACGCCGTACGGCTATCTCCAGGGCCCGCGACAGGATGCGGTGCACCTTCAGGACGTGGCTTGGCTTCTTCCCCTCGTTGAGCATGCGCGTGTACAGCTTGTCCAGATGCTCAGGCAAGAGCCGGTCGAGCCGGTGCTTCCCCAGATACTTGATGATCCAGTTGCGTGTGTCCGACCAGTAGCTTTCCAGCGTGGTCGGTGCGAGGTCCCGCGCGGCGATGTCGTCGAGGTACGTCGTCATCCACTGCTCGACGGTCGGCGCGCGGCCGGGCTTGTCACTCTTGCCCGCGTCCCGCTTCGACTCCAGGTCCCGCACCTTCCGCGTGACCTCGGCCTCGGTCTTGCCGGTACGGTGGCGGCGATCCGGCGAACCGTCGTCCTTCACGCCCATCGTGACCCAGCCGTGCCAGAGCCCGTCCGTCTCGCTCAGGTAGATGGACGATCGGCCGTTCGGCTTGCGGCCGCTCATCCCGCGCGCCCTGGTCGCGCGGGCGGCAGGATGCCGCGCTTGCGGGCCTCGTAGATCCACCGATGCACGGTGCGTACCGGCACCTTCGTCATCTCGGCGATCGCCGGCGCCGGCGGGTACTTGGTCGAGGTCACCCACCGGTACGTCTCGGCGACGTCCGACAGGAACTCATCCGTGAGACGGCCCTCCGGCGGCTTGAGATGCGGGACACGGCCGGGCGGGAGCTCGCCGCCGTCGCTGACGAGCATGCCGCTTGCGACGGGCTGGAAGTACATCACGGTCGCGTCTTCGGTTGCGGCGAAGTACCGGTCGAGGTCGTCGAGCGTGGGCGGGTCTACGTCGCTGGACCGGAACGAGGCGAGCGCCTGCTTGCCGGCCTCGGCAGTGCTCTGGGTCGGCGCGGAGTTGGCCAGGCTCAACGTCTGGGTAAGCAGCTGCTCGATCTGGGACAGCGGGATGCGGCGCCACGTGCGTGCGCTCAGCGGCTCGCCAGCGCCGCTCTGCATCACCACCTCTTGCAGGTCGAGCCGTTCCTTACCGGCGGGACCTGCGTACGTGAAGTGCAGGTACACCGTTGGTCCCTCGCCCGAGATCTCGCGTAGGCGCAGCCATCCCCAGGGCCGGGCCTCGATGTTCCATGCGTCGATGTGCAGTGACATGAGATGAGCATGTCAGGGTGCCACTCCGCGAGCAAGTGGCACCACGCGCTTGAGCATGTGGTGCCGCCTGCTTGCATGACCCTCTGCGACCCTCTACGATCGGAAAGAGAAAGCGGTGACACGTACGCATTCCCACTTACGCATAGGAGTCGCGCATGTCTCGGATGCTCTATCCCGCCGTCGAAGCCGCTGAGCAGCTGGGCATCAGTCTCACCACCACAAAGGCGCTGATCAAGTCGGGTGCGCTGCGCAGCGTGAAGATCGGCCGCGCCCGCCGGGTGCCCGTCGAGGCGCTTCAGGAGTTCGTCACCCGCCTTCAGGCTGAGCAGGACGGCCGCGACTAATGAGCCCCCCGAACAGCACGAGGGCGGCCCCCGTCCCAAGAGGCCGCCCCGCTCACCCGCACCGCAACCCGAACCCGAAGGAGGAGGCGAACGCGTACCCCCCCACGGTACCTCGCCCACTCCCGCCCAGTCACCTGGTCGACCCAGTCAACGTGCAGCAGCTCGCCGAACTGCTCGCCGACCACGACCACCACGACCAGCGCGCCGACCAGGCATACCGCGACGGCTACACCGACGGGCACGCGTCCGGATGGGAAGCCGGGTACGCCCACGCCCACGAAGAGATGGCCCGCCACTGGCGAGCCCAGACCGCGGCCGTGCGCGGTCACGCAGCAAGCCCCACGTACGCCGAACTCGAGCACCGCCGAGCCCAGCCCGGCGGACAGGCGTACGAGACAGCCAAGGCCCGCCGTGGCGAGTACACCGGCGGACCCGTCCCATGGGAGAACGCGTGACGACCTCGCACCACCCCGAATCCCGCTACCTGTCCGCACCGGCGCAGGCATTCGGCGACGAGATCGCCAGCCTGTTCCAACCCCGCGAACCGGAGCCGGAAGAGGCACCCACCGAGCAGCACCGCGGCCATCTGCGCATGGCCGAACGGTTCGTCACCGAGCACGCCGACCACCTCCGGCACGTGCACGGGCTCGGCTGGCACGTCTGGGACGGCGCACGCTGGGCGGCCGACGACCAGCGCGCCGACATCCAAGCAGCCGTGGCCACCACCAAGCGCGCCCTGCAGCAGATCCCTTGGCTGAAGGGCGCCGAACGCGACGACCTCATGAAGGACGTACGCAAGTCGGAATCCGCATCCGGCATCGACGGCATGCTCCGCATCGCGTCCGCCCTCGACCCCATCTCGATCGCCGCGCGGCAGCTCGACGCCGACCCGCACCTGTTCAACACCCCGGACGGGACCATTCACCTGATCACCGGCGAGGTTCGGCCGAACAGCCGCGCCGACCTGATCACGAAGGTTGCGGGGGGCACACCCGTGCGTGACCCGGACAGCGAGTGGCACACCTTCCTTGCCCGCATCCTGCCTGATGAGGACGTGCGCGCGTTCGTGCAGCGGGTGATGGGTTACGCGATGCTCGGCGAGGTCGTCGAGCACGTGCTACCGATCTTCACGGGGGAGGGGGCGAACGGTAAGGGCACGCTCCGAGACGCGCTCATGGCCGCGTTCGGGGACTACGCCATCGAGATTGACCCGGCCATGCTCATGGAGTCCAAGCACGAGCGGCACGGCGCGTTCAAGATGAGGCTCAGGGGCGCGCGGCTCGTCTTCTGCTCGGAGGTGGAGCGCGGCCGGCGGTTCGCCGAAGCCACCATGAAACGGCTGGTGGGCGGCGACCCCATCGAGGCGAACCTGATGCACAAGAACCCCATCACCTTCATCCCATCGCACACGCTGGTCATGCTGACGAACCACCTACCGGCCGTGTCCGGAGACGACCCGGCAGTCTGGCGCCGCATCCTGGTCGTGCCCTTCGACGTGGTGATCCCGGAGAAGGAGCGCGACGGAGGCTTGCCCGCGCGGCTGCGTGCCGCCGCCCCGTCCGTGCTGGCTTGGACGTTCGAGGGGTGGCGGGACTACCAGCTCAAGGGCCTCGACCCGCCCGAGGCGGTCAGGGCTCGCACGCGCGCCTACCAGGAGGCCAGCGACGCCTTGGGGCGCTTCCTGGCCGAATGGACGGTCGCCGACCCGCGCGGCACGGTGAAGGCGCGCGAGCTGTTCAACGCGTGGACGGCGTGGTGCATCGGCAACCGCGAGGAGCCGCACAGCGAGGTGATGTTCGCCGAGTCGATGGGGAAGCGCGGCTATGAGAAGCGGAAGCGCTCCGGAGTCATGACGTACGCGGGTATCGCGCTGATCGTTCCGGAGAGGGGTGGGGTGCCTTGACCTGCGGTAGGGAGGGTTGAGGAGGGTTTCCCGATAACTCTCATGCGCGCACGTGTGAGAGCCACCGGAAAACCCTCCCTAACCCTCCCTAGCTCGCTGACCAGCACAAACGCAGCCCCAACCCTCCCTGGAGGCGACCAAAACCGGGGAGGGTTCAACAAAACCCCAGGTCAAACCCCACGGAGAACTCATGAAGCCCAAGCCCGAGGACATCCAGAAAGGCGTCGCAGAAGCCTTCTGGGACTTCATCGCCAACCACCGCGACTACTCCACCCTCGACGCCATCCAGGCCGGCACGAAGGAAGCCGTCCGCGAATGGCTCAACGAGCACGCCGACGACATCACCGCCGCCATCGCCGCGGCCGTAGCCAAGGGATACCAGCCGTGATCTTCGGGGTAGAGAGCATCATCAACATCAGCGCCACCGGCCACCCCGCCGAAGTCCACATCACCTTCCCAGACGGCGAGCTCCAGTTCACCGAGCCCGTCATCGCCTGGGCAGTCGAGATCAGAGCCGACGCCGACGAGCACGGCCCCGCCGAAACTCAGATCGTCCCCGTCTTCCTCAGCAACGGCCTCGTCTGGACCCCTCGCAGGTTCTGGATGGAGTACGGCTCAGGCGTCCGAATCGAACCACGACCCGTCACCACCCCAGCGCCGAAGGACACCCCATGAACGGCAGACAGGCCCGACGCCAGCGCACCCTTGAACGCGACCGCGTCGAACAGATCCTCGACGAAGCCAGCCGCGCCACCCCCGAACACGTCGGCACCCTCCCCAACGGCAACGAAGTGTGGGTCGTCGGCCCCATCGGCTGCGTCATCCCGCCCCTCCTCGACGAATGGCCCGACGACCTCAAACACGCCCTCGACCGCCGCCGCCGCGCCACCCTCACCGGCCGATGCGACTGCGGCGCCCGCCGCCGGTGGCTCGGACCCAACAACATGACCCTCACCCACGAGGCCAACTGCCCCGCCAGCGACCCCAACCTGATCGCGCTCGGCTTCCGCCACGGCGTGCCGTTCGGCCACTGGATATGACCCCTTGACCCGCCGCCCGCGCCGCGCGGCTTCAGCCTCCTTGACCGCGGCGCGGGCGGCGACCCCAAGCGTCAGGCCATGACAGGTGCCGAATCGAGGCCAGGCCATGACAGATGAGTGTGCAGCGCCGAACGGTCGACCATGGTCGAGCCCCCTCAAGGGCTTGGCCATGGTCGACCCCATGGAAGACCAACCCCACCCCTCGACCCCATGGAAGGGAGACCAGTGGACGCACACAGGTGCACAGGCACCGCCAGAAGCACGGGAGAGCGTTGCAAGCGCCGACCCCTACCCGGAGCCACGGTGTGCCGCTCGCACGGCGGAGCAGCCCCACAGGTGCGCCGGAAGGCCGCCGAGAGGGTCGCAGCGGAGCAGGTCCTAGCCGAGCTTGCCCGGCGCGGTGTCGAGCCCGTAGCGAACCCTCTGGCCGCTCTCGCCGAGCTCGCCGGCGAAGTCCTCGCCGTGAAGAACATCTTCCGGGAGCGGGTCGCCCAGCTCTCCGAGGAGCAGTGGCGCCACACCGACGACCGGGGCGGCGAGCAGCTCCGGGCGGAGATCGCCCTCTACGAACGCGCCCTCGACCGGGCTGGGCGGGTGCTCGCGGACATCGCCCGGCTACGCATCGACGAGCGGCTGACCGCGATCACGGAGGAGCAGGCGCACACCCTCGTGCAGGTGTTCACGACGGTGCTCGACCGGCTGGGCCTGGGCGAGCAGGCCGCGCAGGTGCGCGAGCTGGTCGCCGTCGAGATGGAACGGCTGGGTGAGGCGGGATGACGGGCAAGCGGCGGTCGCCGTTCACGCTCGCGGCCGTCGAGCTGCGCGGCACGCACGAGCACGGCCGGCTGCTCTGGTCGGTGGGCGGGCGCCGCTGCTACGTGCGCGAGGCCGACGGGTCCTTGACGCTGACGGTGCTCGCCCCGGCCGGCCCGGCGCTCGTCTACGCCGTCGAGGGGGTGAGCCTCGATGCCCTCACGTGACCAGGTGCGCGCTGTCCTGACGGTGGCCGGGCTCGCCTGCCTGGTCGCCGCAGCGTGGGTGCTGCATCTGGCGGCCGGGCTCGCCGTCGCGGGCGTGTGCCTGCTCGTCGTCGAGTACCTTGCCGCGCCCGCGTCCGAACAAGATTCTTCGCCGAAGAGGCGTTGATGCAGGAGGATTTCATGCAGAACCGAAGGAGAATCGGAGAATGAACTACCCCCGATCGTGGCGGATCCGGCCTACAGCGGGCATGCCCAACGTGATCGCACCGCCCGAAGGCCGCCCCTGGTTCAGCATCAGCAACCAGAGCGGCGACCACGCCGAAGTGATCATCTACGACGAGATCGGGTATGGCGGGTACACCGCCCAAGACCTCGTACGCGAGCTGCGCCAGCTCGGCAACAGCGACCTCACGGTCAGGCTCAACAGTCCGGGCGGCGAGGTGTTCGACGGGCTGGCCGTCCACAACGCGATCAAGCGCCACCCCGGCTACGTCACCGTGCACGTTGACGGGCTCGCCGCGTCCATCGCGTCCGTGATCGCCATGGCGGGAGACCGCATCGTGGTCGCCAGGAACGCGCAGATGATGGTGCACGACGCGTCCGGCATCTGCATCGGCAACGCGGCCGACATGCGGGAAATGATCGCCCTGCTTGACCGGATCTCCGACACCATCGCCGGCGTGTACGCCGAACGGGCGGGCGGCACCGCGCGGCAGTGGCGCAAGACGATGCAGGAAGAACGCTGGTACTCGGCGGACGAAGCGATCGCGGCCGGGCTTGCCGACGAGCTCGCCGACTACGAAGCCGACCGCACACACGAGGACTTCGACCTCGCCGCCGTGATGGGGGAGCGGCTGCGCGCCGAAGTCCAGGCGGCGACCGTGCGGGAAGCGCTGCGCGAAGCCAACCGGCAATGGAAGGCAGACACGGCCCGCCTGCTCGGCGGACCCCTCACCCTGGGAGACCAGCTATGACCACGCTCGACCTGACCGGCGTGACAGCCGACGCCCGGAGCGCGCTCGTCAACAACGGGCTCGCCCGGGTCGCCGCCCGGCACCTGAACATCGGCAGCGCGATCGCCGCACCCATGGCCGCGCTCACGGCCGCGCTCGCCAGCGGCGACGACTCCCCGGACGTGGACGTGGCCGCGCTGAACCGGCGCGACCTGTCGAGCTTCGTGCGCGCCGTCGAATCGGTCATCGAGATCACACCCAACGCCGGCCCGCTCAAGCGGCTGGTCGTCGACATCGTGGCCGCCGACACGGCCGCCAACCCGGACGCCCTCCCGCTGCGCATGGTGTAGCACCCCCCACCGAAGGAGAACGGATCATGGTTACCGAGCACGACATCGCCCAAGCACAGGCCGCCCTCGACGACGCCCTGTCGGCGCTGGGAGCGCTGAACAAGCCGTGGCGGAGGCTCTACCCCTCCCCGGAGGCCGGCGCCGCTCTCTCCGCCGCTCAGGGCCGCGTCGAGCTGGCGGAGAAGCGGCTGCAGGACCTCGCCGAAGAGTACGAGCAGCAGCAAGCCGAGATCGCCGCCCGACCCGGCCGGGAGAAGGCCGCCGCCAAGCAGCTCAAGACGGCCGTCGAGGACCTCAAGGCGTCCCGCGCGCGGGTCACGCTCGCCGCCGCGAACGCTCAGGCCGCGCTCGTCGATCTGCTCGACGCCGCCATGGCGCACAACGCGCTCGTCTACCAGACCGCCGGCGAGCTGGCCGCCGCCGGCCTGGGCCCGCTCGACGGCCACGAGTGCGAGACGCAGGGCGCCGTCACGTCCGGCAGGCCCGCCGTGCGCGTCAAGGGCCAGTGGTGGCCGACCGTGGACGCGGGCAGCGTCGCCGCCTGGGTGGTGCACCGGGTGGCGCTGGCCAGGCTGGGCCGCATGAGCCCGCTCGCGGCGCGGCTGTTCATGGTCGGGCAGCGGTACGACCTGGCCCGGCGGGTGGACGACATGCTCGCCGAGGTGCCCGAAGTGCCCGCCCTCGACGTTGATCTGCCGCCCGTCCGGGTCGCGGAGTTGGATGGGCCGCGCGCGTTCTTCCGGTCGGAGGGTGAGCGGCAGCAGGCGGAGAAGGATGCCGCCAACGCCTACCAGGTGTGGGAGGCGACGGAGCACGGGCCGCGCAGGATCTCCTGACCCTGCCGCACCGAGACGTGAAGTCGGATGCCGGGGCGATGGCCGACCGGCTCGGGCTGACGACTGGGGCGGTGCGTAAGGCGCTGGCCAGCTCGTCGGGCAAGGCCTCGGGCGGCCCAGCCGGCGGCTGGACGATGGTCGGGGAGCGCGGGGCGGAGCTCGTCAGGCTGCCGTACGGGTCGCAGGTGACGAGCGCCAACCAGACGGCTGCCATGGCAGCCGGCGGGGGCGGCCCGGTGCACGTCGTGTTGGAGGTGAAGGGCGGGTCGGGCGGCAGCATGGAGGCGATGTTCGTGCAGATGATCCGCAGGTTCGTGCGGGTCAATGGCGGCGATGTGCAGGTCGTCTTGGGCGGCCGGTAGCCGTCCTGAGCGGGGGGAGGCGCCCGGGGAGGCGGCAGGGAGGCAGGGAGAACTCCCTAACCGCCTCCCTGCTCTGCCTCCCCCGGGTTGACCTGGGAAACTCCCTGTCAGGGAGGCAGGGAGGCGCGGCCGGAAACGGGCCTGGAAGGGCACAGAATCGCGTGTCGCGGCCTGGCGTGCCGCCTCCCTCCCCGGGGTCGCGGGCAGGGTCGCGCACGCTCAGGAGGTCGCGGTTCCGCGACCCTGCCGCGCGACCTGTCCGGCCAGCGGGAACGGCGAAAGGTCGCGGGTCGCGCCACCGTCTCGAACCCCCGGAATCGAGCCGATCGCGGCACCGATCGCGCCTCACGAGGAGATCGCGGGCCGCGATCCTCGCCGCGATCGGTTCGACCAGCAGGAACACGCACGGATCGCGGATCGCGGCACGCTCGCGCACCCCGAATCCGGGCCTGAAACCGCCCGTCGAGGGCGAGACATGGACCCGCCGCAACCGGTAACGGCAGCGTCACCAGGGTTACGGCCCGTTACTGCCGCCGTTACCTGCCTGACCAGCGTGGACGGGCGGAGGTAACGGGTAACGGCCGCTCGACGGCACCCCGATATCGCCCCTGGGACGGGGTGCGGGAGGGTGTAGCGGCCGTTACCGCCGTGCCGCTACCGGGTAGCGGGCCGCTACCTGTGCCGCTACCGGTCCGACCTGCGGAAAGGGGCGAAGGTAGCGGGTAGCGGCGCCTCGCCGAACCCCCGGAATCGGCCCCGAAACGGGGTGTCGAGGGGGTAGCCGTGCCGCTACCGCTACCGCCGGAGGTAGCGGCAACGCTACCCGGCACCGGCAACGGCAGCGTTGCCGGAGGCGTTGCCGCCGAACGCGCTGGCCGGGCCGGGAGTCGAGGCGCCGGCAACGCGGCAACGGGGTGCCCTCGACCCGCCGAATCCGGGGCTGTGCGAGCGCCTCGCGCCGACTGGTCGAGGCGTTGCCGCCCCGCTGTAGCGGCCCATCGACACCGTTACGGCTCCGCTACAGCCCGCGTAACGGGGTTGGCCTGCGGTGATGCCCGATGTAGCGGCGTTACGGCACCCGCTCGACGGGCGGGAATCGGCCCGTTTCGAGGCTGGTCGAGGGTGGCCGCCGGCCGCTACGCCACGGCACCGCCCCGGAGTTAGGTGATCGAAAACCGAGTTAGATTCCTAACCCGGCCCCGATCCGGGCCTAACCGCCCGCTGACCTGCGGAAAGTTAGGTGAGTTAGGTAGTTAGGCCGAGTTAGGTCGGGGCTCTTGAGAGCCCTCACAAGCGGGTTTCGAGGTCGCCCGCTGGCCTAACTCTGCCTCCGCTCCGGAGGCGCCACGAACGTCCCCACCCCGGTCACGCTGTACGCCCAGCCCTGCTCACGCAGCCGACGCAACACCTTCTGAGCCGTCCCCGCCGCAACACCGAACTCGGTGACGATCGCGTGCTGCGACGGCAACGCCGTGTCCGGCTCGAACTCGCCGGCCTCGATGCGCCCCTTCAACACGTCGGCGATCTGCTGCCACTTAGGCGCGTTCGGCTTCCAGTCGATCACTAGTGGACCATAAGCACGCGCACTGACCTGCGGATACACACGACCTGCCGTGCTTGACCATAGTCAGGTATGGCCAAGCACGGCTACTGTGGGTGCCCGGACAACAGAACGGGCCCGGCGGACACTCTGGGGGAGGCGTCCACGCGGGCCCATCGCACGGTGGAGGTGCGATCTATGGACGAGCATACGCGTGACGCGGCCGGCGTCGAGTGGCAGCCGTACGTGCCGTACGGGCCTGCCCGCATCATGGAGACGTCGTGCTGCGGCGTCTATGAGTGGGTGTGCGAGGGCGGCCAATTCCTGGTGCTGAGGAAGGGTGCGGCGGGCTTGCAGGAGTCGGGCCGCGGCCGGTACGCGGTGGCGCGGAAGGTGTGGACGGATCTGGTGCTGGCGCATCGTGCGCGGCACAGGGCGGACAACTTCGGCGGCGCGGCGTGATGGTGCCCGGGGCGGGTCCGTACGTACGGGAGGGCGCCCCGTACGCGCGTCCAGAACGCGGCTTGGCCAGCCTCGACGGCGCTGGGATGAAACCCCGAATGAAACCATGATCCAGTAACCCCCTTACCGTCGTATCGTGCAGCGGAAACGCGCCACAAAACCAAGATCATGGTGAGGGGGGGGTACCGGCGGGAAGTACAGGGGAAACGCCGAAGATCAGTACACCCTCCGCTCCAGCAGAAAGCCGCCGCCCCCAGCACGGGGGACGGCGGCCACGAGTCGGACGGTCAGGCCCGGCCGCTGCCGTTGCATGTCGGGCAGTCGGCTTCCACCGTCCAGCCGTTGAACGGCGAGCTGACGACCTTGCCCGTGCCGTTGCAGTCCGAGCACTGGGCGTTGTCGCGCGTCATGTGGAGTCGCATTCTGGGGTCTCCGATCGGGGGAACGGGGTTGCGGGGAGCGGCTGCTCCGGGCCGTCCTCCCGCCAGGGAGGAAACGGGAGGGCGACCCGCAGCAGCGCTCAGCCGCGCCCCACCTCAGCGGCGCGAATCATCGCCTGCGCGAGCTGCAAGCTCTCGTCAGTCGTCAACGTGATCCGCCTCCCGCCATCGAACGTAATCACCATGTGCGGCTCGCCACCCACGAAGCTCAACCCGACGAACCCGGGCATCGTCGATGCCGACTCCTGACCTGTCTCCGGGTCGGCTTCGGCCTGGTCGATGGCGTGCGTGAACCGGATCCGCTGGTCTTCCGTCAGCCGCTCGTACAGCGTGTCCAGGGCCCGCTGCATCTCCGGCCGCGGCTGCGCATGCGGGTTGGCGTGCCAGTAGGCGACGGTTCGCCGGCCGACACCCATGTGCTCGGCGAACTCGTCGTGCGTCATGCGGAGGGCGCGCTGCACGGCGGCCGCGTGGCGGCCCGTCCACGTGATGACGGAGGACATCTTGACGAGCGCGGACCTGAACCGGGCCACCTCCGCCGCGTCGAGCCGCGCGTATGCGGTGTCCATGATGCGCTGCGTCTCCAGGTTCAACACCATGGAGGGCTTGGACGCCCACTTCGCGATGGCGCGGGGGGAAACGCCGAGGATCTCGGCGAACGTCGTCTGCGACATGCGCAGCGCGTAGCGGAGCGCTTCGGCGCGGCGGCCCGTCCACTCGTCTTCCATGACCCGCACTTCGGGCCGCTCGTCGAGGGCGGTCATCGCCTGCCGCCCATCGCGGAGACGACCCGGCCGGGCAGGCTGGACGCCGGCACGCCGCGCGCGGCAGCGTCCTCGACGTCGCTGACGGACACCTCCAGGTAGAAGCGGTCGCCGCCGCAGTACTCCGCCTCGAAGTCGAGGGGGATCAGCACCGTATCGGCGGGCCGCCTGGTCGTCGTACTGTTCATGATGGGTCTCCATCCGGTCGTGTCGGATCGGGGATCTGGGGCGGGCCCGGTGCTCCAACACCGGGCCCGCCCGCTTGCGGTCAGGCTGTGAAGTGGGAGGGCTGGCCAGCTTCTACGCGGCGGACGCACAACGCGCGCCCATCGAGCGCGACGGCGCTGGCCAGCAGCACGGCGAGCGTGGCCACCACGGCGGCGGCCAGATAGACGGCGGTCTGCACCGCGAACCACACGGTGACGAGCGGCACGCCCAAGAGCAGGCCCAGCAGCCACCGGCCGCGGCCCTTCCAGCTCGACGGCCGGCGGGTGCCGAGCTCGGCGCGCGGGTGGCTGTCGGGGTCGGTGATGCCGCTCAGGGCCAGCAGCGCGGCGGCCAGGAGGGCGAGAACGAAGGTGGTCACGAGGGGCTCCTACGCGGCCAGCGGCAGCGCCGCGGCGGCGGGTCGAGGGGTGAGGGCGCGGATCGCGTCGGCGTACTGCAGGAGCAGCCACACGAACGGCCACGGCAGGCGTGACCCCTTGGCTTGGTTACACGGGTCGCAGGCCAGCACGAGGTTCTCCTGCCGCCACGTCCGCCACACCCGGTACGGGATGAAGTGGTCGAACGTGGCGTCAAGGTGGAGGTCAGCGAACGGCTTCGCGCAGTAGAAGCAGCGGGATCCGCCGTCGCGCTTGGCCAGCTTGCGGCGCACCTTGCGGGCGCGCATGCCGCGCAGGTTCTTCGGCCGGCTAGCGCGCGGCCACGCCGGGTAGATGACGTCACCCACGTCACGCCGCCTTCCGGAGGCGTCGAGCTGTCCGGCGGCGCACCGCCTCTGCACGGTCCGGACGGACACGTGCAGGGCGGCGGCGGCTTCGCGGGTGGTGACCGTGATGGTGCTCATGGTCAGCGGTCCGCCACGTCGAGCCGGGCGAGGATCGCGAGGGCGAGCCGCCGGGCGTCGTCGGCCGGGAAGGCCACGTCGCACATCGGGCCCGTGATGGAGATCTGGTGCTTGCCGTCCTGGGGCTGGGTGAGGTCGATGCAGAACACGGTGTGCGTGTCGCTGACGAGCTCGTGAGCCTCGACGGGCGGGGCCTCGTTGTAGTGGCTGGGGCCGTACTCGTCGTGGTCGGCCTGGCACCACGCGGGGCAGTTCGCGGGCACGCTCGTGAGAGAATGCATGAAGGTCTCCCTCTGCTCAGATCAGGGGTGGGACTCAGGGCCTGGCCGGTGTTGGTAGCACCTGCCGGGCCCGCTTGGTTTTCACCGTAGAGGGTCGCCTACGGTCGCGCAAGTACGTGGAGCCACTTTCTCGCGGGTTTCTAGCGCGAAGATCGCTGCCGGTTGCAATTCGCGTTGCGGTTCGCCCACGGTCGCGCAAGGTCGCCGCCGCGAAAACATGTCCTCGACCAGGGGCGATGACCCTCGACGGCTTTCCGCGACCTTTCGCACCGGGAACTCGTAATGAAGGGGTCTGGGGTTCGAATCCCCAAGGCGGCTCCAGGTCAGAAGCCCCTCAAGGGATCTTGAGGGGCTTCTGAGTGTCTCAGTGGGTGACTAAGCCCGGGCGTTGGCCCCGATCAGTAGCTGTCGCTCCAGCGATACCAAGGACCCTCGATGTGTTCGAAGGACGAAGCGACCGCCGGGTTGGAGTCATCGACCGGAACGTGCTCGGGGCTCCATACGTAGCCGTAGGGGTCCACACCGCCCCAGTTATCGCCCACCTTGAAATAGACGCGGTCGCCTTCTCGATGGACAGCTTGAAACTCAGCCTCTCCGATCTCCAGCGGACCATTCGTCAGGCTGCTTTCTGGCCTCATCCTCTGGGCGACCTGTTCCATCTCGGCGAATGAACGCGAGATGCGTTGCCGATCGATGTACCCGCATGACGTTAACGTTGCCAGGGCAACGAAGGTGATCAGTAATCTCACGCCCTGATTGTCCCTGTCGCGAGACCTGCCCGCGATGAAGCCAAAAGTCAAAGATGCGGTCCATTGCCACAGCGCCTCCTTGGAGGATGGGGCGGATCTGCTTGCTCGGTTACCGCTGTGCTGCTGCTGAGCAGCGAACCCACTCGCGGAGCGGGCTTTTGCGGGCCAGGACCCTCAGGGATGCCGTGGGAGATCTGAGTCGGCGAACGTCAACAATCCGTGGGTTGTGTAACCCGGGGTTACGTTCCGGCGTGCGGTATATCAGGGTCGGAGTTGAGGTTTGCTTACTGGCTTGGTCGTGGGCGGGTGGCCAAGGTGTGGGTGACAGCCGCTCTTGCGGCCCCGTGATCAATGGGTGGGCAGCGTGGGGTGAGGGGTGTTGGGGAGGGTGCCGTGCATGTCGTTGGTGAGGGCCCAGCGGCCGTGGCCTTGCCATTCGCCGCTGATGAACAGGAGGTCGGGAGAGTAGCCCTCGTAACGGAAGCCGTGGCGTTGGATCAGGTTGATGGACGGCTGGTTGGTGGGGCTGATCTGAGCTTCCAGGCGGTGCAGTTGCAGTGTGATGAATGCGTGGTGCAGGGCCAGGGATAGGCCTTCTGACATGTAGCCGTGGCCGGCGTATGGGGTGAAGGCGGCGTAGCCCAGGGAGCCGTTCTGGAAGCGGCCGCGGATGATGCTGTTGATGTTGATATTGCCGGCGATGGCGCCGGTGTCGCGGAGGCGGACCAGTAAGGCATCGGCGGATTGGCCCTCGTCGAATCGGCTGAGGAAGGTCTGGAACGCTTCCGGGGTGTCGGGGAGGTTCAGGCCGTCCGTGGCACGGACTCGGTCGAGGAACTCGTCCTGATCGTGGCTGGTCATGCGGCGCAGAACGACTCGACGGGAGCAGCCCAAGTCAGCGCTGGGTGGGTCGGCAGTATGCGTGGTTTCTTCAGGGCCGCCGTGGTTGATCATGGATCGAAGGTAAGGGCCTTATGGGTGCTGGTTCAATACACGGGTGGAGATTTCGGAGAGGGCGAGCGGCGGCCTTTCGTGGGTTGAGTACTTCCGTGAGCGTGGGTATACCGATGTGCGGCGGATCGGGGTTGGGGTTGAGGGGGTTGTGTACTCGCTCGGGGACGGGCGGGTGGCCAAGGTTTGGGTGAATGGGCGGCCGCAGACCGAGGTCAGTCGGCAGGTTTTCGCCGATGTTGCGCGGTGTCCGTTGCCCTTTGCTACTCCGCTTATTCATGACGTGCACGAGCACGATGGCGTCGTGGTGACGTATGAGCGGGAGTTGCCCGGTGTTCCCATGAGATCGGTGCATGAGCAGTACGGGCGGGAGTTGCCTGCGTCCCATAAGGAGGCGCTGATAATCGTGCTGCGGGGGCTTGCTTCGGTGCCGGGGACCGAGGTGATGCGGCGGTTGAGTGTGCAGGGGGATGATCGGCCCTTGTGGGAGGGGCATCGGCGCTTCAAGGATGCTCTGGCGGGTTTGGTCGGTCGGGCCGTTGGCAGGAATGGTGCTGCTCTCGAGGGGCGGGTTCCGGACTTTGAGGCTGGGGTTGGGAGGGTGCTGAGTGGATTGCGGGCCGTGGCTGATGGGCCGGTCTCTGCGATTCATGGGGATCTTGTGCCACCCAACGTTCATGTTGCCGGCGATGGGCGGCCTGTTGCCGTGCTTGATTTCGGGTTCTTCACGACGGCGGGGGATCCGGCGTTCGAGGCGGCGGTGACGGCGATCATCTGGGACATGTATGGGCCGTATGCCGGAGAGCACAGCGTGGAGCTGACCGAGCTCTTTGCGCGGGAGTTTTCGTATTCGGCTGATGTTCTGCGCGTGTACCAGGCCGTGTACGCACTCACCACTTACGATCTGTTCGGCATGGGTGCGGAGGACGGGCACTTTCGGTGGTGTGCCGAGCAGTTGCGGCGGAACCCGGTGTTCAGTGGAGGTCAGTGGCGGACTCGGTAGCGGAGGTGGAGGACTCGGGTGCCTTGGATCACCACGTGAGGGTCTTCCAGTAGGTGGATCGCGTTCAGCGCGCCGAAGTAGCGTTTGCCGGTGCCGAGGACTACCGGGGCTACGTCCATGGCCACCTCGTCCACCAGGCCGGCGGCGAGCATTTGGCCGCCGACGTTCCCTGCGGCGACCTCTACCGTGCGGTCGCCGGCCAGCTCCTGGGCCTTGGCCATGGCGGCTTCTATGCCGTTCACGAAGTGGAAGGGGGCCTGCGGGTCCCAGCCGGCGGGTTGCGGGCGGTGGGTGACGACCACCACGTGGTCGATGTCAGCGGGGGGTTTGCCGTCCCAGCCGTTCGTCATATCGAAGAGGTGGCGGCCGGCGATCGTGACGCCGATCTCGTCCCAGTACGGCCGGACGTAGTCGTACGAGGTTTGCGTCACCTTGATCTGGCCGTTCTCCTCGAGCGGGACGTCGCCGCTGGACATCCAGTCGAACAGCGGGCCGACCTCGTCGTTGTCCTTCGCGATGAAACCGTCCACCGACACGGTGGCGTACATGATGACCTTGCCCATGAGGCCCATATTGGCGTGTCTCCGGGGGCGGGGGATTGTAAGAAATCAAACGGCAGGAAGTGGGCCGACGTTCAGGGCGTGGCCGGGATGTTCGTGCAGGAAGCGGCGGCGGACTTCGACGTACCGGGTGGGCGTGAGGCCGGTGAACGTGCGGAACTCGTGGGTGAAGTGGGCCTGGTCGAAGTAGCCGGCGCGGGTGGCGAGGTCGCCCCAGTCGATCGGGCCCATCGGGTCGATCGCCGTCACGGTGGCGGCGAAGCGGTACGTACGGGCGAGCCGCTTCGGCGTGAGGCCGATAAGGTCCTTGAACCGCTGGGCCAGGTGCGTGCTGCTGACGCCCGCCGCCGCGCTCAGGTCGCCGATGGTGACCCTTCCCATGGCCGCCGCGATGACGCCGCTCGTGTGACGGACCAGGCCGAGGCCAGCGGCGTCGCGGAGGCGGCGGGTCAGCTCAGTCTCCAGACAGGCGAGCATCTCGTACGGCCCGGCCGCCGCGGCCAAGCGGTCACGTAATACCTCGGTGGCGCGGTGCCCCCAGATCTGCTCGACCGTGACCGGGCGGTCGCGCAGTTCGCTCGCGGGCATCGGCAGGAACGGCGCCATGCCCCACGGCTTGAAGTGCACCCCTACCGAGCGGGTGCCGGGTGGGTAGCCGAACTCGACGGCGTGGGTGGGGGTGGTGAGCACGCAGCCGTCGCCGTAGTCGGCGGTCCCGATGCGGAACGGGTCTCCGAGGTTGATGATGAGCACAGCGGACGGCATGGGAGGGAGAATCAGCCTGGGGTACGGGGGCGCGCCCGCCAGGTAGTAGAGGTCGTCGATCAGGCCGTCCAACGGGGGTGCCGGCACTCTGGACACGTACTCCACGCGCCCAAGCATCGCCGATGTCCGGCAGAAGTCGCCATACCCCGGCAGGGTCGGCATGATGGCGGGATCGGGGGTCGATGCTGGAATGAAGGGGGCGTGTCCGTGTCAGGGATCTTTTGGGGCTTGGCTTTCTGCTTGCGGCGTCTGATGCTGCTGATGCGGTGAGTGGACCCAGGAGGGGATCGTGACTTCGCGGCTGCTCATGCCTCGGCGGCGGTTATCGGGGAGCGGTTCTCAAGCGGCGGTCGTCGCGGGTGGGGTGGAGGCGACGCGGATCCTCGACTGGGGGCATCCTCGGGTGGCGCGCCTGGCGGACGAGGTGAGAGGTGCGGGGGAACGGGAGCTGGTGCGCGAGGCGCATCGGCTGATCGGTGACCGCATCCGTCCCGTCTACGCGATGAACGACGAGCAGCCCGTGTCCGTGACCGTGCGGCGGGGGCGGGGGTCGTGCAGCCAGCGGATGGCGGTGCTGGAGGCGGTGGCACGGGCTCGGGGGATCGCCACGCGGGTCAGGGGGCGGGTGATCGACGGGGCCTTCTGGTACGCGCGGTTCCCCGGCATGCGGGCCCTGGTGCCTGACGAGGTGGTGCTGGCTTGGCCCGAGTTCCGGGTGGAGGGGCGGTGGGTCGCCGTGTCGGAGATCTATGACGGGCTGTGCGTGGACTCCGGCTTCGACAACGCCGGCGCGGAGACGCTGTTCGACGCCGTCGCCAGGACGGCGGTGGACTGGGACGGCACCGTCGCGCCGACCTGCGATCTGTCGGCTCGGGTGGTGGCCGATCTCGGATATTTCGGGACGCGGGATGAGCTGTTCCGGGAGTACGGGCAGACGTTGCGGCCCGGGGTGCGGTGGGTGGTCGACCTGGTGATGAGCCGGCGGGGCGCGGGGTTCCGGCCGGTGCGGCGCTGCCTTGAGCAGGCCCTGTGAGCACGGAGCGGCGGTTCGCTTCTGTGGCAAGCCTTGGTCCCCTGGTACGTGAGGCGTTCGGTGAAGAACTCGAACGGGTGGAGCGGTTGCGGGGTGGCACCAAGAAGGGGGTCTATCGGCTGACGTTCGAGCGTGGGCCCACCGCTGTTCTCTACGTGTGGGCGGCTGAGGAGAACTTCTGGGGGGCGGGCGCCGAGAAGGGGCGTTCGGAGATGGGGCTGTTTCTGGCGGCGCATCGGGAGTTCAGCGAGCTGGGTGTGCGGGTGCCGGAGTTGCGGTTCGTGGACGGGAGTGGGCGGCTCTATCCGGGTGAGGTGGCGGTCGTCGAGTCCGGCAGCACATCGGGGAGGCGCTGAGCTTCGTTCAGGGCCCTTGCGTGGGTGGGGATATTCGAATAGGAAGGTTTCCTAGCTGATAAGCGGGAGTTGAGGCGGTTGCGTACGGTCTTAGCGGTCCTCGGGCTCCTGCTCATCACGGCCTGCGGCGGGCAGGGGGACGAGCCCCCGGTGAACGCCGAGGACGTGATGTTCGTGCAGATGATGGTGCAGCACCATCGGCAGGGCATCGAGATCGCCAAGGTCGGCACGTCGCAGGCCGCCGACCCCGAGGTCAAGACCCTGGCCTCGGCCATCGAGACCACGCAGCAGGACGAGGTCGAGATGATGACGCGCTGGCTGCGCGACTGGGACCAGCCGGTCACGGCGCCGAGCAGCGCGCACGATCACCACGGCGGCATGCCGGAGACCGACGCCAAGCGCATCCAGGAGCTCAAGGCGTCGAAGAACTTCGAGTACGACCTGCTCAACCTGCTCATCGCGCACCAGGACGACGCCGTGCAGATGGCGTCGTCCGAGGTGGCGAAGGGGGCCAATCCCGAGGTGCAGAAGTGGGCGGCGCAGGTGCAGAGCTCTCGTAAGGGGCAGATCGACATGATGCTCAAGCTGCTCAAGCGCTAGCAGAGCCTGAGAACCTGCTCATCAGCGCTGATCAATGCGGCGAGAGCCCGTCTCACAACGCTCTTCTGTGACGAAACGGTATCCCTCATAGACGCCATCCCTCAGAAGTGATTAGATCACTTGATATGTCCGAGGTAACGCGGCCCTCGCTTTCCGACGCGCTCACCGAGCGCATGCTGGAGCTCATCCGTGCGGGCGGGCACCGGCCCGGCGACAGGCTGCCCTCGACCAGGGAGCTCTCCCAGCGCTTCGCCGTCACCACCCCGACGTTGCGCGAGGCACTGCGCAGGCTCGAGGCCACCGGGGCCATCGAGATGCGGCACGGTTCCGGCATCTATGTCGGGCCCGCGATAGAGCGGCTGGTGCTGCCCAATCCGAACATGCGCGAGATGCACGCCCCCCAGCTCCTGGAGCTGCTCGGCGCGCGGATCGTGATCGAGCCGCCGCTGGCCGCGATGGCCGCGGAGCACGCCGCCGGTGCGGAGCTGGCGGCGCTGCGGCGGGTGCTCGACGAGGCGGGCAGGCATCTGCGCGGCGAGGACGCCGAGCTGCACGACGCGAACATGGCCTTCCACCGGGCGACCGCCCGGCTGGCGGGCAACAGCGTCCTGCACGAGGTGGTCGACTCGCTGCTGACCGTGCACGGCCCGGAGCAGCTCGAGATCCTGCAGATCTTCGACGACCGGCGCCGCGACTACGAGGAGCACCTGGCGATCCTGGGGGCCATCGAAGCACGCGACGCGGCGCAGGCCGAGGAGCGCATGCGGGCCCACCTGGTCGAGGTTAAGACCGTTATCGAGCACAGGTTGCAATCCCCCCGATAAGATCCAAGGAGGCCGGCTCATGTTCCGGTCACGTGTGGCCACGCTCGGCGTGGCGGCGCTCGTCCTGGCCGCCTGCGGTGGCAACGGCGCCGGCGAGCAGCAGAAGAAGACGGAGCTGACGCTCTACAACGACAAGGGCGCGTGGTCGAAGTTCTTCGACGAGATGGGCGCGCTGTCGAAGCAGCGGATCGGCCTGGGCATGAAGCCGACGGGTTACACGGACTCGGCGCAGTACCAGGCGTTCATCAAGGCGTCGTTCCGCACGAACGTCAAGCCGGACCTGTTCACCTGGCAGACCGGGGGGATGCTGGCGGAGATCGTCAAGCAGAAGCAGGTGGCCGACACCTCGGCCATCTGGCAGGAGGCGATCAAGGCGGGTGACCTGTCGCAGGACCTGCTGCCCTATTACACGGTCGGTGGCAAGCAGTACTGCGTGCCGATGAACGTCGCCTACTGGGGGATGTTCTACAACAAGAAGATCTTCGACAAGCATGACCTGAAGCCGCCGCAGACCTGGGACGAGCTCGTCCAGACGGCGGAGACCCTGAAGAAGAACGGGGTCAAGGCGTTCTACCACACCAGCGTGCTGTTCTCGTTCGTCTGGTTCGAGCAGCTCCTGGCCGGCACCGACCCCGACCTGTACGACCGCCTCGCCACCGGCAAGGCGAAGTACACCGACCCGGGCGTGGTGCAGGTGATGGAGCGGTGGAAGCAGCTCATCGACGCCGGATATTTCATCAATCCGGGCGATAAAACGGACCCGGGCGACGTCCTCAAGAACGGCAAGGCCGCGATGGTGACGTTCGGCACCTGGTTCAACACGAGCATGACCAGCCGCGACATGAAGGCCGGCACCGACTACGACTTCTTCGTCATCCCCAACGTCAACCCGGCCCTGCCCAAGACGTCGATGATCTTCGAGAGCGGCCCGCTGTGCTCGCTCACCAAGGCCGCCGACCCCGACGCCAGCATGAAGTACCTCAAGTGGTGGACCACCTCGGAGGCGCAGGACAAGTGGGCCAAGAGCCGCGGTGACGTCAGCGCCAACCCGAAGGTGACGATCGACGACAAGGTGCTCGGCACGGTCACCAAGGACGCGGGTGGCGGGAAGTACCGCCTGGTCAACCGCTACTTCGAGGCGACGCCGCCGCCGATCCTGACGGCCGCGCTCGACGGGTTCAGCAAGTTCGTCACCGAGCCGGCGTCGTACAAGGAGGTCCTGGAGACCATCCAGAAGGCCGCCGACGAGTACTGGAGCACGCATCAGTGAGTGCGGTGCCATCCCAGTCGCAGGTGAAACGGGGCGCCCCGCTGCTCGGCCGGTTCCGGCACGGGTACGTGGCGCCCGCGGCGCTGCTGGTCGCGGTGCTGCTCTACGCGCCGTTCCTGTGGACCGCCTACCTCAGCCTGACCACCTATGACGGGCTGGAGCCGCCGGTCTGGAACGGACTGGCGAACTTCGGCGAGCTCTTCGACGACGCGGCGCTGCTGACCTCGATCCGCAACACGCTGATCTGGGTGATCGGCACGATGGTGCTGCCGGTCGGGCTCGGGCTGCTGGTCGCGGTGCTGTCGTACGACATCAAGGGCGGCGCCTGGTTCCGGGTGCCGTTCATGCTCCCGTACGCGCTGAGCGGCGCGGGCCTGGCCATGGTGTGGAGCCCGATCCTGTCGCACGGCGGCATCGCGAACGTGCTGCTCGGCGTGGACACCGCGTTCCTCCAGGACGCGCCGGTGAACACGTTCGCCATGCTCGCGGTCTGGACCTGGCAGCAGCTCGGCGTGAACACGCTGCTCTTCGTCGTCGGCCTGCAGTCGATCCCCAAGGAGCCGATCGAGGCCGCGCGGCTGGACGGCGCGGCGGGGTGGCGGCTGTTCCGGCACGTGATCTGGCCGCTCATGCGGCCGCTGACGGCGGTCGTGGTGGGGCTCGCGCTGGTGGCCGGGCTGAAGACGTTCGACATCGTGTGGGTGCTGACGCAGGGCGGCCCAGGACGCAACTCCGAGACGCTCGCGGTGACCATGTACAAGGAGACGTTCGTGGCCAGCGACTACGGCTACGGCTCGGCGGTGGCGGTGCTGCTGACCGTGGTGACCGGGCTGGCCTCCTACCTCTATCTGCGCAGGCAGGTGACGGCCACGTGATCCGCCGTGCCGTGCTCGTCGTGCTCGGGCTGGTCTGGCTCGGGCCGACGTACCTGCTGCTCGTCAACGCCTCCCGGCCGGCCGGTTCGTACGACCCGGCCGGCGCGTGGGCGCCCTCGGGCGACTTCGCCCTGTTCGACAACTTCGCCACCGCGCTGGACAGCGCGAACCTGACGCAGAGCCTGGCCAGCACAGCGCTCTACAGCATCGTCTCGCCGCTGCTCGGCGTGCTCGTCGGCGCGCTGGCCGGTTATGTGATCGTGGTGCTGCGGCTGCGCCACGGGTTCTGGTGGTTCCTGCTGATCTTCGGCGGCACGATCTTCCCCTCGCAGATGCTGCTGGTGCCGCTCTTCGTCGGCTACAGCGACGCCGGCCTGTACGACAGCCGCCTCGGCATGATCCTCATCTACACGGCGATCAACGTGCCGCTGGCCGCGTTCGTGCTGCGCAACTTCTACAGCGGCGTCGCGTTCTCGGTCTTCGAGGCCGCCAGGATGGACGGCGCCTCGACGTGGCGCATCTTCTGGCGCATCTACCTGCCGATCTCGTTCACGGCGCTGACCGCCGTGTTCATCCTCGAGTTCACCTTCATCTGGAACGACCTCATCTTCGGCCTGACCCTGAGCCAGACCGAGGAGGTACGCCCGGTCATGACCGCCATCGCGGGCCTCATGACCGACGTGTACGCCGGGACCCCGGTCCCGGTCGGCCTGGCCGCCGGGCTCGTGGTCTCGCTGCCGACCGTGGTGTTGTTCCTGGCAACCCAGCGCCTCTTCGCCAGGGGCCTGTCTCTAGGGAGTGTTCAATGACCAGCCGGTTGCTCCAGCGCAGCCTGGGGAGCCCCGACTACGACGGGATCAGGCAGGCGCTGCGAGACGACACCTCGACGCCCGTGCTCAGCGTGCGCGGGCTGGAGGTCAGGGTCGCGGTGCTGCCGCTGTTCACCCACGACGGCCGCCAGGCGGTCCGGGTCTCCAGCACCGAGCCGCTGACCCACGTGCTGGTGGGCGTGGACAGCGCGTCGGGCCGCGACGTGACGCTGCTGGTGCCGGAGGTGGACGCGCCGCGCGAGTTCACGCTGGAGTGCCGCGACGACGCGGGCGTGGTGGGCAGCGCGCAGATCACGGTGACGCCGCAGCGCAAGTGGAGCGTGTTCGTGGTGCACCACTCGCACCTCGACATCGGCTACACCGACCCGCAGGGCACGGTGCTGCGCCACCACCTCGACTACCTCGACGCGGCCGTACGCCTGGGGCAGGAGACCGCGTCCTGGCCGGACGACGCCAGGTTCCGCTGGACGGTCGAGTCGTCGATGCCGGCGCTGCGCTGGCTGGAGCACCGGCCGAAGGAGATGGTGGACGCCTTCGCCGAGCTGGCCAGGGCGGGCCTGATCGAGGTGACGGCGCTGCCGTTCCAGCTGCACACCGAGGCGTGCTCGACCGAGGAGCTGCACCGGCAGCTGCGCTTCACCGGGCAGCTCGAACGCCGCTACGGCTTCGCCACGAAGTCGGCCATGCACACCGACGTGCCGGGCGCGGTCGTGGGCCTGGTGGACGCGCTCAGTCAGCACGGCGTGCGCTATCTCGCGGCGGCGCACAACTGGGCCGGGCGGTCGGTGCCGTACCTGCACGGCGGTGACAAGCTGAGCAGGCCGTTCCGCTGGCGGGCGCCGAGCGGCAACGAGATCCTCGTGTGGTTCACCGACACGCCGCACGGGATGGCGTACATGGAGGGCAACACGGTCGGGCTGACCGACTCCTACGAGCTGGCCGACGACCTGCTGCCGCGCTACCTGTCGGCGCTGGCGACGCGCGGCTACCCGTACGGGCCGGGCACCTTCGGCTGGCAGGGGCCCGACGCGCCGAAGGAGCCGTACGAGCTGGACGTGCTGCACCTGCGGGTGCAGGGCGCGCACGCCGACAACGCGGGGCCGTCGATCGTGCCGGCCACGATCGCGCGGCGGTGGAACGAGCAGTGGGCCTACCCCCGGCTGCGCAGCGCGGTCAACAGCGACTTCTTCGAGCACGTCGAGGAGCGCTACCACGACCGCCTGGCGGTGCACGAGGGCGACTGGACCGACTGGTGGGCCGACGGGCTCGGCTCTGGCGCGCGCCCGCTGGGTTACGTGCGCAGGGCGCAGTCGGCGCTGCGGGTGGCCGAGACGCTGCACACGCTGGCCGGGGTGGACGCGACCGAGCGGATCGACGCGGCGTACGACAAGGTCGCGCTGTTCAACGAGCACACGTGGGGCGCGGCGAACCCGTGGGAGGACGCCGAGGACGGCGGCGACTCGGGCGGCCTGCAGTGGACGCGCAAGTCATCGGGCGCGTACGACGCCCAGGACGACGCCTCCGACCTGCTGCACGCGGCGGCAAGGAGGTTCGGCGCGGCACTCTCGGAGTCTGGTGGCGAGGGCGGCGCGCTGTCGTCGTTCGCCGTCTTCAACCCGGCGACGTGGACGCGTACCGACGTGGTGCGCGCCTTCCTGCCCCGGGACGTCGTCGATGTGGAGGTGCCGATCGCGCTCGTGGACGCGCGGACCGGCGAGCGGCTGCCGCACCACGAGGAGCTGGTGGACCCGGCGGATTGGCCGACCAGGCCGATCGGCCGGCACGTGCACGCGGTCGTGCCCGACGTGCCCGGCTTCGGCTATGTCCGGCTCGACGTCGTGCCCGGCGAGACGCAGGCTCCCGAGCCGGTCGAGCTGGACGAGAGCGGGGTGATCGAGAACGAGTTCTACCGCGTGGCGTACGACGTGCGCGAGGGCTACATCGGCTCGATCTTCGACAAGCGGGCGGGACGCGAGCTGGTCAACGGCGAGGCGGCGGCCGGGTTCGGCCAGTACGTCTACGACCGCTACGCCACCGCCCCGCACTTCAACCACCTGTCGGGCCACGTCGGCGCGCACGACCGCACGCTGCTCGGCGACCGGGCGATCGGCGAGCACGCCAGGATCACCGAGGCCAGGCGCACGGCCGTGGGCGAGAAGCTGGTCGTGGAGCTGCGCGGCAAGGGCGTCGACTGGATCCGCACGACGATCGAGCTGCACCACGGCGTGCCGAGGCTCGACCTGACCTACCAGCTCGCCAAGCAGGGCACCCCGGCGAAGGAGGCGGTCTTCCTGGCCTTCCCGTTCGCCGCGGGCCAGGCCACGGCCTGGGAGCTGACCGGCGGCGTCGGCGGGCCCGACGTGCCGAGGGTGCCGGGCTCGGCCGAGTACATGCTGCCGATCAGGCACTGGATCGCCTTCGAGGACCCTGAGCTGACCATCGCCTGGGCCACGCTGGAGGCGCCGCTGGTGCAGCTCGGCACCATCCACATGCCGTACGCGCCGTTCCCGCCGACCCTCGACCAGGAAGACGGCACGGTGTACTCGTGGGCGCTCAACAACATCTGGGACACCAACTTCCCCGCCCAGCAGCAGGGCGAGACGACGTTCCGGTACGCGGTGACGTCCGAGACGGGCGCGGGCGGGCGGCGGCTCGGCGCGGCGGCGGCCTCGGGGCTCTGCGAGCCGTTCGTGGGCGCGCTGATCACCGACAGCCCTGGGGCGTCGGAGACGTACGTGCGCGTCGATCACCCCGACGTGCTGGTGACCTCGATCGGCTGGGCGGGCGTGCGGCTGCAGTCGCTGGCCGCCGAGCCGGTGGAGACCACGGTGACGCTGCCGGGGCAGGAGCCGGTCGAGGTGCGGTTGCCCGCGTGCGGGGTGGCCGTGGTCAGGGGGGCGCGCCAGTGAAGATCGTCGACATCAGGGCCACGACGGTGGCCGTGCCCCTGGAGGCGCCGCTGCGGCACAGCAACGGCGCGCACTGGGGGCGCTTCGTCCGGACGATCGTCGAGGTCGAGGCCGACAACGGGCTCATCGGGCTGGGCGAGATGGGCGGCGGCGGCGAGAGCGCGGAAGCGGCCTTCCGCGCGCTCATGCCGTACCTGAAGGGGCACGACCCGTTCCAGCTCGAAGCGCTGCGCTTCAAGATCGCGAACCCGACGGCGTCGCTCTACAACAACCGCACGCAGCTGCTCGCGGCGATCGAGTTCGCCTGCCTCGACCTGGTCGGGCAGCACCTCGGGGTGCCGGTCAGCGACCTGCTCGGCGGGCGCATCAGGGACGCGGTGCCGTTCGCGTCGTACCTGTTCTTCCGGTACGCGTCCGACGCCCACGCCGAGATCCGCACTCCCGAGCAGCTCGTCGAGCACACGGCGCGGCTGAAGGAGGAGCACGGGTTCACCGTCCACAAGCTCAAGGGCGGCGTCTTCCCACCGGACCACGAGCTGGAGTGCTACCGCGCGCTGGCCGAGGCGTTCCCCGGCGACCGGCTCAGGTACGACCCCAACGCGGTGCTGTCGGTGGCCGAGGGGCTGCGCTTCGGCAAGGCGATCGAGGGCCTGAACAACGACTACCTGGAGGACCCGGTCTGGGGCCTCGAAGGGCTGCGGGCCGTGCGCGCGCAGGTCGGCGTGCCGCTGGCGACGAACACGGTCGTGGTGAACTTCGAGCAGCTCGCCTCCAACGTGCTGCGCAGGAGCGCCGACGTGATCCTGCTGGACACGACGTTCTGGGGCGGCATCAGGCCGTGCGTCAAGGCGGCGGGGGTGTGCGAGACGTTCCAGCTCGGGGTGGCCGTGCACTCGTCGGGGGAGCTGGGCATCCAGCTCGCGACGATGCTGCACCTCGGTGCGGTGCTGCCGAACCTCACCTACGCCGCCGACGCCCACTACCACCAGCTCAGGGACGACGTGATCGAGGGCGGGAAGATGGCGTACTCGGAGGGCGCCATCGCCGTCCCGACCGGTCCTGGGCTGGGGGTGCGGCTCGACCGGGACCAGGTGGCCCGTTACGCCGAGCTCTACAAGGAGCTGGGCGGTTATCCGTACGACCGCGATCCCGGGCGTCCAGGCTGGTACGCGACGGTCCCCAACGAGAGGTTCGCGGATCCCGCGGTGGAAATCGCACCATAATGGGGCGATATGTCTGAAGAGTCGAAGCCTGCCGCCCCTGCCGACAACCTCGTCACCTCCTCCCACACCCTGCCGTCCGGCCAGGCGTACACCGCCACCGCCGGGACGATGGTGCTGCGCGAGGAGGTGATCACCGACGGCACGTTCGAGGGCCTGCGCCCCAAGGCCGAGGTGTTCGTCACCGCCTACACCCTTGACGGCGCCGACCCCGGCGATAGGCCGGTGACGTTCGCCTTCAACGGCGGGCCCGGCTCGTCCAGCGTGTGGCTGCATCTGGGCGTGCTCGGGCCCCGCCGGGTCGTCATGGGCGACGCCGGAGCGCTGCTGCCGCCCCCGTACGGGCTGGTGGACAACGAGGAGAGCCTGCTGCGGGTGAGCGACCTGGTCTTCATCGACCCGGTCTCCACCGGCTACTCGCGGGCCGCCCAAGGGGAGAAGGCGGAGCCGTACCACGGCTTCACCGGCGACCTGGAGTCGGTCGGCGAGGTGATCAGGCTGTGGACCACCAGGAACGGCCGGTGGATGTCGCCGAAGTTCCTCGCCGGCGAGTCGTACGGCACCGTGCGCGCCGCCGGGCTCGCCCAGCACCTGCAGTCGCGCTACGGCATGTACCTCAACGGCGTCATGCTCATCTCCTCGGTGCTCGACTTCATCACCGGCGAGTTCAACGAGGGCAACGACCTGGCCTACGCGCTCTACCTGCCGACGTACGCGGCCATCGCCCACTACCACGGCCTGCACGGCGACCGGCCGCTGGCCGACGTGCTGCGCGAGGCCGAGGAGTACGCCGACCGTGACTACCTGTGGGCGCTGGCCAGGGGCAACCGGCTCACCGCCGAGGAACGCGCGGCGGCCGTCGCCAAGGTCGCCGGGCTGACCGGGCTGAGCACCGACTACGTGGACCGGGTGGACCTGCGCATCGAGCACATCAGGTTCTTCACCGAGGTGCTGCGCCACCGGCGGCAGGTCGTCGGCAGGCTCGACGGCCGCTTCACCGGCTGGGACCCCGACGCCGGCCGCGAGCACTTCGCCGCCGACCCCAGCATGGACGCGATCATGGGGCCGTACAGCGCGGCGCTCAACCACTACCTGCGCACCGACCTGGGCTACGCCAACGACCTGCCGTACGAGGTGCTCACCTCGCGGGTGCGGCCGTGGTCGTACAAGGAGTTCGAGAACGCGCACGTGCAGGTCGCCTCCCGCCTGGGGGCGGCGATGCGGGCCAATCCGCACCTGCGCGTGCACGTCGCCTGCGGCTACCACGACGGCGCCACGCCGTACTTCGCCGCCGAGCACACCTTCGCCCACCTGCCCGTGCCGCCCGAGCTGACCGGCAACATCGAGTTCAAGTACTACGAGGCCGGCCACATGATGTACGTGCACGAGCCCAGCAGGCTCGCCCAGTCAGCTCACCTGGCGGCGTTCGTCCTCGGAGAGCAGGCGTGAGGCCTTCGCCAGGCGCTGCCTGAGGTTCTGGCGCAGCGCGGCGAAGCGGTCGGGGTTGTCGCGGACGAGGGCGTTCTGCAGGTCGGCGTCGGCCGCGTACCAGGCCGCGACCAGGCCCGACGCCCACTTGCACATGGTGTCGGCCGTCGCGGTCCGCCGCTCATCCTCCGTCACAGCCGTGGGCTCGTCGAGGTTCCAGCGGTTGTCGGCGATGGCGGCCTCGGGCGAGGGGTAGGAGTGGCCGGCCTGGCGCATGCACGACTGCCAGCGCTTGACCGCCGCCGTCACCGTCGGGTGCTTGGCGGCCTGTTCCAGCGTCAGCGAGTCCTGCAGGGCCAGCCACGGCCAGTCCGCCTCGCGCGCTCCCTCGTCCAGGGCGAGCGTGGCGCGGTCGAGGCAGCCGCGGTCGGCCGCGGTGCCGTACAGGCGGTGGCGGGTGCGCTTGGGCAGCTTGCCGGCCCAGGCGCCGGTCGTGTCGGGAGAGGGCGGCCTGGCCAGGTGGTAGCCGTGCCGCTTGGCCGCGTCCGGGTCGGTGACGCCGTAGCGGCGGGAGTTGCCGGGATCCACGGCGGCGATCGCGGCCGCGCTCTCGGCGGGCGGGTCGATGGTGATGCCCTGCCCCCGCATGCACCTGACGACGAGACGGTTGTGGGCGTTGCCCAGCACGGCCCGCTGCTCGGGAGTGGCCTTGTAGGCGTCGAACGGGAGCACGAGGTGCGACACCGAGGTGACGCCCTTGGTGGGCGCGGGCGGTGCCACCGGCTCTTCGACGCCGCAGGCCGCGGCCACCAGCACCAAAGTGCTCGCGATGAGCCGGCGGCAGCCGGTTTCCGAGGGCCAAGCCCGGAAACCGGCACTCCCTTTATCGCTCAGCGGCACCAGATGTCGAGCGCGCTGGCGCGGTTGTTGCCGATGGCGTTGTTCGCCAGGAAACCGTCGTTCGAGTTGTGCGTGAACGTGCTGTGCGCACCCGTGTAACCGGGGTGCTGCCAGAGCGTCGCACTGCAGCCGATGCGGTTGCGCACCGAGCTGGTCTCGTTGTCCATGCTGTGCCAGGAGTTGCTGAAGTCCCAGTTCAGCCAGTTGTTGTCGGCGAAGTTGGAGTCGTCCGAGATGAAGTCCCGCCAGTGGTCGACCTGGCCGCGGTTGTAGTCGTAACCGGCGTACAGGCAGACCCGGCCGCCGTAGCAGGTCGAGCGGGGGCTGGCCACCGCGGCGGCAGCGGGGGCGACCACGGTGAACAGCGTGGCCGCGGCGATGAGACCGGCGGCCTTCTTGGTGAGCCTCACAGGTTTCTCTCCGATCAGTGAGTCGTTTCTGCCGGGAACCCGGCGCGCCGGAATCGCACGCGAGCGGCCATGACCCGCGTCGATGTCCCAAAGGCGCCGCGCCCCTGGAAAGGGTCGCGGGCCCGGCCCGCCGCACTCACTGCTATCAGGGCCCTGCCCTGCGGTTTCGCCGCGTTGGCAGAAGTGTTGGCCCTCGTGGAGGAACCCGTGGTCTGCGCTCGACCTATTCGGGAAGCTCCTCGGGAAGCGCCGCGGGATTCTGCGCGAGCAGCCCGCCGTCCACCCGGTGCTCGGCTCCGGTGACGAACGACGAGCGCGGCCCCGCCAGGAACGCCACCACCTCGGCCACCTCCTCAGGGCGGCCCACGCGGCCCAGCGGATGGGTCCTGCCCCACTGCGCGACCTGCTCCTCCTGCGACAGCTCGCCCCGCCACAGGTCGGCCGCCCAGCGCAGCATCGGCGTGTCCACCGAGCCGGGGCAGACCGCGTTCACCCGGACGCCGTCCTTGGCGTGGTCCAGCGCCATGGCCTTGACCAGCCCGTTCAGCGCGGCCTTGCTCGCCGTGTACGCCGCCACCTGCGCCTGCGAGGCGAACGCCTGCACCGACGACACCACCACGATCGAGCCGCCGCCCCGGGCGCGCAACTGCGGCATCGCGGCCTTGCAGGTCAGGTAGACGCCCTTGAGGTTGATGTCGAGCACCTCGTCCCAGACCTCCTCGGGGGTGTCCTCGACCGTGCCGTAGCGCTGCACGCCCGCGCTGGTCACCACGATGTCCAGGCCGCCGTACCGGGAGACCGCGAGGTCCACCAGGCCGCGCAGGTCGTCGGCGCGGCGCACGTCGGCGACCCGGCCGGTGACGCGCTCGCCGTCCTGCTCGGCGTTCTCGTCCACCCCGCAGAACACCACCGACGCGCCGCCGGCCGCGAGCCGCTCGACCACCGCCCGCCCGATGCCCATGGAACCGCCCGTGACCAGCGCCACCTTGCCGTCGAACTCGGTCATGCCACCACCTCGGCGCGCATCTTCAACACCTTCGTCTCGTGCGGGCCCAGCTCCATGGCCGTCCCGTTGTCCACGGCCGCGGCCAGGCCGTCGGTCGGCATGCCGGCGAACGGCTCAAGGCCGACCGTGTACGCCTGACCCCACCAGGGGTACCCCGTGGTGGCGCCCAGCTCCTGCCACATCCACAGGTAGGGCAGGAGCGTGGCGTCCCACTCCACCCGGAAGCCGACCGCGCCGGTGATCTCGTACCAGCCTTCGTCGAAGCCGGTCAGGTAGACGATGTCGCTCGGCTCGCCGCGCTCGGGCACCACGCTCAGGTCCACCTCGCCGCCTCCGTCGGCGGGCACCACCGGCCACCGCCACGGGCCGCCCGCCTTGACCCGGCGCCCGCCGGGCGCGATCGGGGTCTCGTGGGGGATCACGGTGACGCCGTCGGGCAGCCTGATCCGGCCGCCCGGCCGCAGGAACGGCAGGCCGTACACGATGTGCTGGCCCCACATGGCGTGCAGCGGGAGCCCCGACTCGTTGGTGGCGCGCGCCTCGATCTCCAGCGCGGCCGTGCCGGAGCGCAGCCGCAGCACCTTCTCCATCCGGTACGGCAGCCGCCGCGTCCGCACGCCGAGCCGCACGGCGACCTCCTCGGGGGAGTCGGCCACGACCGCGCACTCCCACGGCAGCCCCGCCACCTCGCCGTGCTGCGCCAGCCGCGCGCCGCGGTATTCGCTGGGCGCGCCGCCGTTGGGGAACACGTCCTGCCAGCCGCCCTCGTAGTGGTCGATGAAGGGGGCGACGTCGTCGGGCGCGCCCTGGAGGTGCTCGCGCGGATCGCGCAGGCCGCGCGGCGTGAGCCAGACGAGGTCGGTGTCGGTCGGCTTGTGCAGGAACTCGACGACGTCACCGCCCTTGCCCGGCAGCACGGTGACGCGCAGCCGCTCGTTCTCCAGGGTGACCGCGGCCAGCCCCTCGATCGTGCCCTGGCGCAGGCGGGCCGCCCAGTTGCGCCTCACTGGAACGTCACGTCCAGGAAGCGCGGGCGGTAGATGGAGACGTCGTCGTAGTGGTCGGTGTTGACGAAGCTGTTCACGTTGTACGACACCACGAGCCCGGGCCCGTCGATCTCCGGGTGCGCGTGGGCGTTGTAGGTGAAGATGTTCCCGCTGGTTTCGGGGGTCGTGTAGACGTGCTGCTTGGCGGTGAAGGGGCCGGCGGGTGAGCAGGCGGAGTAGGCGACGATGTTCGGGTTGAGCGCCACGGTCGTGTCATGCGTGATCAGGACATATCCGGATCCGACCTTGCTGACGCTGTACTCGTTCGCCACCCCGTCCATCACCCGTGCCGAGTCGGCCGGGTTCGCCGACCAGCCGCCGTCGGCCGTGCGGTACTCCCAGCGGCCCAGCAGGCTGTCGCCCTTGACCCTGGCGATGTGCATGTACTTCGGCGAGCCGAGGTCCTCGACCCCGTAGACGTAGGTGTGGCCGCCGTCCCTGAGGATGCCCGACGCCCAGGCCACGCCATGGCCGCTCGGCAGGTCGTGCACGCTGATCGGGCGCTCAAGGCGGCCCGGCGCGAACCTCGCGACCACGTTGCGGTGCCAGCGCCAGTCCCACGCGCCTTCGCCGAAGCGCTCGTACTCCTGGTAGGTGACCTCCACGAGGCCGCCGGCCAGCGTGGCGTCGCCGGCCCAGTACCAGTGGTTCTCGTCGCGCGGGGGCATCACGGCCTTGGGCTTCGCCTCGGTGCCGCCGTGGATCGTGGACAGCCGGCCGTTGCGCTCGACGGCGAAGGTGTTGTTGAGGAAGACCGTCGAGCCGCCCTCCTCGACCACCGGGGGCCTGGAGCCGTCCTCGTTGACCCGGCCGAGGAACGTGTCGGAGAAGACCCACAGCTCCTTGCCGCCGGGCAGCTTGAGCGAGTACGTGCCGTCGGCGCCCGTCCAGTCGTCCAGGCGGTTGTTGTCGTTGCCGTGGTTGGTGAACAGGCTGGTCAGCCGGGTGTCCGGGGTGGCGCTGCGGACAGTGGGGGCGCAGGCGGACGTTTCCTGTGCCGCCGCGGGCTGAGGGACGGCGGTGAAGCCGAGCAACGCGATGGCGAGGGGGGCGAGGGCGGAGCGGAATCGCGTCATGACAGTTCCTAGGGGGAGGGACGTTCCCTACAGTTCTAGTCATTAGATCACTTGGTGTCCAGGCCCCTCGTGAGGGCGACGAAATCCGGATGACCGGGTGGCGGGGCGCCCGTTACCCTGCCGGGATGGGCCACGTGGAAGTAGGACATTTGACGTATGTGCTGCCTGACGGGCGGCCGCTGCTCAACGACGTCTCCTTCCGCGTCGGCGAGGGCGTCAAGGCGGCGCTCGTCGGGCCCAACGGCGCGGGCAAGACCACGCTCATGCGCCTCATCGCCGGCGACCTGCAGCCGGTCGAGGGCAGCGTGGCGAGCTCCGGCGGGCTCGGCGTGATGCGGCAGTTCATCGGCAGCGTGCGCGACGGCAGCACCGTACGCGACCTGCTGCTCGGCGTCGCGCCACCGGCCGTGCGACAGGCGGCGAAGCGGCTCGACGAGGCCGAGCTGGCCATGATGGAGCGCGACGACGAGAAGACCCAGCTCCGCTACGCGCAGGCCATCAGCGACTACACCGACGCCGGCGGCTACGAGATCGAGGTGCTCTGGGACACCTGCACGGTCGCCGCGCTCGGCGTCCCGTTCGACCGGGTGCAATACCGCGACGTCGCCACGCTGTCCGGCGGCGAGCAGAAGCGCCTGGTCCTGGAGGCGCTGCTGCGCGGCCCCGACCAGACCCTGCTGCTCGACGAGCCCGACAACTACCTCGACGTGCCCGGCAAGGAGTGGCTTGAGCGGCAGCTCAAGGAGACGCCCAAGACCGTCCTGCTGGTCAGCCACGACCGCCAGCTCCTCGCGAACGCGGCCGACCGCATCGTCACCGTCGAGTCGGGCAACATCTGGATCCACGGCGGCGGCTTCGCCACGTACGCGGAGGCGCGCAAGGCCCGCAACGAGCGCCTCGACGAGCTGCGCAGGCGCTGGGACGAAGAGCACGCCAAGATCAAGGCCCTGGTCAACATGCTGAAGAACAAGGCGCGCTACAACGACGGCATGGCGGCCGCCTACCACGCCGCCCAGACCAGGCTGCGCAAGTTCGAGGAGGCGGGGCCGCCCGAGGTGGCGCCGAGCGAGCAGCACATCTCCATGCGGCTGCGCGGCGGACGCACCGGCAAGCGGGCGGTGATCTGCGAGCAGCTCGAGCTCACCGGCCTCATGCGCCCGTTCGACCTGGAGGTCTGGTACGCCGAGCGGGTCGCCGTGCTCGGCTCCAACGGCTCGGGCAAGTCCCACTTCCTGCGTCTGCTGGCCGGTGAGCAGGTCGCGCACGAGGGCGTGGCCAGGCTGGGCGCCCGCGTGGTGCCCGGCCACTTCGCGCAGACCCACGCGCGTCCCGACCTGCGCGGCCGCACTCCGGTCGAGATCGTCATGACCGAGCACGCCAGGCTCAAGAACGAGGCGATGAAGGCGCTGGCCCGCTACGAGCTGGCCGGCCGCGTCGCCGAGCAGCGCTTCGAGACGCTCTCCGGCGGCCAGCAGGCCCGGCTGCAGATCCTGCTGCTGGAGCTGTCGGGCGCCACGCTGCTGCTGCTCGACGAGCCGACCGACAACCTCGACCTGGCCAGCGCGGAGGCGCTGCAGGCGGGCCTGGAGGCGTTCGACGGCACGGTGCTGGCGGTCACGCACGACCGGTGGTTCGCCGCCGACTTCGACCGCTACCTCGTCTTCGGCGCCGACGGCACGGTCTACGAGTCGTCCGAGCCGGTCTGGGACGAGTCGCGCGTGGTGCGTCCCCGGTGAGCGACCCGCGTTAAAGAGTTGGTACGGCTGGCGCGTGTCCGCTGCCGGTCGTGCCATGTTCGGGTTATCACGGCAAAGTGATCCCGCGTAGCCGAACCGTCAGCCTCCTCGCACTCGGGGCGATCTGCCTCGCCGGGTGCGCGAGCGAGGTACGTCCCGTCCAGCCCCAGCTCAAGCCGCTCGCGATGAAGGAGCAGGTCTCCAACATCGTCAAGTCCGCCGACGGGTACGCCGTCAACTGGGCGGGCGTGCTGACCAACGCCAACCCGTGGCACTTCGGCGAGCACGTGGTCGCCACCATCGTCGGCCACGACGCCAAGGGCGCCGAGGTGCTGAAGCTGGACCAGCCGCTCGACGCGGTGCCGCCGGGCGGCTCGCTGGCTTTCACCGGGCAGGCTCCGGCCTCGGTGAAGCCGGCGAAGGTGACGATCCAATACCGGCCCGCGCGGTGGCGGCAGGCGGCGCGGATCGCCTCGTCGTTCCGGCCGTTCCCGATCAGCCGGGTGCAGACCCTGCCCCAGAAAGACGGCTCTTACCTCATCACCGGATATGTCGATAATCCCTATCAAATGCCGGTGAGCAGCCTGGTCGTGACGGCGATGTTGCGTGATAAATCCGGAAAACTCCTCGGCGGTGGCGACACGTTCGTGGACGACGTGAAGGCGGGCAGCGCGCCCAGGTTCGTCCTGTCGGTGCTCGGCCTGCCGAAGAACGCCAAGGTCGCCAAGACCGAGATCACCGCCAGGACCTGGGGGTCCACCGGGCGGCCTTACGAGGAGCTGGCGCTGGCCGGCGCGGTGCCGATGCACACGGTCAAGCCGACGAGCGAGCCGTTCGCGGTGGACAGGAGCATTGCCGTCCTCTCCGAACACAAGCAGTAATTTCCGAAAATTTCGGGCGGTAATGCTGCGCGGCGCGATATTTCCGTACGGGAATCCGCCCGCTCCCAGACAAGAACCGGCCATTAGCCCGGAAATGGTGGAACTACTAGTTACCGATCCATTACCTTCGGTCACATGACTGACCGCGTCCTGGTGGAAGCACTCCGCGCCCGCGATCCAGGGGCACTCGCCACGCTCTACGACGCGTACGCGGAGAGCGTCTACCGTTACTGCTGGTCCCTTCTCCTCAGCGCCGAGAGCGCCCAGGTGGCGCTCCGCGACACGCTGATCGCCGCCGAGGCGCACGCCGGCGCCCTGGCCGATCCCGACAGGCTTGGCACCTGGCTCTACGCGCTGGCCAGAGCCGAGTGCCTGCGCCGCAGGGCCGCCGAGCCGCCTGGCGCCGACGAGGGCCTGGCCGAGGCGCCCACCCTCGACGACCCCGCCGACGCCGACCTGCGCATCATGGCCTGGAACGCCGTCCAGAGCCTGCCCACGGCCGAGCGCGAGGTGCTCGAGCTCGTCCACCGCCACCGGCTGCCCGCCGCCGAGCTGGCGCAGGTGCTCGCGCAGCCCGTACGCCAGGTCGAGCTGCTGCACGAGCAGGCCCGCGAGAGCCTGCGCGACGCCATCACCGCCGAGGTGCTGGCCAGGAAGGGCCCCTACGACTGCCCGCGCAGGGCCCGCATCCTGTCCGGCTTCTCCGGCGCGCTGACCGCGGAGATGCGCGAGCACCTGGTCAGGCACCTGCCGCGGTGCGAGGTCTGCGCGCCCCACCGCAGCCGCGAGGTCTCGGTCGCCAAGGTCTACGAGCTGCTGCCCGAGCCCGCGCTGCCCGAGACGCTGCGGGTGCGCGTGATGAGCTGCTTCGCCGACCCCGAGCTGCTGCCCTACCGCCGCTACGTCGCCCGCCGCACGGCCGCGCTCGGCGCCGCCGGGTTTCCCGTTCCCGACGCGCACCACGGCAGGAGATGGCCTCAGGCGGTGGCGGGCGCGCTGGCGGCGGTCGCGACCGTGGTGGCGATAGCGGTCATCTTCCAGCACATAGGAAGGGAGAACGGTGGAGTGACAGGTGTCGCGACGGCCGCGTTCCCGGCCACGGGCGAACCGCCCGGCATCCGCCTGCCCTGGCAGGCCGACCCCGAGGACGTCCCGTTGACCGTGCTGCCCATCCTCGACGGCACGACCACGCAGCCACTCGGCGTCACGGGGACGCCGGGGCAGCCGCCGCCGGTGGTCCCCGTGGTGGCCACGCCGACCGGCGGCTCTCCGCCGTCGTCACGGCCAGGCGAGCCGGAGACGCCGCCTTCCCGGCCCGCCTCGCCACCGCCCTCCCCGCCCGCGCCACCGGAGGAGCCGCCTACGCGGCTCACGCCGCCCGCGGAAGAGCCGCCCGAGCAGCCCCCGACACAGGCCCCGCCGACCCGGACTCCACCCCCGAAGCACCCGCACCCCCACCCGCCGAGGCCCCGGCCGTGCGGTCCCCGCACCCCGTGCCCGACCCCGTCCCCCTCGCCGAGTCCCAGCCAGACCCCCACGCCCACCACCACGCCGTCGGAACCGGCCACCCCCACCCCCTCGGACGAGCCGTCCGCGACCCCCGCGGAGAACCGCAGCTGAACCTCGTTCTGTCAGCGCTTCGGAAAGGGGCGATTGAGGCTCGGTGTGGTCACGTTACGTGAGTTAACCCGGGGGAATCGTGCGCATAGAGTAACCAACGGTTTCAGGGGGACCTATGCGCGCATTCCGGGCCGGGCTCCTCGTTGCCTGCCTGCTGGTGGCCGCGTGCCCGCCCGCGCTCGCCGAGCCGGGTCCGTCCCGCCACGACGTCAAGCGGGCCCGCCAGACCGTACGCGAGCGCTCACACCAGCTCAGCCGCACCACCGCCGCCCTGGTGACCGCCCAGTCGCGGCTCGACCGGCTGGCGGCCGAGGTGGAGTGGCTGGTGGAGGCGTACAACGGGGAGGTCGTCCGGCTGCGCAGGGCCGAGCAGGCGCAGCAGCAGGCCACCGCCCGGCTCGCCGCCGCCGACGCCGAGGTCGAGCGGGCCAGGCAGGACGTCGCGCTGCTCGCCGCCGAGAACTACGGCGGCCTGGGGACGGTCAAGCCGTACATGGGGATGCTGGCCGACCGCGGCGGCACGGACGGGTTCCTGCACCGGGCCATGGTGCTGGGCTATCTGGAAGAGGAGCAGGGCGCGGTCATGCGGCGCCTGCGCGACGCCCAGGAAGTGGCCGCGATCCTGCGGACGTACGCGGGGCGGGCGCACGCCGAGCGGCTCGCGGCGGCGGAGAGCGCCCGGCGGGCCAAGCTCGCCGCCCAGACCGCGGTCGCCCGCCAGCGGCGCGAGACCCGGCAGCTGATGGCCCGCAAGACGACCCTGCAGCGCAAGGTGAACGCCGCCCGCACCCGCGCCCAGCTCCTCGCCAGGCGGCGCGCGGCGGCCCTGTCAGGGCTCGTCGCGGGCGGCTCGCGGATGGGGGACGTGGCCGCCAACTGGGCGCTCACCCAGCTCGGCAAGCCGTACGTGTGGGCCGCCGCCGGCCCCGAGACCTATGACTGCTCGGGACTGACCATGCGGGCCTGGGAAAGAGCGGGCGTGCGGCTCGACCACTGGACGGGCACCCAGTGGACCTCGGGCCCGCACGTGCCGCTCGACCAGCTGCGCCGCGGCGACCTGCTGTTCTTCGCGCACGTCAGCGGCAATCCCTCGACCATCCACCACGTCGGCATCTACGTCGGACGCGGCCAGATGGTGCACGCGCCGCAGACCGGCGACGTCGTACGGGTGGCCTCGATCTGGCGCGGGGACCTGGTGGGCGCCACCAGGCCCCGCTGACGGCAGGTCAGTGGTGACCGTGCTCCTTGGCCCGGCGGAACGAGCGCTCGATCTCGGCCTCGGCCTCGATGCGGCCCACCCAGTTGGCGCCCTCGACCGACTTGCCCGGCTCCAGGTCCTTGTAGACCTCGAAGAAGTGCTGGATCTCCAGGCGGTCGAACTCCGAGACATGGTGGATGTCCTGGATGTGGTGCATGCGGGGGTCGGTGGACGGCACGCACAGCACCTTGTCGTCACCGCCCTTCTCATCCGTCATCCGGAACATCCCCACCGCACGGCACGTGATGTAGCACCCGGGGAACGTCGGCTCCTGCAGCAGCACCAGCGCGTCGAGCGGGTCGCCGTCCTCACCGAGGGTGTTCTCGATGAAGCCGTAGTCGGCGGGGTACTGCGTGGAGGTGAACAGCAGCCGGTCAAGCCTGATCTTGCCGGTCTCGTGATCGACTTCGTACTTGTTCCGTTGTCCCTTGGGAATCTCAACGACAACGTCGAACTCCACCGCGGTTCCTCCGCTCAGGCCCCCGGGCACCCCCGGGCGGGCGTTAATGTCTCGTAGGCGAACACAGGAGAGAGGGCAGGCGACGTGGCGCGGCGCGACCGGTTGGTGATGCTGACCACCCTCGCCGTGCTCCAGATCCTGACGGTCGTCATCGGCGTTTACGCGATGACCACCGACTTCAACCTGAGCGCGCTGACGAGCGGGTCTGCGCCGACCGATCCGACGGCGTCTCCGGCGGAAGGCTCTCCCCCCGTCCCCGTGGTCACCGCGGGGCCTGTGCTGGCCCAGCTTTCGGCGAAGTCAGGAGACGGACCTCTCCCGACTAAGGGTACTTTGACGAAGCAGTTGGCCAGCGCGCTGGGTGACGATGCGCTCGGCGGACGGGTGGGCGCGGTCGTCCTCGACACCGTCACAGGCGAGCAGCTCTTCGCGGCCGATCCCGACACCGCCATCACCCCCGCCTCCACCACGAAGATCATCACGTGCACCGCGGCCCTGGCCGCGCTCGGCCCCGACGCCCGGCTGTCCACCCGCGTCGTCCAGGGGACGAAGCCCGGCACGATCGTCCTCGTCGGAGGCGGCGACCCCATGCTCGCCGGTCCCCAGGCCAGGTCGTCCGACTACCCGAAGCAGGCGAGCCTGAACACCCTGGCCGCGCGCACCGCCGCCACGCTCAAGGCGCGGGGTGTGCGCAAGGTCACCCTCTCCTACGACGACAGCCTGTTCACCGGCAACCCCAAGGCGCCCGGCTGGAAGCCCAACTACATCCCCGACGGCGAGGTCGCCCCCGTCCACGCGCTGATGATCGACGAGGGCCGCCAGGACCCCCGCTTCCGCGCCCCCCGGGTCCAGAACCCGCCCCAGTACGCCGCCGACGCCTTCGCCAGGCTCCTCGCCAAGCAGGGCGTCTCCGTCGCCAGGTCCGTACGTCCCGCCAAGGCGCCCGCCGGCGCCGCCGAGCTCGGCCGCGTCGACTCCGCCCCGCTCTACGCGCTCGTCGAGCACACGCTGACCCGCAGCGACAACGACCTCGCAGAAGCCCTCATGCGGCACGTCGCCATCAAAGAGGGCCAGCAGCCGTCGTTCGGCGGCGGCGGCAAGGCCGTGAACGCCGTGCTGCAGCGGCTCGGCCTGGCCCAGAACGTCTCGCTCTCCGACGGCAGCGGCCTGTCCATCCGCAACCGCATCAGCCCTCATGCCCTCGCCAAGGCCATCGCCCTGGCCGGCGCGCCGCAGCACCCCGAGCTGCGCGCGGTCGCCACCGGCATGCCGATCGCCGGCTTCTCCGGCACGCTCGGCAACGGGCGGCGCTTCACCGGCGGCGACAGCAAGGACCAGGTCGGGCTCGTCCGCGCCAAGACCGGCACGCTCAACCACATCAACACGCTCGCCGGGCTCGCCACCACCAAGGACGGGCGGCTGGTCACCTACGCCTTCATGGCCGACCAGGTGCCGGTCAACGCCGAACCCGTGCTCGACCGGCTCGCGGCCATCGTCGCACGTTCCTGAGCACGTTCCTCCGCACGGTCCTTCGCGGCCCGCCCCAGAAGCACGTACCGTGGACGGTATGCAGGTGATCGACTGGGATCTGGCCGTCACGACCGGCACGCGCCTCGTGCGCCCCGGCCCACAGGTGAGCCGGGAGGAGGCCAGGCAGGCCGTCGCCGAGCTCCGCACCCTGTCGCGCGAGGCCGAAGGGCACGTGCGGCAGTTCACCAAGATCCACACGGAGACCGCGCCGCAGCCGGCGACCATCGTCGACCGGCCCGGCTGGATCAAGGCCAACGTCGAGGGCTTCCGCGTGGTGCTCGAGCCGCTCACGCAGCGCATGGGCAACTCCGACAACCAGCCGCCGGCCATCGTCACCGCCGTCGGCTCCCGCATCACGGGCGTCGAGGTCGGGGCCGTGCTGGCCTTCCTCGCCTCCCGCGTGCTGGGCCAGTACGAGCTGTTCCTGCCGCCTGACCCGACCGGCCAGGAGCCCGCGGGGCGGCTCACGCTCGTCGCGCCCAACATCGTCCACGCCGAGCGCGAGATGGGCGTCAACCCCCACGACTTCCGCCTGTGGGTGTGCCTCCACGAGGAGACCCACCGCGTGCAGTTCACCGGCGTGCCCTGGCTGCGCGAATACGTGCGCTCCCAGATGACCGAGTTCCTGCTCGCGTCCGACCTCGACCTGCCCACCCTGCTCGAGCGCCTCCGCAACGCCGCCGACACCGTCGCCGACGTGGTGCGCGGCGGCGAGGGCAACCTCATCGACGCCATCCAGTCGCCCGGCCAGAAGGAGATCCTCGACCGCCTCACGGCCGTCATGACGCTCGTGGAGGGCCACGGCGACTACGTCATGGACGCGGTGGGGCCGTCCGTGGTGCCCTCGGTGGCCGACATCCGCGCCAAGTTCGCGCAACGCCGCGAGGGCGGCTCCCGCCTCGACCGCACGGTCCGCCGCCTGCTGGGCATCGAAGTCAAGATGAAGCAGTACGCGGAAGGTTCCGCCTTCGTCCGCACGGTCGTGGACCGCGTGGGCATGGACGGCTTCAACAAGGTCTGGACGTCGCCGGAAACCCTCCCCACCACCCCGGAGATAGCCGACCCGACGTCCTGGATCAGCCGCGTCATAGGCACCCCGGCCCTTCCCGCCTAACAGAGAAGCCGGGACACCCAAGCCTCACGACCCCGCAACAGCGGCACCCGCCCACACCACCGCACCGCCACTGAGGGCCTCGCCCCTCGGGGTTCTCACGAGCACCGCGTCGGCGGGGTGTGGCGCGGCGCTTGTCGGGGGCGGGGTGGGGGAGGCGGGAGAATGCCTGCGTGGGTCCACATCCGGCTGTTGCTGATGTACGTAGGGCTGTGCGGGAGGCGTTGACCGGTCTGCCCCAGGGGGCGCTCGTTCTTGTCGCCTGTAGCGGTGGGGCTGATTCGCTGGCGCTGGCGGCGGCGACCGCGTTCGTGGCGCCTCGGGCCGAGCTCAGGGCCGGGCTGGTGACGGTTGACCATCAACTGCAGGAAGGCTCGGGGGAGCGGGCCGTCTCGGTGGCGCGCATCGGGTCAGAAATGGGGCTCGATCCCTCCGAGGTGCTCACCGTCACCGTTGGCACCGAAGGAGGGCCTGAGGCGGCGGCCAGGGAGGCTCGGTACGCGGCGCTGAGCGGGGCGGCGGAGAGGCTGCGGGCGGCGGCGGTCTTGCTGGGGCACACCAGGGATGATCAGGCTGAGACGGTTCTGCTGGGGTTGGCCCGGGGAAGCGGGACGCGGAGTCTGTCGGGGATGGCGTCCGTCGCGGGGATCTATCGGCGGCCGCTGCTGAGCATCCCTCGGGCGACCACGGTGGCGGCTTGCGGAGCGCTCGGTCTGCGGCCCTGGGATGATCCGCACAACGAGGATCCGCGCTTCACCCGGGTGCGGGTCCGCCGGCGGGTGCTGCCGGTGCTGGAGGCGGAGCTCGGGCCGGGGGCGGCGGAGGCGCTCGCGCGGACGGCGGCCATGGCGCGGGAGGACGCGGACGCCCTCGACGAGTGGGCAGATTCCGCGTACGGAAATTGCGCTCTAAGCGATATCGGCGGGTCGGTGAGGCTGCCGGTGGCGGAGTTGGAGAAGCTGCCCGGCGCCGTGAGGCGGCGCGTGGTGCGGAGGGCGGCGATCGCGGCGGGAGCACCGCCCGGAGCCCTGTGGGCGACCCACGTGCTGGCGGTGGACCGGCTGGTCACGCACTGGCACGGGCAGAAAGCCGTGCATCTGCCCGGGGGTCTGTCCGCCGTCCGGCGGTATGGCACCCTGATATTCGCCATCAGTCCCATCCCGTAAGGAACCACAGGTGGACGCTGCCGACATGGGCAATGACCTGGAAAAGGTGCTCATTCCCGAGGACGAGCTCCAGGCGAAGATCAAAGAACTCGCGGCCCGGATAGACGAGGATTACGCGGGCAGGGAAGTGCTGCTCGTCGGCGTGCTGAAGGGCGCGGTCATGGTGATGGCCGACCTGGCCAGAGCGTTGCACGTGCCGGTGCAGATGGACTGGATGGCGGTGTCGTCGTACGGCGCGGGCACCAAGTCGTCCGGCGTCGTACGCGTGCTGAAAGACCTCGACACCGACATCTTGAACCGCCATGTGCTGATCGTCGAGGACATCATCGACTCGGGCCTGACGCTGCACTGGCTGCTGGAGAACCTGAAGTCGCGCAATCCCGCGTCGCTGGAGATCTGCGCCGCGCTGCGGAAACCCGACGCGGTGAAGGTGCCGATCGACGTCAAATACGTGGGCTTCGACATTCCCAGCGAGTTCGTCATCGGTTATGGGCTCGACTACGCGGAGCGCTACCGCAACCTGCCGTTCATCGGCACCCTGGCGCCGCACGTATATCGATAGCGCTTCGGGCCCTCCGTTCCGGCAATGGCCGGGAACATGGCGCAACGTGACGTACGTTGATAGGGCAAGACCGGTGCAGCGGGCGGGTCCCTCCGTGCGCTCTGCCGGTGTACCTTCAGACTCCGGGAGGGTGACCACGTGTCCCCTTCGGGTAGTCAGAAGTCGCGGTGCCGGATGCCGCGGCCCCGGGCGTGCCCGGGGTTCCAGGCCATGGTCAGGAAGGGACGGGCCCGCAAGGGGTTCCGCATCGGATGGATCTCAAGCGATTTACACGTGGGCCACTGCTGTGGATCCTGGGCATCGTCGTGCTGCTCCTCCTCGTCACCCAGCTCTGGAGTGGCGGTGGAAATTACAAGTCGGCCGACACGTCCTTGGTTCTCCAGCAGATTCGCGCCGGAAACGTCAGCAACGCCAAGATTGTCGACAAGGACAACCGGATCGAGGTGAAGCTCGTCAACCCGGTCGCGGTTGAGCCGGGCGGCACTCCGACCAACCTCATCCAGTCCGACTGGGTCACCGGCTACGGCAGCAAGCTGACCGACGAGCTGCAGGCCCAGGTCGACGCCGGCAAGACCAAGAGCTTCACCACCGAGGTGCCGCAGGAGAACATCCTGTTGAGCCTGCTGGTGAGCTTCCTGCCGATCGTCATCATCGTGCTGATCTTCCTGTTCATCATGAACCAGATGCAGGGCGGCGGCTCGCGGGTGATGAACTTCGGCAAGTCGAAGGCGAAGCTCATCACGAAGGACACCCCCAAGACCACGTTCGCCGACGTCGCGGGTGCCGACGAGGCCATCGAGGAGCTCCAGGAGATCAAGGAGTTCCTGCAGGCCCCGGCCAAGTTCCAGGCGATCGGCGCCAAGATCCCCAAGGGCGTGCTGCTGTACGGCCCGCCCGGCACCGGTAAGACGCTGCTGGCCCGCGCGGTCGCCGGCGAGGCCGGGGTGCCGTTCTACTCGATCTCGGGCTCCGACTTCGTCGAGATGTTCGTCGGTGTCGGCGCCTCCCGGGTGCGCGACCTGTTCGAGCAGGCGAAGGCCAACGCCCCCGCGATCATCTTCATCGACGAGATCGACGCCGTCGGCCGCCACCGCGGCGCCGGCCTGGGCGGCGGTCACGACGAGCGCGAGCAGACGCTCAACCAGCTGCTCGTCGAGATGGACGGCTTCGACGTCAAGGGCGGCGTGATCCTCATCGCCGCGACCAACCGGCCCGACATCCTCGACCCGGCGCTGCTGCGCCCCGGCCGCTTCGACCGTCAGGTCACGGTCGACCGCCCTGACCTCGAGGGCCGCAAGGGCATTCTCAAGGTCCACGGCCGCGGCAAGCCGTTCGCTCCCGACGTCGACCTCGACGTCATCGCGCGCCGCACCCCCGGGTTCACCGGCGCCGACCTGGCCAACGTGATCAACGAGGCGGCCCTGCTCACCGCGCGGGCCGACCAGAAGCTGATCACGATGGACGTCCTCGAGGAGTCGATCGACCGCGTCATGGCAGGGCCCGAGCGCAAGACGCGGGTCATGTCCGACAAGGAAAAGAAGATGATCGCCTACCACGAGGGCGGTCACGCACTGGTGGCGCACGCGCTGCCCAACTCCGACCCGGTCCACAAGATCACGATCCTGTCCCGCGGCCGCGCGCTCGGTTACACGATGACGCTGCCGATGGAGGACAAGTTCCTGGCCACCAGGTCCGAGATGATGGACCAGCTCGCGATGCTGCTCGGCGGCCGCGCGGCGGAGGAGCTCGTCTTCCACGAGCCCACCACCGGCGCCTCCAACGACATCGAGAAGGCCACGGCCGTCGCCCGCCGCATGGTCACCGAATACGGCATGAGCGAGCAGCTCGGCGCCCGTAAGTTCGGCACCGGCCAGGCGGAGGTGTTCCTGGGCCGCGAGATGGGCCACGAGCGCGACTACTCCGAGAAGATCGCCTCCACGATCGACGAGGAGGTCCGCCGGATGATCGAGACGGCGCACGACCAGGCATGGGACATCCTGGTCCAATACCGCGACGTGCTCGACAACCTGGTGCTGGAGCTCATGGAGAAGGAGACGCTCTCCCGCGAGCAGGTGCTGCAGATCTTCGCTCCCGTGGTGGTCAAGGAGCACCGCCCGTCCTACGCGGGCTACGGCAAGCGGCTGCCGTCCGACCGGCCGCCGATCCTGACCCCGAAGGAGCAGTCGGCCAACGGCTCGCTCACCTCGGGCCACCAGGATGCCCTGCCCTCCGGGGAAAGTACGTGACGCAGCACGACGTCGACCTCGGGCGGATCGAGAAGGCCGTACGCGAGATCCTCTACGCCATCGGCGAGGATCCCGACCGCGACGGCCTGGTCGAGACGCCCGCCAGGGTCGCCCGCGCGATGGCCGAGCAGTATTCGGGGCTCGGCCAGAAGCCGGAAGAGGTGCTCAACAAGGTCTTCGACGTCGATCACGACGAGATGGTGCTCGTGCGTGACATCGAGGTCTACTCGACCTGCGAGCACCACCTGGTCCCGTTCCACGGCCTGGCCCACGTGGGCTACATTCCCAACGCGAAGGGCCAGGTCACGGGCCTGTCGAAGCTGGCCAGGCTGGTCGACGTGTTCGCCCGCCGGCCGCAGGTGCAGGAGCGGATGACCTCGCAGATCGCCGACGCGCTCATGCGGGTGCTGGAGCCGCGTGGGGTGATCGTGGTGGTGGAGTGCGAGCACCTGTGCATGACGATGCGCGGCGTACGCAAGCCGGGCGCCAAGACGGTGACGTCGGCCGTGCGGGGCGACTTCCGTACGAGCGACAAGACCCGGTCCGAGGCCATGGCGCTCATCCTGGGGCGCTGATCAGGTCGCGCGCGGCGAACGGGGTACCCACGATGTCAGCAGGTGTGGGGAAGCGCCTAGGCTTGGCCCATGACTAGCGTGCCCATCAACGTGCCGGGAGGTGCGGATCGGTGCCTCGTCATGGGTGTGGTCAACGTGACGCCCGACTCGTTCTCCGACGGCGGCAGGTGGTTCGGCGCGGAGGCCGCCGTCCAGCACGGCTTCGACCTGGTGGGTCAGGGGGCCGACATCGTCGACGTGGGCGGCGAGTCCACCCGCCCTGGCGCGGCCCGGGTGCCGCTGGACGAAGAGCTGGCCAGGGTGGTCCCGGTGATCAGGGCGCTGGCCGCCGACGGCGTGGTGGTGAGCGTCGACACGATGCGGGCCGAGGTGGCGCGGGCGGCGGTCGAGGCGGGCGCGCGGCTCGTCAACGACGTCAGCGGCGGCCTGGCCGACCCGGAGATGCCACGCGTGGTGGCCGACACCGGCGTCTCCTACGTGGTGATGCACTGGCGGGGGCACAGCCACGACATGGAGTCCCGCGCCGTCTACACCGACGTGGTGACGGAGGTGCGCGAAGAGCTGAGCAAGCGGGTCGATCTGGTGATGGCAGAGGGCGTCACGGAGGAGCAGATCGTGCTCGACCCGGGCCTGGGCTTCGCCAAGAACGCCGAACACAACTGGGCGGTGCTGGCCGGCATCCCGCAACTCGCGGAGCTCGGCTTCCCGCTGCTCATCGGGGCTTCACGTAAACGGTTCCTGGGGCGCCTGCTGGCCGAACCCGACGGCACGCCCCGGCCGTTCAGTCGCAGCGACGACGCCACGCTGGCCGTGACCGCACTGGCCGCGCACGCCGGAGCCTGGTGCGTACGCGTGCACGAAGTAGGTCCCAATGCCGATGCCGTGCGCGTGGCCGCCGCATGGAAGAGAGCCGGAGCAGGCACATGAGCGTCGACACCGCCGCCATCGAGACGGTCAACCAGGAGTTCTACACCGCCATCGAGAGCGGCGACCTGGACAAGATGACCGAGATCTGGGCCGAGGACACCACCGACGACCAGGTGAGTTGCGTACACCCGGGCTGGACCCTGCTGTCGGGCCGCTCCGAGGTGCTGCGGTCGTGGGCCCTGATCATGGCCAACACCACCTATATCCAGTTCGTGCTGACCGACGTCAACACGACGGTGCTGGGTGACGTGGCCGTGCTGACCTGTGTGGAGAACATCCTGACCGCGGGGGAGGAGGGTGAGGCCAGTTTCGCCGCGGGCAAAGTGGTGGCCAGCAACGTCTACATCCGCACCTCTCAGGGCTGGCGGTTGTGGATGCACCACGGGTCGCCGGTGCTGCAGGCCGACGACGACGAGGAGGAGGAAGGCGAGCTTGAGCGCTGACCGCATCACCCTCAAGGGCCTGCGCGCCCGGGGCCGGCACGGCGTGCTCGCTGCCGAGCGTGAGCTCGGGCAGGAGTTCGTGGTGGACGCGACGCTGTTCCTCGACACCGCGCCGGCGGCGGCCGGTGACGACCTCACCAAGACGGTCCACTACGGGGAGCTGGCGCAGGCGCTGGCCGCGGTGGTGGAGGGCGAGCCGGTCGAGCTGATCGAGACGCTCGCGCAGCGGCTCGCCGACGTGTGCCTGGCCAACGAGCTGGTGCACAAGGCCGAGGTGAGCGTGCACAAACCGGCGGCGCCGATCCCGGTGCCGTTCGACGACGTGATCGTGACCATCGAGCGGAGCCGCGGATGAAGGTGGTCCTCTCTCTCGGCAGCAACCTGGGGCGCAGGTTCACGACCTTGCAGGACGCGCTGGACGCCCTGTTCGACGCGCCTGGCCTGAAGTTCGTCAAGGCGTCCCCGGTCTACGAGACCGACCCGGTGGGCGGTCCAGGCGGGCAGCGGCCCTACCTCAACGCGATCGTCATCGCGGAGACCACGCTGGAGCCGCGGACGCTGCTGGAGCGGGCGCTGGGCGTGGAGAACGCCTTCGGCCGCGAGCGCCTCGAGCGCTGGGGCCCGCGCACTCTCGACATCGACCTGATCGTGGTGGGCGACGTCGTCTCCGACGATCCCGAGCTGACGCTGCCGCATCCCCGGGCGCACGAGCGGGCGTTCGTGCTGGTGCCGTGGGCCGACTGCGACCCCGAGGGGGTGCTGCCCGGCAAGGGCGCGGTGGCGGGGCTGCTCGAAGGGCTCGACCGGCGGGGCGTACGCCTGCGCGAGGATCTCAAGCTGCAGAGGCCCGATTGAAGCCCACGTCCCCCGGCCCCCTCGTCGGCATCCTGGTCGTCGTCGCCCTCGCCACCTGGGCGGCGATCATGATGAGTGACTACGGCAGGCTGCCGCTGCTGCCGTGGACCGCCATCCCCACCCTGCTCCTGCTGGCGCTCGGCGAGGGCTACAGCGGCTGGGCCACCAAGGCCAGGCTCGCCCGCAAGCCGGGCACCAAGCCGGTCGAGCCGCTCGCGGTGGCCCGGCTGGCGGCGCTGGGCAAGGCGTCGGCGTACGCGGGTGCGGTGTTCGGCGGCGTCTTCGCCGGCTTCGCGCTCCACACGGTGCAGCTCCTCGACAGGGAGACGCCGCGCAGCGAGTTCTTCATCGCGACCGGCTCGTTCGTCTCCTGCGTGCTGCTCGTCTGCGCGGCCCTCTACCTGGAGCACTGCTGCCGGGTGCCGAAGAAGCCGGAGGACGAGGAGCGCCGCTAGCGCTCGTCGGGCAGGCCCTCCACGGCCCGCTGCTCGGCGGCGGCGAGGCGGTCGTGCCAGATCTCCCGCTGCAGCAGGCGCAGCGCGCGACGCAGCACGTCGCTGGGCCGTTCACCGTCCCGCAACGCGGTACGGATGATCCGCTCGTCTTCGGCGTTGGCCCGGAAGGCGATCTCAGCCATGCGTCGAGCTTATGGACCCGCCGACAGCCTTGTCCTGCGTTTGCCGGACGGGAGCCCGGCGCCGGCCGAAGAGGTAGATGACGGGCGTGGTGCAGATCAGCGGCCCGATGACGGCGATCGGGCGTTCGAGCCACCATTTCAGGTCGGGCGGGATCTGGTCGCCGAGCGTGCCGAAAAGCCACCACGACAGGCCCAGCGAGATGGCCATGCCGGTGGTGTGGAAGAGGAACAGCGGCAGCGAGTACCGGTTGATGAAGTCGTTGAGCCGCCGCCAGCGCGGCCGCTCCAGCACCTGCTCCATGGCCGGGCGCAGCACCTCGACGAGCCCGATCTGGAACAGCAGCAGCGCGACGATGACGAACGTGGGCGGCGCCATGTTCGACCACTTGTCGCCCGGCACGCCGACCATCGAGCCCGGATAGATGCCCGAGTACACCAGCCCGAACAGGGCGAACAGCCCGGTCCACAGCAGGGCGGCGTCGTAGCGGCGCGGCAGCTCCACGACCCGGTCGTAGAAGAAGCCGGCCTGGTGGGCGAGACCCCAGACGACGATCATGTTGAGCCAGCCGGCCCACTCCACGCCGTAGCGGAAGCGCAGCACGTCCACGACCAGCGCCGTGCCGCCGAGCCAGATCAGCGCGAGCACGTCGTAGCGGCGGTGCAGCCACAGCGCGACCGGCAGCAGCGCGATGAGCACGAGGTAGACGCCGAGGAACCACAGCGGGCTGAGCACCAGCAGCACCACCCGCCACATCCAGTCCACCTCGAACGTGTACGTCACCACCGCCCCGATGACGACCCACACCCCGGACAGGAACAGCGCGGGTAAGGCGAGCGCGCGGATGCGCCGCAGCACGAACGCGCCGATGCCGGCCCCCCGCCCCTTGGCCCGCCGCCACGACAGCAGGTGCACGTGCCCGCCGACGTAGAAGAACAGCGGCAGCACCTGCAGCAGCCAGGTGAGGATCCACAGCCCAGAGGTGAAGCCGAGCGGGCTGGTCGGCTCGGGGCCGTGCGGCTTCCATGCGAGGATGGTGAACGCCCAGTGCCAGACCACCACGACGATCAGGCTGAGCGCCCGCAGCCAGTCGACGTACTTGTCCCGTTGTTGCCCGCTCACTTGTCGATGTCACCCACGACGAAGAACATCGAGCCGAGGATGGCCACCATGTCGGCCACCAGGTGCCCAGGCAGCATCTCCCGCAGCACCTGGATGTTGCTGTACGACGCCGAGCGCAGCTTGAGCCGCCACGGCGTCTTGTCGCCCTTGGAGACCAGGTAGTAGCCGTTGATGCCGAGCGGGTTCTCGGTCCAGGCGTACGTGTGACCCTCCGGCACCTTCAGCACCTTGGGCAGCCGCTGGTTGATCGGCCCTGACGGCAGCGAGCGCAGCCGCTCGACGCAGGTCTCGGCCAGGTCGAGCGAGACCTTGAGCTGGTCGAGCAGCACCTCGAACCGCGCGTGGCAGTCGCCCGCGCCCCGCGTGACGACCTTCACCGGCAGCTCCCCATAGGCCAGGTACGGATCGTCGCGCCGCAGGTCGATGTCCACCCCGGAGGCACGGGCGATGGGGCCGCTGACGCCGTACTGCAGGATCTGCTCCCGCGTCAGCACCCCCACCCCCTTGGTGCGGGCGATGAAGATCTCGTTGTGCAGGATGAGGTTCTCGATGTCGGGCACCCGGCGACGGGTCTCCGCGACGGCCGCCGACACCCGGTCGAGCCAGCCCAGCGGCAGGTCCTCCTTGAGCCCGCCGACCCGGTTGAACATGTAGTGCATGCGCCCGCCGGAGATCTCCTCCATGACGGCCTGGATGCGCTCGCGCTCGTTGAAGGAGTAGAACAGCGGCGTCATCGCGCCCAGCTCAAGCGGGTAGGAGCCGAGGAACATCAGGTGGTTGAGCACCCGGTTGAGCTCGGCCAGCAGCGTGCGGGCCCAGACCGCGCGCACCGGCGGCTCCATGCCCAGCATGCGCTCGGCCGCGATGACCACGCCCAGTTCGTTCGCGAACCCCGACAGCCAGTCGTGCCGGTTGGCGAGCATGATGATCTGACGGTAGTCGCGCACCTCGAACAGCTTCTCCGCGCCCCGGTGCATGTAGCCGATGATCGGCTCGGCGGTGGCGATGCGCTCGCCGTCGAGCGTCAGCCGCAGCCGCAGCACGCCGTGGGTGGACGGGTGTTGCGGCCCGATGTTGAGGATCATGTCCTCGGTGGCCAGCTCTTTCGCGCCCGCGCCGATTCCGACCACACGTTCCGTCATACGGCCATGCTGCCACCGTCGTCGCTGGTGATCCAGCTAGGGGGTTGGTCAAGAGATGGCATGCGATGACATCCCATAGCCGGACAGGGGGAGGAATAGCTGGAACGGGGGGAGATAGGACCATGAAGAGAGTTCTCTTCGACATCGCGGCCCTGATCGCGCGCGTCATCACCGGCGTGATCTTCGTCGCGCACGGCTGGCAGAAGTGGCAGGGCGGGCACTCCGCGATCGCAAGCGGCTTCGGCGAGATGGGCATCCCGATGCCCGAGCTGGCCGCCGGGTACGCCATGGTCGTCGAACTCATCGGCGGGGTGCTACTGATCATCGGATTGGCGGTCCGCCCTGTGGCGCTGCTGCTGCTGGTCAACATGCTGGGCGCGATCATCTTCGCGCACTGGGGCAAGGGCGTTTTCGTGGGCGAAGGCGGCTGGGAGTTCGCGGCGGCACTCGCGGCGCTTTGCCTGCTGTTCCTGGCGCTGGGCGGCGGGCGCATCGGGATCGACGGCATCCTCTCGTCGATGTTCCGGCGGCGGCACGAACGCCGGGCCGCCGAGGAGGACCTGGTGTCGTACCGGCCGAACAGGACCGACACCACCACCGGCACGACCGGCTCTTACGGCGGCACGGACACCGGCTCCTACGGCGGGCCCACCACGCCCGCCCGGTCCACCACCGGGGAGCCGCCCGACGTCCCCAGGCAGCCGGGCGCGCCGCAGCAGGAGCCGCGGCAGAGCCGGCTCAACGACGAGGACATGCGGGAGATCGACTCCCTGGTCGCCGACGAGCCGCCCCAGCACCGCAAGCCACCGAACCGCTGAGTTCGGCGAGCGGGCCGCCGGCGAAGGCCGCCCGGAAGCGCACGCCCGTAAGGGCCGCCCGGTAAGGCCGCCCGGAAGGGCCGCCCGGTGCGGCCGCTGGACGTCAGCGTGCGACCAGGTCGCGCAGGGCCGACACCAGCCGGTCCACGTGCTCCTGCGTCGTGCCGATGCCGATCGAGGCCCGCACGGCGGACGCGGTGCCGTCCTCGCAGCCACCGTCGGCGGCGCCCAGCAGATGACGGACGAACGGGTGCGCGCAGAACTTCCCGTCGCGCACCCCGATGCCGTACTCGCCGGACAGCACCTCGGCCACCTCCCGCGCCGAGTACCCGGCCACGGTGAACGACACGATGCCGACCCGGGGGTGGTCGGGACCCCACAGGGACAGCTCGCGTACCCCGTCGATGGAGGCCAGCCCGGCACGCAGCCGCGCGATCAGCCGCTCCTCCTCGCGCACCAGCTCGGTCCAGCCGGTCGCGGTGAGCGCGTCGCAGGCCGCGGCCAGCGCGATGGCGCCCAGCACGTTGGGGGTGCCCGCCTCGTGGCGCGGCTCGGGGTCGTCGTGCCACTCGACGTTTGCGGCGCTCTCGCCGACCGAGCGGACGGCGCCGCCGCCCTTGAGGTACGGCTCGCCGTCGGCCAGCCAGTCCCGCCGCCCGACCAGCGCGCCCGCGCCGAACGGCGCGTACAGCTTGTGCCCGGAGAAGGCCACGTAGTCGAGGTCGAGCGCGGTCAGGTTGAGCCGCCGATGCGGTACGAGCTGCGCCGCGTCCACCAGGATCCGCGCGCCGTGCCGGTGCGCGATGTGGGCCAGGGCCGCGATGGGCCACAGCTCGCCGGTGACGTTGGAGGCGGCGGTGACGACGAGCAGCTTGGGCCCGTCGATGGCGGCGAGCGTCTCGTCGGCGGCGCGCACGGCCTCGCCGGGGAAGGCGGGCGGGGCCAGCCGGACCGCGTTCGGCCAGGGCAGCAGGGAGGCGTGGTGCTCGGTGTCGAAGACGACGGCCGTGGTGTCCTCGGGCAGGCAGCCGGCCAGCAGGTTGGTGGCGTCGGTGGTGTTGCGGGTGAAGATCACCGCGTCGTCGGGGCGGGCGCCGACGAAGGCGCGTACGGTGTGGCGAGCCTGCTCGTACCGGGCGGTGGTGAGCTGGGAGGCGTAGCCGGCGCCGCGGTGGACGCTGGAGTAGGCCGGGAGCGCGGCGGTGACGGCGGCGCTGACCGGCTCGAGACAGGGGGCGCTGGCGGCGTAGTCGAGGTTGGCGTAGCCGACCAGGCGGCCGCCCTTGACCGGCACTTCGAGGTCGGCGCCCAGGACGGCGGGGATCGGCCGGGCCTGCGTGGCGGGCGCCGGGGTCTCCTCGGCGGCACGGGCGTTGCTGAAGATCGTCAGAGTGGACACGGCGAACCTCCTCGGGGTCATCGGACCCCTGGAAGCAGCCGAGGAGCCCGCGCTTGCCCGCCACACCTCGTGACGGACCAGGTCTTCACCCGGGGCACCCCGCCGCGGACGCGAGGGTTGCCGGCCAGCTAGCCGGGGCTTGACGCTGGCACTCATGACCTACGAGGGGAACTATAACCGACACCCGGGCGGAAATCGCAAGCCGCGAACTTCTGCGTCCTCTTGCTCGTTGCTACCGGAAACCCGCCTGCCCTCGAGTCATGGAGGTACCCGATGCTCGACTGGGTGGCCGATCCGCAGATCTGGATCGGCTTTTTAACCCTGGTCGCCCTTGAGATCGTGCTGGGGATCGACAACATCATCTTCATCTCCATCCTCGCCGGGAAGCTGCCACCCGAGCAGCGCGACCGGGCCCGCGTGCTCGGCCTGGCCGCGGCACTCGTCAGCCGGCTGCTCCTGCTGTTGGGGCTGTCGTGGGTGGTGCAGCTCACCGAGCCGTTGTTCGAGGTCTTCGGTCATGAGATTTCGGGACGTGACCTGATCCTGCTGCTCGGCGGCCTGTTCCTGCTGGGCAAGAGCGTCACCGAGATCCACCACAACATGGAGGCGCCCCACGACAAGGACGGCAAGAAGCCCGCGGCCGTCTCCTTCACCTCCGTGATCCTGCAGATCATGGTGCTGGACATCGTGTTCTCGCTCGACTCGGTGATCACCGCGGTCGGCATGGTCGACGAGCTGGGCGTCATGGTCGCGGCGGTCGTCGTGGCCGTGGCCGTGATGCTGTTCGCGTCCGGGCCGATCAGCCGGTTCGTGGACAGCCACCCCACGATCAAGATGCTGGCGCTGGCGTTCCTGGTGCTCATCGGCGTGATGCTCGTCGCCGAGGGCCTCGACCAGCACATCCCCAAGGGCTACATCTACTTCGCGATGGCGTTCTCCGTCGTGGTCGAGCTGCTCAACATCCGGGTGCGGAGCAGGAACGCGAAGAAGGAGGCGTCCGCTTCTAAGATGAAATAGTGGGCTTTGATCCTTGGAATCCGGATTTCGTGGCGTACCCGTACCGCGTCTACGACGAGCTGCGCCGCGAGGCGCCCGTCAGCTACTTCGAGCCGACGGGCCAGTGGCTGATCTCCCGGCACGCCGACGTCAACGCGCTGCTCAGGGACCGCCGCCTGGGCCGGTCGTACTTGCACGTGGCCGGCCACGAGGAGTTCGGCAGGCCGCCGGAGCCGGAGTTCCAGGAGCCGTTCTGGCGCGTGATCAGGGCGGGCATGCTCGACGTGGAGCCGCCGGTGCACACGCGGTTGCGCCGGCTGGTCTCCAAGGCGTTCACGCCGCGCATGGTCGAGTCGCTGCGGCCCCGCGTCAGGGCCATGGCGGGCGAGCTCGTGGCCGCGTACGTCGAGAAGGGCGGCGGCGACCTCATCGCCGAGGTCGCCGAGCCGCTGCCGGTCACCGTCATCGCGGAGATGCTCGGCATCCCCGACGGCGACCGCCACCTGCTGCGCCCCTGGTCGGCCGACATCTGCGGCATGTACGAGCTCAACCCCACCCTGGAGGCCCAGCACACCGCCGTACGCGCGGCCACGGAGTTCTCCGGCTACCTCAAGGCGCTGGCCGCCGGCCGGCGCGCGAACCCCGGCGACGACCTCGTCAGCGCCCTCACCCAGATCGACGAGCTGACCGAGGACGAGCTGGTCGGCACCTGTGTGCTGCTGCTCAACGCCGGTCACGAGGCCACCGTGAACGTGACGGGCAACGGCTGGTGGTCGCTGTTCCGCAACCCGGCCGAGCTGGCCAGGCTGCGCGCCGACCGCTCGCTGCTGTCCACCGCGGTCGAGGAGCTGATGCGGTGGGACACGCCGCTGCAGATGTTCGAGCGGTGGGTGCTTGAGGACATCGAGGTGCACGGCGTACGCATCCCGCGCGGCTCGGAGGTGGCCCTGCTGTTCGGCTCGGCCAATAGGGACCCCGAGGTGTTCGCCGACCCTGACCGGCTCGACGTGGGCCGCGCCGACAACCCGCACATCTCGTTCGGCGCCGGCATCCACTTCTGCCTGGGCGCGCCGCTGGCCAGGATCGAGCTGGCGGAGTCGTTCGGCGCCCTGCTCGACCGCACGTCGAAGCTGGAGCTGCGCGAAGAGCCCGCATGGAAGCCCGGCTACGTCATCCGCGGCCTCCGCGCGCTGAACCTGACGGCCACCCCCGCCTGAAGCGGCGGACGCCCGCAGCCGGGCTTCGCCGGGGCGTGGCGGCGAGGGTCACTTGCTCTGGCTGAGCCAGCCGAAGCCGCCGAGCCCGGTCGCCTCCAGCAGCTCGCCCTCCTCCGAGGCCCGCGCGAGCGCGCGCAGGTAGCGGCGCGGATCGGTGCGGGCCAGGTCGAGGGGCGGCCGCGCGCCGGTCAGCCCCAGCTCGCGCAGCGCCTCGCGCTGTGTGGACAAGGCTGTGGATATCGCGCCGGCCCGGCGCCCGGCCTCGGCGCACGCGTCGAGTGCGACGTGTGCGGTGATGTCGCAGCTCCCGTCGGGTACGGGGGTCACGACCGACCCGTCCCGGTATCCGGTCAGCGTTCCACAGGGCGGACGGTTATCCACAGGATGTGCATAATCGATGGCGATCGCCCGGCCCCTGGTGAGACGGAGGAGAACGGACGCCCACGCCTCGTCACGCGGCCTGCCGATCTCGGCCCGCGCCCCCACCCGCGTCAGCGGCCACCACCGGTCGAGCCACTCGCGGTCGGCCGGCCGGAGCGGCCCGCCCAGGCGTTCCTCGCCGGTGTGCACCTCCACCATCACCACCCGGGGCCCGTCGGCGGTCTGCTCGACAACGTCGAGCGGCACGTTGTCGAGCCACTCGTTGGCGACGGCCAGCCCGGTGAAGCAGCACGGCAGCTCTCTCGACCAGCCGATCGCCTCGGGCAGGCCGGCGGGCCTGGGCGACAGCTCGATCGCCGTGACGCGCAGCCGGTCGCGCAGCGCGGGCTCGGCGCGTTCGAGGACCTCGGCGACCAGCACGCCCTCGCCCGCCCCGATGTCGACCAGGTCGAGCGCGTCGGGTTTGCCCAGCTCGGCGTCCACTTCCGCGAGCAGCGCCAGCACCGCCTCGGCGAAGGCCGGGGACGCGCTGACGGAGGTGCGGAAGTGGCCCGAGGGGCGTTCGCGGAGGTAGAAGCCCTCCTCGCCGTACAGCGCGCGCTCCGTCGCCGCGCGCCATGTGAGCCACATGCCTGGACTATCTCATGACTTCCCATCGCGACGCACTGTCATTGAATGACTACTCATTGTCGCAATCATGCGTTAGCGTTTACCTGTTGTCATCGAGTGATTGCGCTGTGCCGACCTCCAGGTGGCGCGGCTTTCACTCGCCGAAGAAACACCCCGCGGTCGTGCAGGCCGCGAAAGAGAGGAGCCCTCGTGCTGAAGAAGGTCATGGTCGTCACCGGAGCCGTCGCCATGCTCTCGCTGGCCGCCCCGGCGCACGCCGACATCACCAACGGCACCGGCGGCGTTGTCTCCGGCAACCAGCTCCACGTCCCGATCGTCGCTCCGATCAACGTCTGCGGAAACGCGGTCGCCGTCATCGGCCTCGCGGTCGCGGGCTGCAAGGGCGGCGCCAACGCCTACGCGCCCAGCCACCACTGAGCGCACCCATAGAGCCCGGGCCGGCGCAGGCCGGCCCGGGTTCATGTCCCGGCTGGTCGGTCGGCGGACGACCAGCCGGCGCACTCCCAAGGGGTCAGCGCGATCGCGGGCGTCGGGTCCACAGAGGACTCGGCGCCCGCTGCCTTCCTGCGATGGCCCCTCTCCTCATCTCTTCCGACAGGGGGTGCACCAGTTCGCATGCCCTTGTCCCTTTTGTCGTTAACTCAACGCGCGGCAAAACACCGGTCACACTCGCCACTCCGCGAGGCCGTTACCCTGGTCGGCAGTGCCATCACGTTGGTCAGGGGTGAGACGTCATGGACGCAGGGGACCGCCCGGCACGGCTGACCGTCGGCGTGCTGGGGGCCGGCAAGGTGGGCTCCGCACTCGGCGCGGCGCTCGCGCAGGCGGGCCACCGGGTGGTGGCCGCCAGCGGCGTTTCCGACAACTCCCAGAGATGGGCGGCCGAGCGCCTCGGCGTCTCGCCGTCCAGGCCCGACGAGGTGGTGGCGGCGGCGCAGCTGATCCTGCTCACCGTGCCCGACGACGCGCTGCCCGACCTGGTGGGCGGCCTGGCCAGCACGGGCGCCGACCTGCGGGGCAAGATGCTCGTCCACACCAGTGGCGCGTACGGCCTCTCGGTGCTCGACCCGGCGGCCGAGGCGGGCGCGCTGCCGCTGGCGCTGCACCCGGTGATGACGTTCACCGGCCGCGACGACGACCTCAACAAGCTCACCGGCATCTCCTACGGCGTGACCGCCCCCGACGTGCTGCGGCCGGTCGCCGAGGCGCTGGTGATCGAGATGGGCGGCGAGCCGGTCTGGATCGCCGACTCCGACCGCCCGCTCTACCACGCGGCCCTGGCCGGCGCCGCCAACCACATGGTCACGCTCATCGCCGAGTCGGGCGACCTGCTGCGCGGCATCGGCGTCGAGCATCCAGGCCGGATGCTGGGGCCGCTGCTCGGCGCCGCGCTCGACAACGTGCTGCGGCTCGGCATCGCGGGCCTGACCGGTCCCGTCGTCAGGGGAGACGCCGGCACCGTACGCAAACACGTCGACGCGCTCATCCTGGCCGCGCCCGAGGCGGCCGACGCCTACATCGCGCTGGCCAGGCTCACCGCCGACCGCGCGCTGGCGGCCGGGCTGCTCAAGCCGGAGGAGGCCGAGCGGCTGCTCGACGCACTGGGGGGCAATATATGGACCTGATTGTCGCGTTCGGAGGACTGTTATGGAGCTGATCGTCGCCAGGAACCGGGAAGACCTGGTCAAGGCGCGCCGTGGTGGCACGGTGGCGCTGGTGCCCACCATGGGCGCGCTCCACGAGGGGCACCGGTCGCTGATCAGGCAGGCCCGGGTGCGCGCCGATCAGGTCGTGGTCAGCATCTTCGTCAATCCCTTGCAGTTCGGCCCCAACGAGGATTTTTCGCGCTATCCCCGTACTTTTGATGCCGATCTGGACGTGTGCCGGGCCGAGGGCGTCGAGGTGGTCTTCCATCCCTCCGCCGAGGACATGTATCCGCCCGACCGCCAGGTCGGCGTCTCCTCCGGCGAGATGGGCCGCGTCGTCGAGGGGGCCGCGCGCCCGGGGCACTTCGACGGCGTGCTGACGGTCGTGCTCAAGCTGTTCAACCTGGTGCAGCCCGACCTCGCGGTCTTCGGGCAGAAGGACGCCCAGCAGCTCGCGCTCATCCGCCGCATGGTCGCCGACCTCGACCTGCCCATCGAGATCCTCGGCGCCCCCACCGTACGCGAGCCCGACGGCCTGGCCCTGTCCAGCCGCAACCGCTACCTGTCGGACGACGACCGGCAGGTGGCGCTGGCGCTGTCGCGGGCGCTGCGGGCCGGCGCCGCCCGGCTCATGCCGGACGAGATCAGGGCGGAGGCGCGCGAGGTGCTCGACGCGGCGGGTCCCGCGCTCGACGTCGACTACCTGGCGCTGGTCGATCCGGCCACGTTCGCCGAGGTCGATGACGACTTCGAGGGCCTGGCCGTGCTCGCGGTGGCGGCCAGGGTGGGGAGCACCCGGCTGATCGACAACGTCACCCTCACGCTGGGGCCGGCCGACCGTCCGTCCTGAGCACCCCCCGGGGCATGCTCACGCGCGCCCAGGCGTTATCGTCATAGTGACGAAATCGCCTCAGTGAGGAGACCCCCATGAGTGCACCGGCGATTCCCCTGCGTCTGACCGCTCCCGACCCGGGCTGGACCGTGGACGCGGATGTGGTCGTCGTGGGCTCCGGCGTCGCGGGCCTGACCGTGGCCCTGCGCTACGCCGAGCTGGAGCCGGCGGCCAAGGTTCTGGTCGTCACCAAGGACGGCCTGTCGTCCGGCTCGACCCGCTGGGCGCAGGGTGGCATCGCCGCCGTGCTCGACCCGCATGACACCCCCGAGGAACACCTGAACGACACGCTGGTCGCAGGGGTGGGGCTGTGCGACGTACGGGCGGTGCGCACGCTCGTCACCGACGGCCCGGGAGCGCTGCGGCGGCTGATGGCGAGGGGCGCGCGCTTCGACCGCACCGGCGACGGGGAGCTGCAGCTCGGCAGGGAGGGCGGGCACCGGCGGCGCAGGATCGTGCACGCCGGCGGCGACGCCACGGGCGCGGAGGTGCAGCGGGCCCTGGTCGAGGCGGTGCGCGCGGGCTCGATCGAGGTCATCGAGCACGCCCTGGTGCTCGACCTGATCAAGGACGCGCAGGGCCGGGCCAGGGGCGTGACCCTGCACGTCATGGGCGAGGGCGCGCGCGACGGCGTGGGCGCGGTGCACGCCAGGGCGGTGGTGCTGGCCACCGGCGGCATGGGCCAGGTCTACGCGGTCACCACCAACCCGGTCGTCTCCACCGCCGACGGCGTCGCGCTCGCGCTGCGGGCCGGTGCGGTGGTGCGCGACATCGAGTTCGTCCAGTTCCACCCCACCGTGCTCTGGCTGGGCGCGGGCTCGACGGGGCAGCAGCCGCTCATCTCCGAGGCGGTCAGGGGCGAGGGGGCCTTCCTCATCGACCACGAGGGCGAGCGGTTCATGACCGGCGTGCACGAGATGGCCGACCTCGCGCCGCGCGACGTCGTGACCAAGGCCATCACCCGCAGGATGCGCGAGACCGGGCGCGAGCACGTCTACCTCGACGGCCGCCACTTCGGCCGCGAGATGTGGGAGACGCGCTTCCCGACGATCTACGCGGCCTGCCGCGAGCACGGCATCGACCCGGTCACGGAGCCCATCCCGGTCGCGCCCGCGGCCCACTACGCCAGCGGCGGCGTCCGTACGGACCTGCGGGGCCGTACCAGCATCGACGGCCTGTACGCCTGCGGCGAGGTCTCCTGCACCGGCGTGCACGGCGCGAACCGGCTGGCCTCCAACTCGCTGCTCGAAGGGCTCGTCTTCGCCGAGCGCATCGCGGAGGACATCCACGCCGTACGCCCGTCGCCCGGCGACCCGGTGCCCGCCTCCGCCCAGGAGGGGCTGGTGGACCCCCGGGTCAGGTCCAGGGTCCAGGCTCACATGAGCGCGGGCGCGAGCGTGCTGCGCAGCCGCGAGTCGCTCATGCAGACCGCCAGGGCGCTGCGCGACGCCCGGTGGACGCCGGTGGCGGTGCCGCCGCGTACCGAGTCGTGGGAGGCCACGAACCTGCTCACGGTGGCCACCGCGCTCACCGGTGCGGCGGCGGCCCGGCTGGAGACGCGCGGCTCGCACTGGCGCGAGGACCACGACGTACGCGACGACAACGAGTGGCTCGGCCACCTGGACGTGACGCTGACCGAGGAGGGGCTGCGCATGACGTACACGCCGCATGAGGACACGATGCCCGCGCGCCTGGCGCAGGAGCTGACGGCGGCCGGGCTCGACCCGGCCGAGGTGGACGCGCTGATCGCCCGCGCCCTGGAGGAGGACCTCCAGGAGGCGGGCGACGTGACGAGCCTGGCCACGATCCCGGCGGAGCAGCGGGCGGTCGCCGACGTGGTGGCGCGCAAGGACGGCGTGGTGGCCGGGCTGGCCGTGGCCGAGGCGGTGTTCGTCCGGCTGGGCGCGGCGCGGGCCGAGCGGACGGCCAAGGACGGCGAGCGGGTCAGGGCGGGCGACGTGCTGATGACGCTGGAGGGCCCGGTGCGCGGGCTGCTGACGGCCGAGCGCACCGCGCTCAACCTGCTCACCCACCTGTCCGGGGTGGCCACGCTGACCGGCCGCTGGGTGGAGGAGATCAACGGTACGGGCGCGCGGGTGCGCGACAGCCGCAAGACGCTGCCGGGACTGCGGGCGCTGGAGAAGTACGCGGTGCGCTGCGGCGGCGGCGTCAACCACCGGATGTCGCTGTCGGACGCGGCGCTGATCAAGGACAACCACGTGGTGGCGGCGGGAGGCGTGGCCGAGGCGTTCAGGGCGGTCAGGGAGCGGTACCCGGACCTGCCGATCGAGGTGGAGATCGACCGGCTGGACCAGCTGGACCCGGTGCTCGACGAGGGCGCCGAGCTGATCCTGCTGGACAACTTCACGGTCGAGGACACCGCGCGTGCCGTACAAGTTGTGAAAAATCGGGCGAAAAACAGGGTTGCTCTTGAGGCGAGTGGGGGATTGACCTTGGAATCGGCCCGTGATGTGGCGGACACTGGCGTCGACTACCTTGCGGTGGGAGCGCTAACGCACTCAGCGCCGGCCCTTGACATCGCACTGGATCTGCGGGGGTAATTGATGCTGCTCACGATCGACGTCGGCAACACGCACACGGTGCTGGGACTGTTCGAGGGCGAGGACGTCATCGAGCATTGGCGGCTCGCCACCGACGCCCGCCGCACCGCCGACGAGATCGCGGTCGTCCTCCAAGGGCTGCTGGCCCAGTCGCCGCTGCTCAAGGGGGCCGACGTCGACGGCATCGCCATCTGTTCCACCGTGCCGAGCGTGCTCAACGAGATGCGCGAGATGTGCCGCCGCTACTACGGCGACGTGACCGCGGTGATCGTTGAGCCGGGCATCCGCACCGGCGTGCCCGTACGCATGGACAACCCCAAAGAGGTCGGCAGCGACCGCATCGTGAACGCGCTGGCCGCCATCGACCAGTACGGCGGCCCCTGCGTCATCGTCGACTTCGGCACCGCCACGTCGTTCGACGCGGTCTCCGCCAAGGGCGAATACGTCGGGGCGGTCACCGCGCCCGGCATCGAGATCTCCGTGGACGCCCTGGCCGCGGCCGGAGCCCAGCTGCACAAGGTCGAGCTGGTCAGGCCGCGCTCGGTGATCGCCAAGAACACCGTCGAGGCCCTGCAGGCCGGCATCATCTACGGCTTCGCGGGCCAGGTGGACGGCATCGTCGAGCGCATGGCCGCCGAACTCGCCGACGACCCCGACGACGTCACCGTGGTGGCCACCGGCGGCCACGCGGCCCTCGTGGTGGGCGAGTCGCGCTCGATCGACGTGCACGAGCCGTGGCTGACCCTCATCGGGCTGCGGCTGATCTACCACAGGAACGCCGGCTGATCCCCGTACACGTGGAAGAGCGGCCCCCCGCCGATGCGGGGGGCCGCTCGCGTTCCTGCCACGGTCAGTGGCGGGCGGAGTAGATGTAGTCCCAGCGGCCGCAGTTCGTCGGCCACGCGTTGTGCTGCGGGCCGGCCTGGCAGACCTGCACCCGCACGGCCGAGACGTCCTCGACCTCGAAGCGGAAGCGCTCGAAGCCGGGGTAGCCGCAGTACTTGTCGGTGTAGACCGTGTCCCAGCCGCTGCGGAACTCGCGGGCCTGGAAGGTGACGAACGCGCACTTGCCGCCGCGGCGGTAGGTGCGGTTGTCGCGGTCGTAGAGGCGGCCGGCGACGCTGACCTCGTTGTGGGTGCCGCGCCGGTTCCAGTCGACGCCGATCCAGCCCTCGGCCTTGGCCAGGCCGAACTTGGCGTAGACGGGGCCCCAGCTGTCGGAGGAGTCCCGGTGGTGGTCGAAGCCGGAAGCCTGAGCGGCGGTGGGAAGTGACAGGGCGAGAGCGGTCGTCGCGGCGGCGGCCAGGAGCCCTGTGGCGATCTTCTTGAACATCTTCTCTCCTTGAGCTCCCTGGGCCGGCTCCCTACCGGCTCCCCCCTGAGCTCGTGAGATATTGGTAAGCCAGGGCTCTTGCAGAGGATCTACAGCAGGCCGACGAGCCCTTGCAGTTCGCCATATCCCCTACCCTTTGATGTTGTGAGCGACGAACTTCCCGAGCAGATGCGCATCCGGAGGGAGAAGCTCGACCGCCTTCGCAGCGAGGGCGTCGACCCTTACCCGGTGAATTTCCCACGCACGGCCACCAACGCCGAGGTCAGGGAGAAATACCAGGGCCTGGAGCCCGACACCTCGACCGGCGACAGGGTCGCGGTCGCGGGGCGCGTCATGCTCAACCGCGTGGGCGGCAAGCTCTGCTTCGCCACCCTCCGCGACGGAGGCGGCGACCTGCAGGTGATGATCTCCCTCGACAAGGTGGGCGAGGAGTCGCTGGCGAGCTGGAAGCGCGACGTCGACCTCGGTGACCACGTCGGCGTGAGCGGCGAGGTCATCACCTCGCGGCGCGGCGAGCTGTCCATCCTGGCCGACAGCTGGCAGATCACCGCCAAGTGCCTGCGCCCGCTGCCGGAGAAGCACATCGGCCTCACCGACCCCGAGGCGCGGGTGCGCCAGCGCTACGTCGACCTCATCGTCAACGACGAGGCCAGGAAGATGGCCAGGGTCCGCAGCGCCACCGTGCGCGCGGTGCGCGACTTCTGGCACGAAGAGGGCTACCTCGAGGTCGAGACGCCGATGCTGCAGCCGATCCACGGCGGCGCGGCGGCCAGGCCGTTCAAGACCCACATCAACGCCTACGACATGGAGCTCTACCTTCGCATCGCGATCGAGCTCTATCTGAAGCGGCTCGTGGTGGGCGGCATCGAGAAGGTCTTCGAGATCAACCGGAACTTCCGCAACGAAGGCGCCGACTCGACCCACAACCCCGAGTTCACGATGCTCGAGGCCTACGGCACCTACCTCGACTACAACGACATGGCCGACCTGACCCAGCGCATGTACCAGAAGGCCGTGGTGGCCGCGCTCGACACCACGGTGGTCGTGCACGACGGGCAGGAGATCGACCTCGGCATCGCCGAGTGGCCGCGCATCACGCTCTACGGCGCGGTCTCGCAGGCCGTGGGCGAGGAGATCACCACCTCCACCACCCTTGAGGAGCTGCGCAAGCTGGCCGACCGCCGCGAGGTCCACTGGGACCCGAAGTGGGGCTCGGGCAAGCTCGTGCAGGAGCTGTTCGAGGCGCTGGTCGAGCACACGCTGGTGCAGCCGACGTTCGTCATGGACTATCCGCTGGAGACCTCGCCGCTGACCCGCCAGCACCGCGACGACCCGCTGCTGACCGAGAAGTGGGACCTCATCGGGTTCGGCACCGAGCTCGGCACCGCCTACTCCGAGCTGATCGACCCGATCGAGCAGCGGCGCCGGCTGGTCGAGCAGTCGCTGCTGGCCGCCGGCGGTGACCCCGAGGCCATGCAGCTCGACGAGGACTTCCTGCAGGCGCTCGAATACGCCATGCCGCCGACCGGGGGCATGGGCGCCGGCATCGACCGGATGATCATGGCGTTCACCGGCAAGAACATCCGCGAGACCATCCTGTTCCCGCTGGTCAAGCCCAGCCACTGAGCCCTGTCATTGTTATTGGGCCCAGTCATTGAGCCCAGTCATTGAGCCCACTCATCGGGAACGGTCACGGCGGCGCTGCCCTGAGGGCGGCGCCGCCTTTTCACGTGCGCGGTCAGGGCACTTCTTGACTCCTGCGCCGAACTACATTCTGGTCGGCCGCTTTCCGACATCTGATCGTCTGTAAGCACCTGGTCAAGTTCGCAGTCCCGCAGGCAGGTCGGGCGCGCAGGCGCGGACGACTCCGCCGCGTGGCCAGGGGCGGCCGTCACGAGCCGGCCCGTGACGAGGCCGCGCCGCCCGGGAACACCTCACCGACCGGCCGTTCCGTCGTGCTGCCCGTGCGTCTGTCGGGCGGCTTCTCATGGGTGGGAAGAGAAAGATCGAAAGGCGTTCGGGGCCGATTTTCGCGTTGCGCAGGCCTGCTATTTGGCGGCGTTCTGTAGCGCTTTATCGCCAGGGCGTCACATATTTCGGATCATGTCAATAGCGCTGGTCAAGCCACACGGTTGTCATGCTTGACGACCTTTCCAGGATGCGTTTACGGTCTGCGAGGAGCAACCTGGGTCCGGTCGAGAGGCCCACGTTCTGCTGTTGGGGGGGAGGGCTCCCGATGGAAGTGCTCACTGAAGGCGTTGAACTCAGCCATGCGGACCTCGCATTGCTGTCGGAGCTGGCGAAAGGGGTCACGGTCGATCGAGTAGGCAGACGGCTGGACATCAGCGGCCGTACCGTACGCCGGAGACTGCGGGGCATCTGCGACCGCATCGGCGTCGCCACGGCGATCGAGGCCGTGGCCTGGGCGGCCCGCCGCCAGCTGATCTGATGATCGGCGACGGGCTCGCGTGGGGCGGGCCCTGCGGGCCTCTGCAGGGCCTTCTGCGGACCTCGCGGGCGGCTCAGTAGGGGCGGCTCAGTTGGGGCGGCTCAGTCGGCGATGCGCACCGCGCCGGCGAAGGGCCGCCGCTCGATCGAGGCGATGCGGACGACGTCGCCGGTCCGCGGGGCGTGCACCATCATGCCGCCGCCGAGGTAGATGCCCACGTGGTGCAGGTCGCTGTAGAAGAACACCAGGTCGCCCGGGCGCAGCTCGGAGCGGTCGATGTGGCGGCCCGCCGTCCACTGGCTGCCGGTGTAGTGCGGCAGCGAGATGCCGACCTGCTGATATGCGGCCATGACGAGGCCGCTGCAGTCGTAGGAGTTGGGGCCTTCCGCGCCCCACACGTACGGCTTGAGCTGCTGCGTGAGCGCCCACCTGGCGGCCTGGGCGGCCTTGCCGCTGCCCACGATGGGCAGGTTGACGCGCTGGGCCCGGGTGCCCGGCCGGCCCGCCTCGCCGAGTGCCCGCCTGAAGAGGTTGCTCTCGACCTTGGTGACCAGCTTGGTGATCTTGTCGCGCTTGCTGTCGAGGTCGGAGATGAGCTTCTCGACCTCCTTGATGCGGGTGGCGGCGCCCGCCTTGGCCCGCTCGGCGGCCTCCCTGGCCTTGGTGACCTGGTTGACCGCCTCGCCCTGCTGTTGCTGCAGCACGTACGTGGTGGCGGCGCGGTCGAGGAACTCGTCGGGGTCGTCGGAGGTGGCGAAGGCGAGGGCGCGGCTGAGGCCGCCGGTGATGTAGGCGTTCTCGGCCAGTGCGGCGGCCTTGGCGCGCTTGGCGGCGAGGTCGGCCTCGCTGGTGGCCAGGGTCTTCTTCGCGGCGTCAGCGGCCCTCTTGGCGCTCTTGAGCTTCTCCCGCTGGCTGTTGTACTCCTCGGCCAGCGTCTCGATCTCGGTGTGCATCTTCTCGACCTGCTTGGCCAGGTCTTGGAGCGAGGGCTTGGGGTCGGCGGACGCGGAGCCTACGGGGGCGGCGACCAAAAAGGTGGCCAGTGTGACACTTATTACACCGAGCAGACGCGACCGCCGGGAGGCACGTTGCAGAGGGCGGGCGTGCTTGCCCGCGGTCGTCCTCTCACGCCTGCGCGTGCGCTTCACCAACCAGCTCCTCTCGTCGACGCCTGCCGGGTTAGCTGACGGGTTCGGGCCGGAGCAGCCCTACCGGACGTTGCGGATTCACCCCGATGGTGGCGCTGGGGGGCGTCACCGGCGGTTCCCCGGCTCCTCCTCGTGGAGGATTAGGCGTGTCGCCCGCGCGCGACACGCGGGGAACATCGTCGCTGGACACTAATGCACTCCGGGTTCGTGCTCAACCAGAACTGCCGACTCTGTAGAGGTTTCACAACCGAAGAGTCACAAGGTGATCTCGTGCCCCGCCGTACGAAACGCAACTTATGACGGATTTGCCGCCCGATCTGGTGACTCGCGGGCCTGCTCAGAGCGCGTGCTCAGATGAGCACGAGTTGTAACAGCATGGGCCGAGACGTGGGAGTTAGGGCCGAGCCGTAATGACATCTGTACCCTGGATGGCCATGGAGCAGGTGGCCGAACTGACAACAGCCGAGACCGCGGTGGTGGTCCGGCGCGCCCGCACGCCCGATGTGCGGGACATCAGGAGGCTTGTGGACACCTACGCGGGGGCGGGCTCGGGCTCGCGGCTCCTGAAGAAGGCCACCGTCACCCTGTACGAGGACGTACAGGAGTTCTGGGTGGCCGAACGGGGCGGGCAGGTCGTCGGTTGCGGTGCGCTCCACGTGCTCTGGGAGGACCTCGCCGAGGTCCGTACCGTGGCCGTGGACCCGCAGTGCCGTGGCATGGGCGTCGGCCATCGGATCGTCTCGGCGCTGATTCAGCAGGCGAATGATCTAGGTCTGCGGCGTGTATTCTGTCTGACTTTTGAGGTCGACTTCTTCGCAAGACTGGGCTTTCGCCAGATTCAGGGCACGCCGGTCTCACCCGAGGTGTACGCCGAACTGCTGGCCTCGTACGACGAGGGTGTCGCGGAGTTCCTCGACCTGGAACACGTCAAACCGAACACCCTGGGCAACACCCGCATGCTGCTGCATCTGACATCGGGTGACGCGGACCTTGACCAGATGGAAAGGTGATTGTTGATACCTATGTCGATACGTTGGGCAGCACAGGCATGTGTCCTGACACGTGCCACATGCGCACTCGAAGCGAGGTGACACGGTGAGCACCGGACAGCCGCCGTATCCACAGGACGAATCCGGCGAGAATTCTGCACCCGGCACCCCTTACGGGCAGCAGAACACGGGCCGCCACCCCGGCGAGCCCGACCCGGACGTCACTGTGGTCGGCTACCGGGCGGACGACGCCTACGGGCAGCAGCCCCAGTACGGACAGCAACAGCAACAACAGTACGGCTATGGCCAGCAGCAACCCCAGTACGGTCAGCAGCCGCCCTCATACGGCCAGCAACCCCAGTACGGCCAGCAGGGCTACGGCCAGCAGCAGCAGTCGCAGCCCGGTTACGGGCAGCAGGGCCACCCCCAGCAGGGTTACGACCCCCAGCAGCAGGGCTACGGTCAGCAGCAGCAGTCCCAGCCGGGCTATGGCCAGCAGCCCCAGTACGGACAGCAGCCCCCGTCGCAGCCCGGCTACGGGCAGCAGGGTTATGACCCCCAGCAGGGCTATGGTCAGCAGCAGGGGTACGGCCAGCAGCCGCCGTCCCAGCCCGGCTACGGCCAGCAGCCCGGCTACGGCCAGCAGCCCCCGTCCGGCCAGCAGGGCTACGGTCAGCAGCAGCAGTCGCAGCCGGGCTACGGCCAGCAGGGCTACGACGCCCAGCAGGGTTACGGGCAGCAGCAGGGTTACGGCCAGCAGCAGCAGTCGCAGCCCGGTTACGGGCAGCAGGCCTACGGCCAGCAGGGCTACGACGCCCAGCAGGGCTACGGGCAGCAGCAGGGCTACGACCCCCAGCAGCAGTACGGCCAGCAGCCCGGCTACGGGCAGCCCCAGCCGTACGGCCAGGGCGGTTACGGCCAGCAGCCCGGCTACGGGCAGCCCTACGGCAAGCCGGTCGGCGTCCAGCCGCCCGGTGCGCCCGCGCCGCTCGCCGAGTGGTGGCAGCGCCTGCTCGCCAGGCTCCTCGACGGCGTCATCTTCGGCATCGTGCTGTACGTGGTGCAGCTCCTGCTGGCGCCGCTGTACCCCTCCTACAGCTCGATCACGGGCCTCACGAGCGGGCTCACCTTCGGGATCCTGTACTACGTGGTCGTCTCGATCGTCGTCACCATCGTCTATCTGCTCTACGACTTCCTGCTGACGAAGATGAAGGGCCAGACCGTCGGCAAGATGGCGCTGGGCATCAAGGTCGTCCAGGTCGGCGGGCAGCTGCAGCCCGACGGCGTGCCGACCGACGTCGCACTCAAGCGAGCCCTGCTGACGGTGGGCGGCTACATCTTCTACTGGGTGCCGATCCTGGGCCCGATGATCGCGGGGCTCATCTACGCGCTCAACGGCGCGTCGCAGCTCTGGGACAAGCCGCTGCACCAGACGTTCGGCGACAAGTTCGGCAAGACCGTGGTCGTCAAGGTCAGATAGCCCTTCAGGGCGACACAAGGGCCGGCTCTGCGCCGGCCCTTGTGTTATGTCCGCGTCCCCTGGTGAAAATGGTCAGAGTCCCCGTGCGCCGCGAACACGTGAGGTGGGAGATATGGCCGGGACACCACCAGGACCGCAGGCCCGCCCCGCTGAATGGTGGGAACGCCTGGCCGCCCGCTTCATTGAAGCGCTCGTCTTCGGGGTCTTCTATTACATTCTGTTCATTGCGCTGTGGGGCTTCTTGCGGACTGTCGGGATGTCGGAGGTGTTCGGCGGCCGGCTGCCCGGGGTGATCGGATGGGCGGTGGCCGGGTTCGCTTATGCCGGTTACGACTGGTGGGCTCATTCACGGCGCGGGCGCACCTTCGGTAAGGCGATCATGCGGATTCGCCTGGCGCCGGACGACCGGCCGCCCCGTACGCTGCTGAAACGATCGCTGGTCTATCCGGCGCCGCTGATGCTCATGGGCATTCCGGTGGTCAATCTGGTGGCCGGAATGCTGCTCTTCGGCGTGGGGCTGCTCATCCTCATGGACAAGCCGCTGGAGCGGGGGCCGCACGACAGGGTGGCGGGAACGCGGGTGGTAAAAGATCTTCGGTGAGACCGGCGTACCTGGGGCGATGTCTTTTCGTAAAATTTTCGGTTGATCCGGTAAGGAGCCTGGAGAGACTGGCATTAGGCTATGGGGCGTCCGGGTTGCCGGATGATGGCGCCCCTGCGACGCGCAGGGCATCTGTGTGCCGCTATGGTCGGGTACGGGTGGTCATCGCCCGCGCGTCATGAGGAGCCGGGCTCCCGTGGCGGCGCGCCGAGCGCTTTAAGCGCCCCCGAAACCCCGCTAGCCGTGGAGGCGAAGGACGAATGGAAGCCCTAACGGACGTATTGTCAGCGCTCATCCCCCCTCTGGTGGTGGCCGGCGCCTTCATCTTTGGCGTAGTGAAGTTGGTCCGCTCCGAGGCTCTGGGGGGCCGCCGAAACCGCGAGGATCGGCCCGAGCGGCAGAACTGATCGGCCAGTCAGCCGAATCCCCGTAGCGCTGAATTGTCTCCACGCCTTTCCGGGTATATGTTTGGGCAGGCGAATGAAACAATGCTCCGCGAAAGGATTGCGTACATGGCCAAGCAGATCCAGGAGATTCTCATCGATGACCTCGATGGGGGCGAGGCCAATGAGACGGTCAGCTTCGCTATTGACGGCTCCTCCTATGAGATTGACCTCAGCGACCTTAACGCGAAGAAGCTGAGGGACGCTCTCACGCCTTTCGTGCAGCACGCGCGCAGGGCGGGCGCCGTATCCACGCGTCGCCGCGGTCGCGGCGGCAGCCGTGCGATGAGCCGGGAGAAGAGCTCGGAGATCCGTCAGTGGGCCAAGGCCCACGGCCTGCCCGTCAGCGAGCGCGGCCGCATCGCCTCCACCGTCGTGGAGAAGTACGAGGCCGCTCACTGACAAGTCCGTCACTCGACCATGCGCTTATGATGTTCGCCTTGGACCCCGGCGGCCGCCATAAGCGCATGATCGTTTCCCCGGTGTCCCGCCGATCCGGACTCCGGTGGAGGATGATCTCCTAAGACGCCCAAATGTGGGCGTTTTGGGCGCGCGCGTTCACTGGCCATCCCCGGCGCCGGTTTCCGGCGGGTTTCCGGCCGGGGCCGCGTTATGCGGGCGAGCGTGCGCCGAAAGCCGTGTGGGGCGGCCGAGCCCATTCAGGAGTACGCTCCGTGCACGCCGGGCAGGTCGCCCCCATTGCCGTTCCCGGCGTCGTCCGCTTGTGCGCGGGCGAAATCGGCGACCGCCGGGGGTTAACCCGGCCGCCCAACTCTTCACGCGCTGTAGCGTAAAAGCGTGATCCACTGCCGCCGCTTCCGGCGGGAAACCCGTGGCGTACGGATGCGCGGCCGCGCGGGATATCCCGGCCCCGCCCTCCGCCCGCGGGCATAAGACACGAGTATGAGCAAGCCTCACGCATTGCCGGTTCCCCAGCATCGGCCCACAATGCGGCCGACTCGCGACCGGCCGGCATTCCGATTGCCGTGCACCTGCTAGTGCAAGGATCACGAGGAATGCGACGCATCAACCGGTGACGGCGTCTCATCATGCGGGATGCGTCCGGTAACCGGGCTGACCGGATGCCGCATTACCGATTACCGTCTGTACGGGCGCATGCAGAAGCGCGGTGCGCGCAGGGTGGCGAGTTGTGCTCAGGGCGTAGTGTGCTCGCTTGGCCAAGTCTCGCATCACCACATACGATGACGTCAGAACAGATACGCGGCATCAGCGACGCGCGGGCGAAGCGGCGTCCCCAACGCCGCCTTCGTGCCAGGCGTCCGATGGCCAGATCCGTGAGGGATCCGCGTACGCCGCGAGTGGCAATTCGCAGTCGCCCCGCCGGGGCGGCTTAAACATCGTTCGCTTGCGGCGTATCGGGAACATGTCACCCCCGAACAGTAGTTGGATGGAGGGTGAACGCCCTGCTCTCGGGGAACGTGTCTGCTATAGAGCGTGTCAGCGGCAGAGGGCACGGTTCGCCGAGCCAGGGCTAGCATGCGGGAGGACGGGACCGGATTTACCGGCCTGACTGACCGCTCTGTGAGGAGCGACGAGATGTTCGAGAGGTTCACCGACCGAGCGAGGCGTGTTGTCGTCTTGGCCCAAGAAGAGGCCAGGATGCTCAACCACAACTACATCGGCACTGAGCACATTCTTCTTGGTTTGATCCATGAAGGTGAGGGCGTGGCCGCCAAGGCTCTGGAGAGCCTCGGCATCAGCCTTGAGGGTGTGCGCCAGCAGGTCGAGGAGATCATCGGCCAGGGCCAGTCGGCTCCGTCGGGGCACATTCCGTTCACCCCGCGGGCCAAGAAGGTCCTCGAGCTGTCGCTCCGTGAGGCTTTGCAGCTGGGTCACAACTACATCGGCACCGAGCACATCCTGCTCGGGCTCATCCGTGAGGGTGAGGGTGTGGCGGCCCAGGTGCTGGTCAAGCTTGGAGCTGATCTCAACCGTGTCAGGCAGCAGGTGATCCAGCTGCTCCACGGTTACCAGGGTAAGGAGCCGGCCGCGGCGGGCGGCCCCCAGGAGTCGGCCCCGTCCACGTCCTTGGTGCTCGACCAGTTCGGCCGCAACCTGACCCAGGCCGCCCGCGAGGGCAAGCTGGATCCGGTCATCGGCCGTGAGAAGGAGATCGAGCGGGTCATGCAGGTCCTCTCCAGGAGGACCAAGAACAACCCCGTTCTCATCGGCGAGCCCGGCGTCGGCAAGACCGCCGTCGTCGAGGGCCTGTCGCAGAAGATCGTCAGGGGCGAGGTGCCCGAGACGCTGAAGGACAAGCAGCTCTACACGCTTGACCTCGGCGCCCTGGTCGCCGGCTCCCGCTACCGCGGCGACTTCGAAGAGCGCCTGAAGAAGGTGCTCAAGGAGATCCGCACGCGCGGCGACATCATCCTGTTCATCGACGAGCTGCACACGCTCGTGGGTGCGGGCGCCGCCGAGGGCGCGATCGACGCCGCCAGCATCCTCAAGCCGATGCTGGCCCGCGGCGAGCTGCAGACGATCGGCGCGACGACGCTCGATGAATACCGCAAATACTTGGAGAAGGACGCGGCGCTCGAGCGGCGCTTCCAGCCGATCCAGGTGGCCGAGCCCTCGCTCAGCCACACGATCGAGATCCTCAAGGGTCTGCGCGACCGCTACGAGGCCCACCACCGCGTGTCCATCACCGATGACGCGCTCGTGGCCGCCGCGCAGCTGGCCGACCGCTACATCAGCGACCGCTACCTTCCCGACAAGGCGATCGACCTCATCGACGAGGCCGGCTCCCGCATGCGCATCCGCCGCATGACCGCGCCGCCGGACCTGCGCGAATACGACGAGAAGATCGCCAACGTCCGCCGCGACAAGGAGTCCGCGATCGACGCGCAGGACTTCGAGAAGGCCGCTGCCCTCCGCGACCAGGAGAAGCAGCTGCAGCTCAAGCGCGAGCGGCGGGAGAAGGAGTGGAAGGCCGGCGACATGGACGTCGTGGCCGAGGTCACTCAGGAGCTCATCGCCGAGGTCCTGGCGACCGCCACCGGCATCCCGGTCTTCAAGCTGACCGAGGAGGAGTCGCAGCGCCTGCTCCGCATGGAGGACGAGCTCCACAAGCGGATCATCGGCCAGGACGACGCCATCAAGGGCCTGTCCCGCTCCATCCGGCGCACCCGCGCCGGGCTGAAGGACCCCCGCCGTCCCGGCGGCTCGTTCATCTTCGCCGGCCCGTCCGGCGTCGGTAAGACCGAGCTGTCCAAGGCGCTGGCGGAGTTCCTCTTCGGCGACGAAGACGCGCTGATCAGCCTGGACATGTCGGAGTTCATGGAGAAGCACACCGTCTCCAGGCTCTTCGGCTCGCCTCCCGGCTACGTCGGCTACGAAGAGGGCGGTCAGCTCACCGAGAAGGTGCGCCGCAAGCCGTTCTCCGTGGTCCTGTTCGACGAGATCGAGAAGGCCCACCCCGACATCTTCAACTCGCTGCTGCAGATCCTGGAAGACGGTCGCCTGACCGACGCCCAGGGCCGGGTGGTCGACTTCAAGAACACGGTCATCATCATGACCACCAACCTCGGCACCCGCGACATCTCCAAGGGCATCGGGGTCGGGTTCGCGAAGTCCAACGACACCGAGTCCAACTACGAGCGGATGAAGGCGAAGGTCCAGGAGGAGCTCAAGCAGCACTTCCGGCCCGAGTTCCTCAACCGTGTCGACGACATCGTGGTCTTCCACCAGCTGACGCCGGTCGAGATCATCAAGATCGTGGATCTGATGCTCGCCCAGGTCGATGCCCGCCTGAAGGACCGCGACATGGGGCTCGAGGTCTCGTCCGAGGCCAAGCAGCTGCTCGCCGACCGCGGCTACGACCCGGTCATGGGCGCCCGGCCGCTGCGCCGGACGATCCAGCGCGAGCTGGAGGACTCCCTGTCGGAGAAGATCCTCTACGGCGAGCTCCGGCCGGGGCAGGTCGTGAAGGTGACGGTGGAGGGCGAAGGCGACGACGCCAAGTTCATCTTCAAGGGGGAGACCTCCTCGAAGATCCCGGACTCGGCCGCCGCGATCGCCGCGCCGATCCAGAACTGACGCCCCCTCGAGGGCTCGGTTGAAAGCCCCCGTGTGAGTCGCTCACACGGGGGCTTTCGCGTGTCTGTGGTGGGCGGGGGGCTTTCGCGGCCTAGGGTCAGCGAGGGCCTTCGCGTGTCTGGGCTCGGCGGGAGGCTTCGCGTGTCTGGGGTCAGCGAGGGCCTTCGCGTGCCCGAGCGTCAGGGCCTGATCAGACGGCCGTAGGCGGCGCGGATGTCCGACGTCGAGGACTTGACGAACATGTCACCGGGCGGGCCGAGATCGTAGGTGTAGTAGGTGTAGTGGATGCGGCGCGGGCAGCTGGTGCCGGAGATCTGCACGCTTGTCGGGCCCACGCGCTTGCCGGTGCGCAGCTCGTAGACGCGTACGGGGATCTTCCGCTTCCTGAACGTCACGTCCGCGTAGCCGCCGGGGGCGTGGGCGGACAGGTACGGGCAGGTTCTGACCGCGGCGCCGTTCTTGCTCTCGCCGGCGCAGATCACCAGGACGGCGTCCTCGGGGTCCTTGGCCAGCCACGACTTGGGCAGCTTCGCCCGGTGGTCCTTCCTGCCGACCATGATCGCGCGGTGCGGGCCACCGCCCCGGTAGCGGGGCGCGCCGTGGTAGGGCGCGGGACGCTTGCAGTAGTCGGGCTCGTCGCCCTTGAGGAGCTTCTTCACGTTCGCCAGCTCGATCTCCAGGCCGGCGCGCTCCTTGCCCTTCTTGGCCTTGGCGGCGAGGTCGTCCTTGGGGTACTGGTCGAGCAACTGCTCGTACTGGGCCTTGGCCTGCTTCCACTCCTTGTCCTCGGCGAGCGCGTCGCCGCACCCGACGATCGCCGCGGGCGCCACCTCCGGGACGACGTCCGCTGCGCGGTCCAGCACGCCGTCGCCGGTCTTGTGCTCGGCCAGCCAGTCGGTGATGGTCCTGGTGGCGCAGGCGTCCTTGGCAGGCAGGGCGCTGAGGAAGCCGTCCAGGACCTGCGCCGCCTTCGTCTCCTGGCCTGCCTTGAGGGCTTGCTTCAAGTGAGCGAAGCCCGTCTCCAGGGCCTTGGTGTCGCCGGTGAGGGCGGTGGCCAGATCGGCGGTGGCCTGGGCGAGGAAGAGGTCGGCCCTGCGGCCCTCGGCGCCCTGCCAGAGCGCGGCCGGATGCTCGCGATAGGTCTGGAGGGTGCGGGCGGCCAGCAGCCGGTCGCCTGCGGCCTGCTCGCCGGCCGTCACCAGCAGGCGGCAGGCGGCGCTGCCGTTCTCGGCCCGGGCGCTCAGCGGGGCGTCGGCCAGGTGGTGGCCGGCCCCCAGCCCGTCCAGGATCGACAGCGCCCGGGCGCAGTCGCCTCGGCGGTGGGCCGCTGCGGCGTCCTGCTCGATCCGGGCGGCGTCGAAGCGCAGGTGGCCGACGGCCAGCAGGACGACGAGGGCCGTACCGAGTCCTGCGAGCCGCTGCTGTCGCACGGGCTCGCCGCCGCGCGCCAGCCACCAGCCGTGGGCGATCGGGGCGGCCCACCACACCAGCACCAGGACCTCGAACCAGGTGGCCCGTACGGCCATGGCCAGCACGACGAGGAGCCCGCAGGTGACCACGCCGGTGCCGAGGGCGAGCAAGGGCCGTCTCATCATCAGGTAGCCGACGCCCAGCAGGGAGGCGTTGCCGAGCGCCACCGCCACGGGGTCGTGGGCCGGCTCCGGCCGAGGTGAACTCACAGGACCCATGAGGGCGCCCTCCTCCGACGAACGGCTCGCCTGCATTGTGGGCGCCTTGGCCGGGGAGGGGTCCCGAGAGCTCTGAGGGGGCTTTTGGGGGGATGGTGGCGTTTGCCCGATGTTCGGGGTGGATGGGCGGTTCTGGGGGCTGTACGAGGGGGGTACAGGCGGCTCTCACTCCGGTTGTTGCCGAAAAGTGAGGTCGTTGCCTAATCGTTGGATGGCCGGGTATGCCACCACCGCGAGTAGTACTACACTGCGTAGAGCATCGCCAAGTCTCATCCGAGTGAGCCACAAGAGCGCGATCTCAAACTGAGGCTGCTCCCAGAGGAGTAGCGGACCATCAACTCAGGGCGGACGCGCGCAGCAGCCGCAGGCAGGCATGCTCACTTGGTCGCACGTCCGAGGCGGGCGACGAGACAACATCAGCAAGCCGTGGAGGAAACCGATGCGCCTGCGTCACGATGACGGAACGCTCGTTCACCTCGCCTACAACGCAGGCGTCCACCCCGCTGAGGACCTGGAGAACCTCATCGCGCACCTCACCCGATACGCGGTCCCGGTGCGCAAGCGGCTGGGCGTGGAGCGGATGGGGATCGGGTTGTGGCTGTCTCCGAGCGTCGCCGACCACCTCACCGCCGACCGGATCGAGCTCGTACGCCTGCGCCGCTCCCTTGAGGAGCGCGGCCTGGAGGTCGTCAGCCTCAACGGCACCGGCGGTCGCAACCAGGACGTTCCGGGCCCCGACTGGGCCAAGCCCGAGCGCTACCGCTACACGATGGCACTGGCCAAGATCCTCGCGTTCCTGCTGCCGGAGGACGTCCGGTTCGGCAGCATCTCCACCATCCCCATCGGCTGGCGCCGCGACTGGCCCGCCGACCTGCACTCCATCGCCACCCGCCGGCTCGAGCGGCTGGCCCGCGAGCTGCGCGGCATCTACAGCACGACCGGCAAGACGATCAGGGTCGGGTTCGAGCCGTGGCCGGGGTGCGTGCTGGAGACGACCGAGCAGGCGCTGGAGCGGGTGGGCGGCATCGACTCCGAGCACCTGGGCGTGTGCCTCGACGCCTGCCACCTGGCCTGCGGGGCCGAGGAGCCGGGCGCGGCGCTCAAGGGGCTCGCCGCGGCGGGCGCGCCCGTGGTGAAGCTGGGGCACGTGCACAACCACACCGGCGAGACGCCCAGCACCGGGGCCGTGCTGCACGACACGCTGACCGCCATGCTGTCGGGGGCCGTGAGCGGGAGCGCGCACATCGAGGTCGAGACGCACAACCTGACCGTGCCCGGCCGGGCCAAGGGGCCTGGCGCGCTGGTGTCGCTGCTGGCCGAGGAGCTGGCCTGGGCGCGGACGAACCTGACCAGCCTGGGGTTGCAGCTGGCCGCCTGATTCGTCGCCGAGGGGCCCGGTCGCTTGTCGGCCGGGCCCCTCGGCGTTCTCAGAGGTTGCCGAACCAGCCGGGGGTGTCCAGGCGCCAGGGGTTGGCGGGGGTCATGGCGCGCAGGTCGGCTTCGAGGGCGCGGAGGCGGTCCTCGCCGAGCTCGGCGGCCCAGCGGGCGCGCAGGGTGTCGAAGATGCGGGCCGAGCGGGTGAGGGCGTCGATCCCGTATGGGGTGAGGCGGACGAGCTTGCGGCGGCTGTCCTGGGGGTCGGCGGTGCGTTCGACGTAGCCGGCGCTCTGCAGGGTGTCGATGGTCTTGCCGGCCGCCTGTTTGGAGACGCCGAGCGCGCGGCCGAGCTCGACGGCGGTGGTGCCGTCAGGGCCGATGGCCTGCATGACGAAGCCGTGCATCGGGCGCAGGGCGGGGTGGCCCTCGCGGGCCAGCTCGGCGTGCAGCTCGTCGATGAACATGCGGAACGCGAGCAGCAGGCGCAGGGGCAGTTCGAAGCCTGGGCTTGACACGATAGACAACCTGGTTAACTATATCGACAACGTGGTTGCCTGAATCTTAGGGGTGAAGCCTGGTGGCTGTCATAAGAGGCGCGCAAGCGCGCCGGTCGGAGACTCCCGTCGCGGTCATGACGACGTTCGCCTCGCCCACGCAGGGCGGGGCGGCCCGGTCGATGTGGCGGGTCGACGCGCGGCCCGGTGCCGTGGGGCCGGTGCACGACTTCGACTGTGAGCAGGTGTGGAGCTGGGTCGCCGGGGCGGCGAGCGTCGAGCTGGGCGGGCTGACGTACGCGGTCGCCGCGGGGGACACGGTCGTCATGCCGGCCCGTACCGTGCGGCGGGTGCTCGCCGACCCCGACGCCGGCTACAGCGCCGTCGTCACGGCTCCTGCCGGGGCTCGGGCGCTGGCCGCCGATGGTGCCGACTACGGCGTTCCGCCGTGGATCGCGTGAGAGAGAGGGGATGGCGATGAGTGTGGTCACGGCGTCAGAGGCGCGGCGGGTCGAGACGCCCAACGGGGTGATGACCACGCTCGCCTCGCCGACGCAGGGGCAGGCGGGGGCGGCGGTCTGGCGGGTGGAGGCGCGGCCGGGCATGGTGGGGCCGGTGCACGCGTTCGACGCCGAGCTGGTGTGGACGTGGCTCGACGGGGCCGCCGTGGTGACGCTGGGCGGCGAGCGGTACGAGGTGGGCGCCGGGGACACGATGGTGCTGCCCCCGGACGTCAGCCGGCAGATGGTCGCCGACGCCGAGCGCGGCTTCGTCTCGATCGTGACCGCACCGGCCGGGGCGAAGGTCTACAACCCGGACGGAAAGTCGGAACCCGACGCGTGCGACCTCGCCCCCAAGGACACAGAGCGCCTCGTGCCCCCGTGGCTGCGGTGAGCCCCCTGCCCCACCGGCCCCGGTGAGCCCGCTGCGGTCAGCCCGCTGGGAGGGGTCACCCCTGCGGGCGGTCGGCTGAAGACCGAGGCCGGCCCGCTGGGCGGTGAGGCCGTGCCGGGCGGTCGGGCTGGGCGGTGAGGCCGTGCCGGGCGGTCGGGCCGGGCGGTGGGCTCAGGCGTGGGGGAGGCGGTAGGTGCCGTCGTCCAGTGCTTCGGCCAGGCCGTCGGTGATGAGGCCGTCCAGGGCGCGTTCGCGTTGGGCGGCGTCGTCCCACACCGCGTCCAGAGCCGACTTGGGGACCGGCCCTTGGGCGGCGCGGAGGACGGCCAGGAGGCGGCCGCGGCACTGGCGGTCGGTGCCGGCGTACGTCTGGCCCTTGCGGGCGGGGCCCGCGTGCGGCGGCTTGCCGTTCAGGCGCCAGGCGCAGAGCCCCGTGATCGGGCAGTCGGCGCAGCGGGGGGAGCGGGCCGTGCACACCAGGGCGCCCAGCTCCATGACGGCCACCCCCCACCGGGGCGCGCCCAGCTCGGGCAGCAGGCTCTCGGCGAGCCGGCGTTCGGCGGCGGAGGTGGCGGTGGGCGGGTATTCCTCGCCGCGGATCGCCCGCGCGAACACCCGCCGCACGTTGGTGTCCAGCACCGCGTGCCGCCCGCCGTAGGCGAAGCTGGCGACGGCGGCCGCGGTGTACTCGCCGATGCCGGGCAGCGACAGCAGCGTCTCGTGGTCGGAGGGCACCTCGCCGCCGTGCTCGTCGGTGATGGCGCGGGCGCAGGCGTGCAGGCGCAGCGCACGGCGCGGGTAGCCGAGCCGGCCCCAGTGGCGTACGGCCTCGCCCGGCTGCTCGGCGGCCAGCGCCTTGGGGGTGGGCCAGCGTTCCATCCACTCGTGCCAGATGGGCAGGACACGGACGACCGGGGTCTGCTGCAGCATGATCTCGCTGACCAGCACCCCCCACGGTGTCGCGTCGGGGGCGCGCCAGGGGAGGTCCCGGGCGTTGTCCTCGTACCAGTCCAGAACGGGGGTGTGCAGGAGGTTCGGCTCAACCACGCGGTCAAGCGTATTCGTAGATTAAGGCCGTCGGCGTGTCGTCACCCTACGTGGTCGCTCCCTCACCATCCTTGGCGTATGGACCCGGATACTGTACGTGGCGACGGCGGTGACATCTACTGGCGGCGCCGGATGAGCGTACTGGTGGCGGTGCTCGTCGTGGTGGCCGTGGTGGCCTGGGCGTGCTCCAGTGGCGGCAGCGGGCCGGAGCGGGAGTCCCGCGCCCAGTCGTCACCGAGCGTCAGTGCCACGCCCGCAGTCGATCCGCTGCTCGCGGGCCTGCGTACGCTGGCCATGGGCACCGCGAGCCCGTCGCCCACGCCGACGGCCAGCCCCAAGCCGTCACCGTCCGCCAGGCCCGAGCGACCGGGTGAGCCGTGCGCGGAAGAGGACCTCGTCCTTCATCTGCAGGGCGGCGGCAAGGAGCCGATCTACGCGGGCGGCGCGCGGCCGTCGTTCCTGGTGACGCTGGTCAACACGGGTTCGGTGATGTGCACGGCCGACGTGGGGCCGCGGGCCATGGAGGTCCGCATCACCTCGGGGTCCGACCGCATCTGGTCCACGGCCGACTGCGTGAGCGGCGAGGGCACCGACGTCAGGCAACTGCAGCGCGGGGTGCCGTACGTGCGCTCGCTGGAGTGGGACCGGCGGCGCTCCAGCTCCGACTGCCGCGCCACCCCGCCGTCCGCGCTGCCCGGCACGTACGTGGCCATGGTGCGGATGGGCAAGCTCCGCAGCCCGAAGGGCGTCTTCCACCTGCGCTGACCCTGGCTCACGCGCGGTCGTAGCGCGTCACCACCACGCCCGCGTCGCAGACCCGCGATCCCGCGAACCGCAGCCCCAGCCGGTCGGCGCCACGCGGGAACAGCGGCCGGCCGCCGCCCAGCACCACCGGATGCACGGCGATGTGGTACTCGTCGATGAGCCCGAGCCGGGTCAGCTCGCCCGCGAGGCCCGCGCCGCCCATCAGCAGCAGGTCGGCGCCGGGCCGCCGCTTGAGCTCGGTGACGCGATCGGCGAGGTTCGTGCCGATCACCTCGGCGGCCCAGTCGTCGTGCTCGATGGTCGTGGAGGCGACGATCTTGGTGGTGGATCGCCAGACGGGGGCGAACTTCATGTCGTGCGGGTGGTCCGAGAGGGACTCGGCGTTCGGCCAGTAGGCGACCATGATCTCCCAGACGCCCCGGCCGTACAGGAAGGTGTCGCTGCGCTCGCAGAGCGATTCGGAGTAGGCCGAAAGCTCCTCGCCCATCACCGGCCAGTCGAATGCGCCGCCGGGGCCGTCGATGTGACCGTCGATGGAGGTGTGCACCCAGAAGATGAGCTTGCGCATGGTGTCCGGTCCCTTCAGTGGTTGCTGTCACGAAGGGGTCGGAGCGGATCGGCCGTTCTCGACATGCGGCGCGAGAAATGTCCCGGCGCGGAGGAAGGCGTTCCGGCTTGCGGAAAAGCGGGGCCGACGGGGTTACGGCCTGCGGAAAAGCGGGGCCGGCAGGGTCAGACGTAGCGTTCGAGGATGGAGGACTCGGCGAGGCGGGAAAGGCCCTCGCGGACGCTGCGGGCGCGGGACTCGCCGACCCCGCCCACCGCCTGGAGGTCGTCGATGCTGGCCGCGAGCAGCTTCTGCAGGCTGCCGAAGTGGTTGACCAGCCGGTCGACGACCGTGGCGGGCAGCCTGGGCACCTTGGCGAGCAGGCGGAAGCCGCGCGGGCTGACCGGGCTTTCGAGCTGGTCGGCGCCGCTGTGGCCGAGCACGCGCGCGACCGCCGACAGGTCGAGCAGCTCGCCGGCCGACAGGTGGTCGAGGTCGTGCATGGCCTCCAGCAGGCGGCGCTGGCGGCGGCCGGCCGGGGCCGGGAGGTAGTCGCGGATGACCAGCTCGCGCTCGGAGTCGACGCCGGCCACCAGCTCGTCGAGCTGGAGCGAGAGCAGGCGGCCGTCGGTGCCGAGCTCGACGACGTAGCCCTTGATCTCGTCGGAGATGCGCCTGACCATCTCCAGGCGCTGCGCCACGGCGGCGACGTCGCGCACGGTCACCAGGTCTTCGATCTCCAGCGCCGACAGGGTGCCGGAGACCTCGTCGAGGCGGTGTTTGTAGCGCTCGAGGGTGGCCAGCGCCTGGTTGGCCTTGGACAGGATGGCCGCCGACTCTTCGAGGACGTAGCGGATGCCGTCGAGGTAGAGCGCGATGATCCGCATCGACTTGCTGATCGCGATGATCGGCAGGCCGGTCTGGAGGGCGACGCGCTGCGCCGTGCGGTGGCGGGTGCCTGACTCGTCGGTGGGGATCGAGGGGTCGGGGACGAGGTGGACGGCGGCACGGACGATCTTGTCGTCGTCGCTCACCACGATGGCGCCGTCCATCTTCGCCAGCTCGCGCAGCCGGGTGGCCGAGAAGTCGACGTCGAGCTCGAAACCGCCGCTGCACAGCTCTTCGACGACACGGTTGTAGCCGAGCACGATCAGCCCGCCGGTCTGCCCGCGCAGGATGCGTTCGAGGCCGTCGCGCAGAGGTGTGCCCGGCGCAACAGCGGCCAGCGCTTCGCGACGGCGGTCGTCAAGACTCCTGTCCACCTGACCCCCGTGTCGATCGGTCACCTCAGCTTAGCCGCGCTCAGGTGACGTGTGTGAGCGCGTCCCAGACGTTCTCCGCCTGCACCACCTCGAACCCGGGAGCGAACGCGACCGGCCCGACCGGCACCAGAGCGCGCTGGCCGCCGCGCCTGCGGCCGCCTTCTTCGAGGGACCCGGCGGGCACGAGGGCCCGCTTGAAGCCCAGCCTGGCGGCCTCGGTGAGCCGCCTGCGGACGTCTTTGACCGGACGCAGCTCGCCGGCGAGGCCGACCTCGCCGAGCGCCACCAGACCGGCGGGCAGCGGCTTGTCGCCTGCCGCGCTCGCGACGGCCAGCATGACCGACAGGTCGACGGCCGGATCGGCCAGCCGGATGCCGCCGACCGTGGCGGTGAAGACGTCGCAGCCGCCGAGCCTGGCGTTGAGCCGCCGCTCCAGCACGGCGAGGATCATCTGCACGCGGTAGGTGTCGAGGCCGGAGGAGGTGCGGCGGGGCTGCTGAGCGTCGGTGCGGGCGACCAGCGCCTGCACCTCGGCGGGCAGCGGGCGGGTGCCCTCGACGGTGACGGTGACGCAGGTGCCGGGCACCGGCTCGCTGCGCCGGGAGACGAACAGCCCGCTCGGGTCGGTGATGCCCTCGATGCCGCGCTCGTGCAGGTCGAAGCAGCCGACCTCGTCGGTGGGGCCGAACCGGTTTTTGATCGCGCGGACCATGCGCAGCCGGGAGTGGCGGTCGCCCTCGAAGCTGAGCACCACGTCGACCAGGTGCTCAAGGGTGCGGGGGCCGGCGATGGAGCCCTCTTTGGTGACGTGGCCGACGATGAGCGTGGCCATGTTGCGCTCTTTGGCCAGCCGCACCAGGTTGGCGGCCACCTCGCGCACCTGCGTGACGCCGCCCGGCACGCCCGTGGCCTGGGTGGTGCCGATCGTCTGGACGGAGTCGACCACGAGCAGCTGCGGCTGCACCTTGTCGACGTGGGTGACCAGGGCCGCCAGCTCGGTCTCCGCAGCGAGATAGAGCTGGTCCTGGATCGCGCCGATGCGGTCGGCGCGCAGCCGCACCTGGGCGGCGGACTCCTCGCCCGTGACATAGAGGACGGTGGTGCGCTCGGCGATGCGGGCGGCGGCTTCGAGCAGCAGCGTGGACTTGCCGATGCCGGGCTCGCCCGCCAGCAGCACGACCGCGCCGGGCACCAGGCCGCCGCCGAGCACCCGGTCGAGCTCGCCCACGCCGGTGGTGCGCGCCGCCGCCACCTCGGCCTTGACCTGGCCGATGGGCAGGGCGGGAGCGCTGGTGGCGCCGGCCTGCACGACGGTGGCGCCGCGGGCGCCCTCTTCGTCGACCGTGCCCCACGCCTGGCACTCGCCGCACCTGCCCACCCACTTGGGGGTGCGCCAGCCGCACTCGGCACAGCGGTATCCGGGCTTCTGGGCTGTCTTGGCCATGAGGAGCAGGCTAGCGCCCGGGGCCGACAATCCCGCCCGTACGGATCAGGACAGGCCGAGCTCGGCCTCCAGCAGGCGCTTCGGCTTGGCGCCCACGATCTGCTTGACCGGCTCGCCGCCCTCGAACAGCAGCATCGTCGGCACCGCCATCACCCCGTAGCGGGCCATGATCTCGGGGTTCTCGTCGGTGTTGAGCTTGCCGACCGTCAGCCCGTGCTCGGCCTCGATCTGCTCGAGTACGGGACCCACCATCCGGCACGGCCCGCACCACTCGGCCCAGAACTCGACCAGCACCGGCTTGTCGTTCCTGAGCACCTGCTCCTCGTAGTTCTCGGTGGTCAGCTTGATCATCTTCATCCCCTCACGAAGCAACCTGGGCAGGACTGGGCGAGCTGGGCGGCCACCTCGGCGCGCCGGGCGAGCAGCACCCGGATCTCCTGGTCGATCTCGCTGAGCTTGCGCTCATAGACCTCGACCGACTCGGCGCACGAGCCTCCTGAGCTGTGGCCGCGGCGCAGGCAGTCGACGAACGGCCGCGTCTCCTCCAGCGTGAAGCCGATCTGGAGCAGCGCGCGGATCTCGGAGACGAGCCTGACGTCGTCCTCGGTGTAGGTGCGGTAGCCGTTGGACGCCCGGCGGGCGTGGAGCAGGCCGTTCTTCTCGTAGTAGCGGAGGGAGCGGGTGCTCACTCCGGTGCGTTCCGCCAGCTCACCGATGCGCATGCGGCCAGGCTAAACGTTGACATCGGCGTCAATGTCAAGCGCTCAGAAGAAGCGCCAGCGCAGCACGTTGGGGTAGGCCAGCTCAAGGCCGGGCGTCTCGGCGACGGCCTGCTCGGCCACCTCGGGCGCGAACTCGATGCGCAGCACCGCCTCCAGGTCGGCCCTGCGCTGGAAGACCATCCTGAGGTCGAGCGGTCTGCGCTGCCAGCCGTGCCGGTCCCAGAACGCCTCGACCTCGCGGGCGGAGTAGGTCGGCACCGTACGCGAGAACCACCGCCCGAACGGCCCCCGCGTCGCGTCGAGGTCCACCACGAACGCGGCGCCGCCCCTGCGGACCACCCGCGACAGTTCGCGCAGCCCCGGCTCGCACCCCGGCCCGAAGAAGTACGCCCACCGCGCCATGGCGACGTCCACCGAGGCGTCGGGCAGCGGCAGGTCCTGGGCCGCGGCGGCGTGCACGGTCACGTCGGCCAGCCCTGAGCAGCGGCGGCGCGCCAGCGCGGCGAGGTCGCCGTGCGGCTCGACGCCGATCACCCGAGCCGCCTCCGCGGCCAGGATCGGCAGGTGGTAGCCGGTGCCGCAGCCGATGTCGAGCACGGTGGCGCCGGCCCAGGGACGCAGCGCGCGCATCGCGGCGTCGGCGGCGCCGTCGGGGTCGACCGCGCGGTTCTCCAGCTCGTAGATCTGGGGGGTGTTCCAGATGTTGGGGCTGGGGATGGCGCCCTTCGCGATCCGTGGCATGCGTCCCACGCTAGGGCCTTTCCGGCACTCCACCGGACGGGGCAGAAGGGCCTGACGCGCCAGATCGGCTTCTCCGGCTTAGGCTGGCTACGTGGCTGATGTCATCCGCGTGCCCAATGCGAAGATCGCATTGTCCACTGCTTCGGTATATCCGGAACGCACTCCCGACGCGTTCGAGCTCGCCGCCCGCCTGGGCTATGACGGCGTGGAGATCATGGTCGGGGCCGATCCCGTGAGCCAGGACATCGACGTGATCGATCGCCTGTCCGATCACTACGAGGTCCCCGTCCTGGCCATCCACGCGCCGTGCCTGCTGGTGACACAGCGGGTGTGGGGGCGCGACCCCTGGGCCAAGCTGGTCAAAGCACAGAAGGCGGCCGAGCGGCTCGGCGCGTCGACGGTCGTGGTCCACCCGCCGTTCCGCTGGCAGCGCGACTACGCGCGCGACTTCGAGAACGGGCTGGCCAGGATGCGCGACGAGACCGACATCACGTTCGCGGTGGAGAACATGTTCCCGCTGCGTGCCAGGGGCAACGACGTGGTGCCTTACTCGCCTGACTGGAACCCCATCGACTACGACTTCCCCCAGGTCACGCTCGACCTGTCGCACACCGCCGTGTCGGGCTCCGACGCCATGGAGATGGCGACCAAGCTCGGCGACCGGCTCGCGCACCTGCACCTCGCCGACGGGCTCGGCGTGACCAACAAGGACGAGCACCTCGTGCCGGGCAGGGGCAACCAGCCGTGCGCGCAGATGCTGGAGCGGCTGGCCGGCAACGGCTACTCCGGGCTGGTGGTCCTCGAGATCAACACCAGGAAGGCCACCAGCCGCACCGAGCGCATCGACGACCTGGCGGAGGGACTGGCCTTCGCCCGGCTGCACCTGGCGGCGTCCACATGAGCGGGCCGCTCAAGGATCTGGCACGGACGTTCGACCGGGTGGCCGACGCCTACGACGAGGGGCGGCCCGGCTATCCCGACGACGTCTACCGCGCGATGACGGAGGTGTCGGGCGTCGAGCTCGACGGCGCCACCACGGTCGACGTGGGGGCCGGCACCGGCATCATGACGCGGGCGCTTCGGGCGCGCGGCTCGCGGGTGATCGCGGTCGATCCGGGCGAGCCGATGCTGGCCCACCTGGTCGCCAAGGCGGCGACGGCGGAAGCCGATCCCGAGGCGGAGGCCGGCGTGAGCGGCGCGGCGAGGGTGCCGCTCGCGGCGGTGCTGGGTGACGGGAACGCGCTGCCGCTGACCGACGGCGTGGCCGACCTGGTGACGTACGCGCAGTCGTGGCACTGGCTCGACCCCGCGCTCTCCATCGCCGAGGCGCGGCGGGTGCTGCGCCCCGGCGGCGCGATCGTGGGCTGCTGGAACTTCAACCACGCCGCCCAGGCCGACTGGCTGGCCGCCTACGAGACCAGGCTGGCCGAGGAGGTGCCCACCTACTACGGCCCGGCGGTCGAGGAGTGGTCGGTGCCGCCGATCGCGTCGGCGTTCGAGGTGGTGGGGGAGCGCTGGATCCCGTGGACGCGGCTGGTCGGCATCGAGCACTTCCTGCTCGACCTGCGCTCGCACTCGTACATGGCGGCCCTGTCGCCTGAGCGGGCCGACGAGGTGGTGGGCCGGCGGCGGGCGGAGCTGCGGGCGGCGTTCCCCGAGGGCGTGCTGTCGGTGCCGATGCGGGTCTATCTGGCGGTGGGCCGGTGAGGCGCTGCCTGCCGGTCGGGGGGCCGCGATGACCGCCCAGCGGCGGCGGCCGGGGCGCAGGCCGGGCTCGGCCGACACGCGCGGGGAGATCCTGGCGGCGGCGCGGAAGGTGTTCGCGGAGAAGGGGTTCGACAAGGCGACCGTACGCGGCATCGCGCGGGAGGCCGGCGTCGATCCGGCGCTCGTGCATCACTATTTCGCCACGAAGGAGGGCATGTTCGTGGCGGCCCTGCGGCTGCCGGTCACGCCGGAGGAGGTGATCCCGCTCCTGCTGGAGGGGCCGCGCGAGGAGATCGGGACGCGGCTGGTGCGCATGCTGCTGCGGGTGACGTCCGAGCCGGAGACGCGTGAGCCGATGGTGGCGCTGCTGCGCTCGGCGATGACCCACGAGCAGTCGGCCACGATGTTCCGCGAGTTCATCTCGAACGCGCTGCTCTACCAGGTGGCCGACCGGCTGGGGGTGCCGCACCTGCGGGTGGAGGCGGCCTTCGCGCAGATGTTCGGCGTGATCCTCGCCCGTTACGTGCTCAAGCTGGAGCCCCTGGCGAGTGCGAGCCACGACGAGCTGGTCGAGCTGCTGGGACCGACGGTTCAGCGCTACTTCTGCGGGTAGAGCATTGTTCTAGAATGGGCGATGACCTTAGGGTATGTCGCGTGAGCCAGTAAAGTTACTCGTGGGTAGGATTGTGGTGCATGCCTGCGCGGCGGGTGACCGTACGCTGACAGCCAACGTCGTCTGTGGGAGGACCCGTGCTCTGGGTAGCCGTCATCGGGCTCGTCATGACCGTCGCGGCGGTGGCCGTCGCCGGCCGGAGGGTGCTGTTCCTGTACAAGCTCGCGACCGTGGGCCCACCGGCGCCCGAGCGGACCGAGTACGCCAAGACCCACATGGGCGACGAGATCAAGGCCCAGCTCGTCGAGGTGTTCGGGCAGAAGAAGCTGCTGAAGTGGACGCCGTCGGGCGTCGCGCACTTCTTCGTCATGTGGGCGTTCTTCATCCTGCTGACCGTCTACATCGAGGCGTACGGCGCGATCATCCAGGGCGCCGTCACCGGCACCCCCGACTTCCACATCCCGCTCATCGGCACCTGGGCGGTGCTGGGCTTCCTGCAGGACTTCATCGCGGTGGCCTGCGTGCTCGGCCTGGTCGCCTTCGCGATCATCCGCGTGCGCAACTCGCCGAAGCAGCTCGGCCGCGACTCCCGCTTCTCCGGCTCGCACCTGGGCGGCGCCTGGCTGGTCCTGTTCATGATCTTCAACATCATCTGGACCCTGTTCCTGGCCAGGGGCGCCGCCGCGGCCAACGGCAACTTCCCCTACTCATCCGGCGCGTTCGTCTCGCTCGCGCTCGGTGACGCGCTGCCGCAGAGCGCGCTGCTGGAGGAGATCGCGCTGCTCCTGCACATCGGCTTCATGCTGGTGTTCCTGGTCATCGTGGTGAACTCCAAGCACCTGCACATCTTCACCGCCCCGCTCAACGTGCTGTTCTCCCGCCGCCCCGACGGGCTCGGCGGCGCGCCCGAGATGCGGGTGGACGGCAAGCCGGTCGACTTCGAAGACGAGGACCTCGACCCCGAGCGGCTCGGCCGCGGCAAGATCGCCGACACCACGTGGAAGGGCTTCCTCGACTTCTACTCCTGCACCGAGTGCGGCCGCTGCCAGTCGCAGTGCCCCGCGTGGAACACCGACAAGCCGCTGTCGCCGAAGATGCTCATCCTCGACCAGCGCGACCACGCCTTCGCGGTGGCCCCCTACCTGATGGCCGCCCAGAACGGCGTCGAGCACAAGGACACCGACGTGCTCGCGCTGCTGGACAAGCCGCTGGTCGGCGAAGAAGGCGTCATCCACCCCGACGTGCTGTGGTCGTGCACCAACTGCGGCGCCTGCGTCGAGCAGTGCCCGGTGGACATCGAGCACATCGACCACATCCTCGACATGCGCCGCTACCAGGTCATGGTGGAGTCGTCGTTCCCGTCCGAGGCGGGGGTGATGGTGAAGAACCTGGAGAACAAGGGCAACCCGTGGGGCATGTCCGAGATGAAGCGGGCCGACTGGATCGGCGAGCTCGACTTCGAGGTCGAGGTCGTCGAGGACAAGATGCCCGAGGACGCCGAATACCTGTTCTGGGTGGGCTGCGCGGGCGCGCTGGAGGACCGGGCGAAGAAGACCACCAAGGCCGTGGCGGAGCTGCTGCACATCGCGGGCGTCAAGTTCGCGGTGCTGGGCCCGATGGAGGCGTGCTCCGGTGACCCGGCGCGGCGGCTGGGCATGGAATATCTGTTCACCATGCTCGCCCAGCAGAACATCGAGACGCTCAACGAGGCGGGCGTCAAGAAGATCGTGGCCACCTGCCCCCACTGCTTCAACACGCTGGCCAACGAATATCCGCAGCTCGGCGGCACGTACGAGGTCGTGCACCACACCCAGCTGCTGGCCAAGCTGGTCGACGAGGGCCTGCTGACCCCGATCACCCCGATCGAGGAGAAGATCACCTACCACGACCCGTGCTTCCTCGGCCGCCACAACAAGGTCTACTCCCAGCCGCGCGACATCATGGCGAAGGTGCCCGGCGTGCAGACCCAGGAGATGCACCGCCACAAGGACCGCGGCTTCTGCTGCGGCGCCGGCGGCGCGCGCATGTGGATGGAGGAGCGCATCGGCAAGCGCATCAACACCGAACGCGTGGACGAGGCGCTGACCACGAATCCCGACACGGTCTCGACCGCCTGCCCGTTCTGCATGGTGATGCTCGGTGACGCGATCAACGAGAAGAAGAACAACGGCGAGGCCAAGGAATCGCTGGAGGTCGTGGACGTCGCCCAGCTCCTGATCAAGTCCGTCAAGAGCGCGTCCTGACCGTAACATGTCGGACTCCTCCACATGTGATGTGGAGGTTCCGCATGTCATCGCATGTGACAGGAAGAAATCTGGCATCCACATAACGGGAAAATCACGGTAACCTCAACGTCGCATGGCTCTATTCGACGGGGAGGGGGCTCAGGATGGGCGTCGTCGTCACGGACGCCGAAGTCACCCTGGCCGACGTGCTCTCCCTGCGACTCGCCATCGACGAGCCACTGGAAGAAGGCACCGAACTCGTTCTCCGGCATCGCACCACGGGGGTGGAACGCGACGTGCTGCTCGGCACGCCAGGCGCGCGGGCGCGTGAGGCCACGCTGGCCGTCTCGCTGGAGCCGCTGCGGCTCACCGCCGGCCGGTGGGACGCCTACCTGCGCCACGAGGGCAAGCGCAGCAGGCTGCGCAGCGTCGATCCCGGCTTCTCGCTCGACCACCTCGACGCGTACGCGCTGTGCCGCCGCACCCTCGCCTACCGCTCCTACCGCACCCGCAACGGCTACCTGGCGCTGAAGATCTCCGAGGCCGAGCCGGTGGCCGAGGTGCGCTCGATCTGGTTCAGGGAGGGCCGCTTCGAGGTGATGGGGCTGCTGGCCTACACCGGCCTGGAGGACGACGACTCCCGCCACGAGGCGGTGCTGACCCTCGACCGCAGGCAGAGCGGCGCCCGCCTGACGGCGACGGCGACCGTGCAGGGCGTGCGCTTCCACGCGGCCGTGTCGCTGGTGGACGTGCTCGCCGCCGACCCCGAGGGCGCCGCCGGCTCCGGCACGTGGGAGCCTTCGCTCCAGGTCGCCGACGTGGCCACGGCGCTGAGGCTCGGCTCGCGGCTCGACGACGTGGACGGCAAACGGCGCCGCCTGCACTACCCGTCGGCCAGGGTCGACGGGGTGCTGATCAAACCCTGCTACACCGCCGACGACGAGTTGCGGATCGAGGTCGGCGGATGAGGATCAGCCTGGTGCTCGCCTCCGCGTACGGCATGCGCGGCGACGTGCGCGCCATGCTGAACCTGGCCACCGCGCTGGCCGAACGCCACGACGTCGAGGTGATCAGCGTCAGGCGGCAGAAGGAGAAGCCGTTCTTCCCCGTCAGCCCCAAGGTCACCCTGCGCAGCGTGGTGGACGCCCGTCCCGGAGTGCGTCACCTGCTGCCCAGAGGCCAGGTCCGTACGGAGGTCGCGCTCTGGCGGGTGCTGCGCAACCTCAGGTCCGACGTGCTGATCACCACCAGGCCGGGCATCGGCGTGCAGGCGGCCAGGCACGCCCCGCGCGAGACGATCAAGATCGCCCGCGAGTGGGGCAGGCCGGCCGTCCCAGGTCCCGTCAAGCGCTTCTACCCGCGCCTGAGCGCCGTCGTGACGGCCACGGAGTCGGCGCAGGAGGAGTGGACGAGGCTGCTCGACGGCGGGCCCGCCGTGCACAGCGTGCTGGACGCGCTGCCGGGCGGCCCCTGGCCGCGCTCGCGGATGGACAACAGGATCGTGGCCGCCGGGGGCCGGTGGACGCCGGTCAAGGCGTACGACCGGCTGATCCGGGCGTTCGCGATCGTCGCGGACAAGCGGCCCGACTGGCGGCTGCGGCTCTACGGCGCGGGCCCCGAGGAGCGGCTGCTGCGCTCGCTGGTACGCGAGCTGAACCTGCACAACCACGTCTACTTCATGGGCACCACCCCCGACCTCGCGGGCGAGTTCGCCAAGGCGTCGATCGTGGCCAGCACGGCGCGCAGCGAGGACCTCGGCATGGCGGTGCTGGAGGCGATGGGCTGCGGGGTTCCCGTCGTGGCGTACGAGGGCGCGAGGGGGCCCAGGGAGTTCGTGGCGACGGGCTACAACGGGGTGCTGGTGCCCGAGGGCGACCCGCCGATGTTCGCGGCGGCGCTGCTGGCGCTGATCGACGACGAGCGCCGGCGGCGCTCACTCGCGGCGGGCGCGCGCGACACGGCGCTGCGGCACTCGGCCGACGAGGTCGTCGAGCAGTGGGAGAAGCTCATCGCGGGACTGCGCTAGCACCCCGGGGTGATACCTCTTACGGGTACCGTAGAAGCATGCATGGGTACAGCGGAGACAAGCAGGCATATCTCACGCGCCTACGGCGAATCGAGGGGCAGATCAGGGGCCTGCAGCGCATGGTCGACGACGACGCTTACTGCATCGACGTGCTGACCCAGGTCTCCGCGGCGACCAGGGCTCTGCAGGCGGTGGCGCTGGGGCTGCTGGAGGAGCACATCTCCCACTGCGTGGCCGACGCCATCAACACCGGCGGGCCCGAGGCCGAGGCGAAGGTCAAGGAGGCGTCGGCGGCCATCGCGCGGCTCGTGCGGTCATGACGCGGGAGCGCCGGACCCGGCTGGTGCGGTCCTGACGAGAAGGGCGCGTGCGGTCGTAGGAAGATCGCGACGTCAGTACGCCGGGACTCATCCGTGAGGTGGATAGTCCGGCGGCGGATTGACTAGTTATGTGAAACCCCGGAAACCGGTGTTCCCGACCCCATTGGGCCGGGAACCAGGTCCCCGGTACTAGTAATCGTGTTGCTTCTTCAGCGGCTCGCCGAAGTCCGCAATCCGAGCGCGTCGTCGAGTTCGTCCAAGGTCAGCCGCCGCTCGCTGACAGCCACGGCCGTGAGCACCTCGGCGTAGAGCGCAATCTCGTCCAACGCGACACGGTCGTGGACCCGAGAGTCCAGGTCGTCGTGCCCCACCGCGTCGTCCTTCCTTCCGCAGCCCACACCCTCTACGAGGTTACGGCGCGGGCCCTTCCGGCGACATGGCCCATCGGAGTCATTCCTTTCGTCGCCTCGGGGCCCCCAGGAGGATCATTTCCCGAATCCGAGATCACAATTCAGCTAAATGCCTGATATCGGAAGTGTTGAAACGATAGAGCCGAGGTAGGGTGGAAATAGCGGTATTAGTGGTTTAGGTGTGACCTGTGTGGTGATGGTCGTCGCGTTCATGGACGATCCTGCGCACCAGCGCCGTCTGGCCCGCCAGCCCGCGCTCGGGCATCCTGGCCCCCGTCAGCCGCTCCCACGCCTGCCCCGTCGCGTACGCGGCCCCCAGCACCGCCGCCGCGCTCGCCCGGTCGGGCGGCGCCACCTCCAGCACCGGCGCGGGCGCCACCGACACCCCGCCGCGCACCGGGAAGCCCTCCGGCTCGGTCGCCTCGCCGGCCGAGGTGCCCGTCAGGCCCGCGCGGCACAGCTCCTCGTACGCCATCCGCAGCCGGTGATCCAGCCGCCCCGGCAGCGCGCCCCTGGAGTCGGACAGATCGGCCAGGAACGTGGCCGCCGCCTCCCGGGGGCCGGGCATGAAGGAAAGGGCGTCCACGAGGTCGTACAGGGCGTGGGAGAAGTGCTCCTCGAGGTCGTTCTCGACCAGCAGCGCCCGGCACAGCCGGGCCGGGCAGCGCTCCAGCCACGCCTGCCGCAGCGCCGCGTCGTCGTCGTACGGGTCGCCGATCTCGGCCTCACGCAGCATCGGCTCGACCATCGTGAGCAGCGCCAGCGCGCGCGGCCTGAACCGGGTGTCGAGCAGCAGGATCTGCGCGGTGTCGGCCATGACGGCGGCCAGCCTGAGCGCGGCGCGCGGCCGGCCTGCCCGCAGCCGCTCGGCGACCAGCGTGGCGAGGTCCAGCAGCGGCGGCGCGGGCAGCCAGCGCACCCACTCGTCGCCGGGCAGCGGGCGGCGCAGGTATTCGCCGAAGACCGTGATCAGCCGCTCGTTGCCGTCGAAGGCGGGCGCGTACGCGCACCACATGACCGTGCCCCACACGGCCGCGACCGTGCTCGGCACGTCGGAGGCGAAGATCTCATCGAAGGCCGTCAGCGGGTAGTCGAGCTCGGACTTGGTGCCGGAGGCGCGGACCAGCTGCCTGATCTGCTCGGTGAGGCCCTCGGGCACGTCGGGGCCGATGAACGACTGCGTGGAGCCGGGCTCGGCGTGGAAGTCGTAGCCGTGCGGCACCACGGCGTCGGGCAGCACCGCGGCGGTATGCCCGACCCTGCGGGCGCGCAGCCGCCGGGGCGGCGGCGCGAGGAGCCAGCGGCCGTCGGCGGGGTCATGCAGGTGCCAGCGCGCGTGCGCGCCGAACAGCCACCGGTCGCCGTCGGGCGTCACCAGGATCCTCGCCGCGAGGACGTGGGCGCGATCGGGGACCGACAGACCCTGCCAGCGCGGGTCCGCGACCATCGCGCGGACCTCCGCCTCCGTGGCGGTGAACGCATCCCAGGGTGGCACGGCGGTCATCGTACTGGGGGAACGTGGATCATCCATTGGCATTTCACGGCAGAATGGCCGCTATGAGGGCGAAGGTTGCGGGTTTTGTGGCGGTCGTCAGCGTGCTCTCCAGCTGCGGTACGGAGGCGCCGGCGCAGCCGACGCTCTCAGGGCCGGGAGTTCTCACGCTACAGAACGCCACCGCGCCGGCGCCCGGTGGGGAGGTGGGCGGCGCGTCGGCGGAGTTCGACGACGCGGCCGACCTGACCATGTGGACCAAGCTGAGCGACGCCGAGAAGGACGTCGACAGGATCGCCAGGCTCGACGTGAACAAGACCGTGAAGGGCTCGATGTACCTGGAGCCCAAGACCTCCGCCTGGTTCGACGGCTTCCGGGGCCCCTTCGTCTATCAGGAGCTGGCGGGCGACATCGTCATGCACGCCAAGGTCAAGGTCAGCGGCAAGAGCGGCGGGCGGCCGAAGCGGCTGTTCTCGCTCGGCGGGCTGATGGCCAGGCAGCCCGGTTCGTACGCCAAGCCCAACTGGGTGTCGGTGACCACCGGCACTGGCGAGAAGAGCGGCCAGGTCGAGGTGAAGTACACCCAGGACGGCAGCTCCAAGCCGAAGGAGCTGGCCGTCAAGGACGGATGGGTCGAGCTGGTGCTCGGCCGGGTCGGCCGGGTGTTCGTCGCCCTCTACAAGGAGGAGGGCGGCGCATGGAAGGTCGGCCGGCGCTGGCCCTCGACGCTGCCCGACGTGCTGCAGTGGGGGGTGACGGCCTACACCGACTGGGACAGCTACAGCACGCTCAAGCAGGACCCCGCCAAGGGCAACGCCAAGCAGGTCAAGGGCACGCCCGACCTCAAGCTCAGCGTCGACTTCGTCCGCTTCCTGCGGCCCGAGCTGCCGGAGTACGCCGACCCGCTCAACGAGGCATCGGTCTCGGACGAGGTGCTGGTCAAAGTGATGACGCCTGCCGGTGCCTGATCGCCTTGGCCTGGTAGTTGCCGGGCGTACGGGCGAAGGAGGCGCGGTCGTCGTCGGTCAGCTCGCGCACGATCCTGCCCGGCACGCCCGCGACCAGCACTCCCGACGGGATCTTCTTGCCCGGCCCCACCAGCGCTCCTGCCGCCACCAGCGAGCCCGCGCCGATCCTGGCGCCGCCGAGGACGATCGCGCCGATGCCGATCAGCGCGCCGCGCTCGACGTGCGCGCCGTGCACCATGGCCTTATGGCCAAGGCTCACCCGGTCTTCGAGTATCGCCGGCTCCCCGGGGTCGGAATGCAGGCACGACAGATCCTGTACGTTGCACTCCTCGCCGATCTCGATCCGCTCGTCGTCCCCACGGAGAACGGAGCCGTACCAGATGCTGGACGCCCGGCCGATGCGTACGCGGCCGACCACGACGGCGCCGGGCGCGATGTACGCATCGGGATGTATGTCCGGGGTCGCGCCGTCATCCAACGCTGCTATGTACATTCGAGGCATCTTATTTCCTGGTCGGGGTATGGCGTTCGGGTTGCGGACGTGGGCCGATGGCAGGAAAGTCGTTTCCTGACGTCTCGTCGCCAGACCCTCACAACCCGCAGTTTTCCCCCGCCTCACGCAAACCCTTAGGTAACCCCCATGATGAACCAGCACGAGAACTTTCCCGATCTGATGCAAGAGGACACCTTCGAGGTCGTCATGCGCGGCTACAACCGCCGCCAGGTCCACGACTACATGATGCGCACCCGTAACCAGATACGGGATCTCGAGGAGCGGCTGGCGCGGGCCATCGAGCAGGCGGAACAGGGCCGGATCGAGCTGGCCGAGGCCCGGCGGCGGATGGTCGAGACCCCGCAGAGCTATGAGGACCTGAGCCCGCGGCTCGCGCAGATCCTCCGGCTCGGAGAGGAGGAGGCCCAGGCCAAACGGGAGGACGCCGAGGCCGAGGCCAAGCGGGTGCGCGAGGAGGCCAAGACCGAGGCCGACCGGCTGGTCACCACCTCACGCGAGACCGCCGACAAGATGCTCACCTCCGCCCAGGCCGAGGCCGAGCGCCGGGTGAGCGAGGCGACCCAGGCCGCCGAGCGCATGCTGGCGCAGGCGGGCAGCGACGCCGAGGAGCAGCTGACCGCGGCCCGTACGGAGTCGGAGGAGACGCTGACCGGCGCGCGGGCCGAGGCCGAGCGGCTGGTCACCACCGCCCGCGAGGAGTCCGAGCAGCTTCTCGCCTCGGCCCAGGCGCAGGCCGAGCAGATCGTGTCGGGCGCGCGGGCCGAGGCCGACGCGCTGCTGACCGCCGCCCAGCAGCGGGCGGCCTCGATCGACGAGCAGGCGGGCCGCCGGGTCGACTACCTGAGCAACACGCACACGGAGGTCGTGCGGCGGCTCACGGAGATCAGCTCGGTGCTCGGCGACCTCATGCAGGCCGAGTCGAACGCCGGACCGCTGGCGCCGGAGGCCCAGGCCCCCACAGCGGCTCCTACTGGGGCTCCCACTGGGGCTCCCACGCCCCCGCAGGAGCATGGGGACCCCGAGCTCACGCAGGACGTCAGGAGCCGGCAGGACCCTGAGCTCACGCAGGACGTCGAGGTCCCGCAGGACGACGTGCGGGTCATCGTCGAGGACGAGACGGAGCCGGCCGTCAAGGAAGAGCCCAAGGACGTCTCGGACGACACGGACGTGCACATGGTGCGCGTGCCCGAGACCAGGGCGCGCCACTAGGCCGCCGCTGGGAGCGGAAGCCCCCGCCCCCGATAGGGTCGGAGGCTTCCGCGTTCGTGGCCCCTCCTGATTTGGGGGCCCGGTACCGGGGCCGCCGAGACGCTGGACCCGGCACCGGGCTGCTCGTGTGCGCGAGGTGGCGTGACGCTCCGTCACCTCGCGTCAAGGAGGTGCGGGGCCGGCCCCCCAGACCTCTTGCTCGCCGGCCCGCCTCTCCTGGTCCCTGAGCTGCTCGCGCAGCCCGTCGGGGTCGTCCGCGTCGATGGTCATCGCACATCCGGCCTCGCGCTGCGCCGCGCTCAGCGGATGGTGTCTCGTGGCCCACCAGCGGCCCGCGTCGCTCCGCCAGATGGTCCACTGGGGGTGCTCCCGGGCGATCTCGGCGAGATGCCGATCAAAGGACATCGCTGTCCACCTTCCCGGGCCCCGAGCGAGGTTCCATCTCTTCTCAAGATGAGCCACCTCTCTAGAGAATTCAATGATCGCCAGGGTCAGGTCAACGTTGCCTTGACATATGGCCTTGAATCATGCGTCGAAGTCGTATTGAAGTACATACGCGGCCGAGTCCAGGATCATCTCGTTGAGCTCGATGGGCAGCCCGCCCGACGTGTACGCGGTCCGCGCGATCACGATGACCGGCGTGCCGCCCGGCAGGTCGAGCAGGCCGCTCTCGCGGGGCTGGGGCATGCGGGCGCGTACCTCCTCGGTGAAGTGGGCAGGGGGCAGGCCGAGATCGCCCAGCCTGGCGTAGACGCCGCCTGGCCCTGTGTCGGCGAGGGTGATCGCACTGCCCTCGACCAGGTGGGCGGGGAAGTAGGAGGTGGCCAGCTGCACGGGCCTGGCGTCCACCGAGTAGCGCCGCCTGCGCACCCACACCTGGTCGCTGTCCAGCACGGCGGCCACCTCCTCCGCGGCGCGTTCCAACGCCACCTCCACCCCGTCCACGGTGAACGGTCGCCCGCGTGCGTCCGCGTCCCAGATGGCCCTGCCCTGACCCCACTGCTCCCGCGACAGGCGGCGGGCGCCGTGCCTGCGGATCGGTTTGAACAGCCGCACGTAAACCCCCGAACCTCGTTTGGGCACCGCCAGCCCTTCGTTGATCAGTACGGCAAGCGCCTGCCTGGCGGTGGCTCGTGCGATTGCGTATTCGGCCATCAGTGCGTTCTCGCCCGGTAGTCGGTCCCCGTCGCGCAGTTCGCCGGCAAGAATCCGGGCGCGGAGACCGTCGGCGATGCGTCGATAGATAGGGGGCTCGTGGGGTACCGGGGATTCAGACAACTTTGATCACCCTCTGTCACCAACCAGGTTGTGGCGTCTCCAGAGAACTTGCCCCGTCTTGTCCACGATCGCACAGATGGAGGCGATGGTCGCGGGCGGATTTTGAGCGGATCGTGCCCGAGTGGTGAATTCCGCAGCGTTTTAGCAGACCGTTACCGTGGAACGGTCCCGGCCGGTATTCGATCGGCCCACCAGCGGCGAGTAACCGAAGAGAAGATCGCGGCGCCGGTCGCGTTGCGGATGACGTCGTCCACGGAGGAGAAGCGGCCGAGCCGAAGCACGTACTGGAGCACTTCGACCATGACCGAAAAGGCCGCCGCGAGGGCCGCAACCCTGGCCGTCGAGGACATCGCGCGGCTGCGTACGGGCAGCAGCGCGCCCAGTGCGGCGAAGACCAGCAGATTGCCGCCGACCTGCACGAACACCTCCTCCCACGGCGCGCCGGCCAGGCCGGCGAGGTCGCTGAACGGCGCCAGCGCCACGCCGCTCGCGCCGCCCGCCGGGGTGAGGATCATCCCTGTCCATGGAGCGGTCCCCACGGCGATGCCGACGTCGGCGGTCGAGACGCGCAGGGGCGCGGGGTGGCCGGCGCGGGCGCGATGGCGGGCGAGCAGCACGATTGCTAGCAAGGCGACGGGAAGTGCAATGGTGCCAGCAATAATGACGTTTCCCCACAATTCCCACGTCCGCGCCATTTGACCATGATGGCGATGATCTAGGGGTACCGGAAGATGTCCATTCGGACAGGTCTCACCGGACGGGCAGCTGCCTATCGAGGAAGTCGAGCGCCACCGCCCATGCACGCTCCGCAGCCTCAGGGTGGTGGAACATCGGCGCCTCGCTGTTGTGGAAGGCGTGCCCCGCCTCCTCCTCGATGTGCATCACCACGTTCGGACGCGACCGCGCCGCCTCCTCCACCACGGCCACCCGGTCACGCGAGATGAACGGATCGTCACCGCCGAACACCAGCAGCAGCGGCGCGTCGATCCGCTCCATCAGCCCGGTCGACTCCGGCACGGCCGAGCCGTAGAAGGACAGCACCGCCGCCAGGCCGACCTTGGTGGCCAGCATGAACGCGACCGTGCCGCCCAGGCAGAAGCCCAGCGCGCCGACCCCGCCGCGCACCTCGGGCATGGCGCGCAGATGGGCCACGGTGAGCGCGCAGTCGGCCACCCCCTGCGGCAGGTCGAAGTCGCGGGCCAGCTCGATCGACGTCGCGGTGCCCTCCTCCGTGTGCTCGCCGCGCCAGTGCGGCCTGATGCGCCAGAACAGGTCGGGGGCGGCCACCACGTAACCCCTGGAGGCCAGCTCGCCGGCGACCTTCTCGATGTAGGGGCCGACGCCGTAGATCTCCTGGATGAGCAGGATGCCGGGCCCGCCGCCGGTCTCCGGCAGCCAGGTCCGTACGTCGAAGGTGCCGTCGTGGGCGGTGATCCGATCGGTGCGGGTCTGCATGTTCACCAGCATCGCGCATGGCGCCCGCCGCGATCCGGCGAGACGATGCGATCGGTGGGTCCGTGTCGTCCGCGTACCCGATCCCTACCGGAAAGCGAGGGAGAGATGAGGAGAATGTGGTGCTGACCCATTTCATCGGTGGCGGACCGGTGGCCGCGGGCTCGGGCTTCCCCCTCCACGACCCCGTCACGGGCACCGTGGTCAGGCACGTCCACGAGGCCGACCCCGAGGTGGTCGACCGGGCGGTGCGCGCGGCCAGGGAGGCTTCGCGCGACTGGGCGGCGATGCCCGTCGGCGAGCGGGCCGGGTGGATGCGCCGGCTGGCCGAGGGCATCGAGGAGCGCTTCGACGACCTGGTGGCGGCCGAGGTCGCCGACACCGGCAACCCGCTCGACCAGACCCGTACGCTCGACGTCCCGCGCGGCATCGCCAACTTCCGCGCCTTCGCCGAGATGGCCGCCCAGCGCCCCGAGGACGCCTTCCACCTGTCCGGCACCTTCAGCTACACCGTGCGCAGGCCGCTCGGCGTGGTTGCCGCGATCATCCCGTGGAACCTGCCGTTCCTGCTCATGACCTGGAAGCTCGCGCCCGCCCTGGTCTCCGGCAACACCGTGGTCGTCAAGCCGTCGGAGCACACGCCGGGCTCGGCGGCGATCTTCGCGGAGATCTGCGCCGCCGCGGGCCTGCCGCCCGGCGTGGTGAACATCATCTTCGGCCACGGGCCGGCGGGCCAGCTCCTGGTCGAGCACCCGGACGTGAACGCGGTGACGTTCACCGGCTCCACCAGGACCGGCTCGGCGATCATGCGGACCGCGGCCCAGCGGGTCAAGCCGATCTCGTTCGAGCTGGGCGGCAAGAACGCCGGGCTGGTCTTCGAGGACTGCGACCTCGACAAGGCCGTCGAAGGCACGGTGAGGTCGGTCTTCACCAACGGCGGCCAGGTCTGCCTGTGCACAGAGCGCGTGTACGTCCAGCGCTCGATCTTCGAGGAGTTCTGCGCCCGCCTGGCCGCCCGCGCCCAGGAGGTCGAGCCGCAGCCGATGATCTCCGCCGCGCACCGGGACAAGGTGCTGTCCTACTACGCCCTGGCCCGCTCGGAGGGAGCCAAGGTGCTGACGGGTGGCGGCGTGCCGGTGTTCGGCGACCACCGCGACGGCGGTTATTTCGTCGAGCCGACGGTAGTGGCAGGCTTGTCGGAATGGTCGAGGTTCAACCGGGAGGAGATCTTCGGTCCCGTGTGCCACGTCGCGCCCTTCGACAGCGAGGCCGAGGCGATCGACCTGGCCAACTCCAGCGAGTACGGCCTGGCCGCCACGGTCTGGACGGACGGCCTGGACCGCGCGCACCGCGTCGCCCAGCGCCTGGAGGCCGGGCTGGTCTGGGTCAACACCTGGTACGTACGCGACCTGCGGACCCCGTTCGGCGGCGCGAAGCTGTCGGGCATCGGCAGGGAGGGCGGCACCCGGTCACTCGACTTCTACTCAGAACCCACCACGATCACCATCAAACTGGAGCAGCCCGATGCATGACGAATGGTCCCAGGCAGTGGACGCGCACGCCCAGGCGGCCGATCGGCTGGCGGAGGCGGCGCGTACGGGCAAGCCCTGCGCACCGATCAGGGACCTGGTCAGCACGCAGGCCGACGGGTACGCCGTCCAGGAGATCCACACCAGGCGGGCGCTCGGCGCGGGCCGCCGGCTGGTCGGCAGGAAGATCGGCGTCACGAACCGGGTGCTCCAGGAGCGCTTCGGCATCGACCAGCCCGACTTCGGCATGTTGTTCGCCGACACGTCCTACTGCGACGGGCTGCCGATCCCGTACGAGCGGTTCCTGCAGCCGCGCGCCGAGGCCGAGGTGGCGCTGGTGCTCGGCGCCGACCTGACCGGCGGTCCTTTCACCGTGGCCGACGTGATCAGGGCGGTGGACTTCGCGCTGCCCGCGATCGAGATCGCCGACTCGCGCATCGCCGACTGGGACATCACGCTGGCCGACACCATCGCCGACAACGCCTCGGCGGGGGCGTTCGTGCTGGGCGGCACGCCGGTCCCGCTGAGCGGGCTCGACCTGCGGGCGGCCGGGATGACGATGACGCGCGGCGGCACGGAGGTCTCGACCGGCTCCGGCGAGCTGTGCCTCGGCCACCCGCTCAACGCCGCCGTCTGGCTGGCCACCCGCCTCGGCCGCACCGAGTACGCGCTGCGGGCCGGCGACGTGGTGCTGACCGGCGCGCTCGGCCCGATCGTGCCGGTCGAGCCGGGCGACGTGTTCGAGGCGAGCATCGAGGGGCTCGGCTCGGTACGGGCGGTGTTCGGCAAGTGAGACCGCCGCCCAAGGCCATCCGGGTGCCCGGCAAGGCCATGCCACGAGGCCGGTTCCCGCACGTCAAGCGGGCCGGCGATTTCCTGTACGTGTCGGGCACGAGCTGCCGCAGGCCCGACGACAGCTTCGTCGGCGTCGAGGTGGACAGGTACGGCGCCACCAGCCTCGACATCCGCGCCCAGACCAGGGCGGTCATCGAGAACGTCGGCGACATCCTGAAGGCCGCGGGCGGGTCGCTGGCCGACCTGGTGCAGATCACCACGTACCTGGTGAACATGAACGACTTCAAGGGCTACAACGAGGTCTACGCCGAGTTCTTCGACGAGGAGGGGCCCACCAGGACGACGGTCGCGGTGCACCAGCTCCCGCATCCCCACCTGCTCATCGAGATGCAGGCGGTCGCCTACCACCCCCAGGAGCGGGCGTGAGCTGAAGGGAGCCTCCCCATGCGCGTCCCTGTGCTGGGGCTGCCGGTGGCCGGCCTCCTGATCACGAGCGTCGGCATGTACGCCCCCAGCCTCGGCAATCCGGACAATGCCGCCGTCGTCGCCCGCTGGGGGGCCAGGACGGGCAGGAACCCGTCGGCGGTGACGCTGCAGGGCTGGGACGCGATGCGGGTCATCGACGCCGCGCTGGCGAGGGGCGGCGACCTGGCGCGGCGGCTGGGGGAGCTGGGCGAGCTGGCGGGGCCGCGCGGCCCGTTCCGGCTGAACGATCAGCACGATCCGGTGCAGAACTGGTACGCCCGGAAGTATCAGAATGGGGTGAACAGCGTCATAGCCACCATTCCGCCATGAATTAGGAGCGACCGTTGGATCGCGACCAGTGCCTCGCCCTCGACGCGCAGGACCCGCTGCGGGCCTTCAAGGACGAGTTCGTCCTGCCGGAAGGCGTGATCTACCTCGTCGGCAACTCGCTGGGCGCGCTGCCGCGCCGTACGGCGGAGCGGATGCGGCGCACGGTCGAGGAGGAGTGGGGTGAGCAGCTCGTCGGCGGCTGGAACCACGCCGGCTGGTACGAGCAGCCGCTCACCATCGGCGACCGCCTGGCCCCGCTGATCGGCGCGGGCCCCGGCCAGGTCGTGGTGGGCAACACCACCTCGATCGCGATCTTCCAGGCGGTGGCCGCGGCGCTGCGGCTGCGTCACGAGCGCCGGGTGATCGTCTCCGACGCCGCGAACTTCCCCACCGACCACTACATGGTGCAGGGGCTGGCCGGGCTGCTCGGCGGCTACGAGGTGCGCGACCTGGCCGAGGGGCGCTTCGACGACGCGGCCGTGGTGCTGCTGTCGGAAGTGGACTACCGGACGGGCGCGCGTCAGGACGTGCCCGCGGTGACCGCCGCCGCGCACGCCGCGGGGGCGCTCATCGTGTGGGACCTGTGTCACAGCGTGGGCGCGATGGAGGTGGACGTCTCGGAGGCGGACTTCGCGGTCGGATGCACGTACAAGTATCTGAGCGCGGGGCCTGGCGCGCCCGCCTTCCTCTACGTCAACCCGCGCCACCAGGCCACGGCCGAGAACGTGCTGTCCGGCTGGCACGGGCACGCCGCGCCGTTCGCGTTCGAGACCGACTTCCGTCCGGCCGACGGCATGCGCAGGTTCGTGGTGAGCACGCCGCACGTGCTCTCGCTCGCGGCCCTCGACGCGGCGCTCGACATCTGGGAACGCGTGCCGATGGCGCAGGTCAGGGCGAAGAGCATGGCGCTCACCTCGCTCTTCGTGGACCTCGTCGGAGACCGGCTTGAGCTGGCCTCGCCCGCCGACCCGGCCGCCCGCGGCAGCCAGATCAGCCTGCGCCACCCCGACGGCTATCCGGTGATGCGGGCGCTGATCGACCGCGGCGTGCATGGGGACTTCCGCGCGCCCGACACGCTCAGGTTCGGCTTCGCGCCGCTCCACCTCGGCTACACCGACGTCTACGACGCCGCCGCGACCCTGCTGGAGGTGCTGGACAAGGAGCTGTGGCGCGACGAGAAGTACGCCGTCCGCCTCGCCGTCACCTGACCGCACGCCGCGCGCCCGCCCGTCGCCCGTCGCCCGGCCTCGCGCCCGCCCGCGCCGGGGGCGGGGGCGGGGGCGGGCGGCTCTCAGCGCGCGTCGAGCTCCTTGATCGCGCGCTTGGGCGCGACCGCGCGGTAGCTCTCCTCCACCCAGTCGAGCAGCACGTCGGTCCCGGGCAGCTCCGACAGGAACGGGACCGTCACCCAGCCCGCCTTGCCCAGCCCGTGGCCGCTCGGCTGCGCGCCCTCGACGCTCAGCGCGTGGCCATGGGCCTCGGACAGCAGCTTGACGGTGAACGTGGGGGCCCACCGGTCGGTCGGCTCGTCAGAGCCGAGGAAGACGAAGATCTTCTTGTTCACCTTGACGACGGTGTCGCCCCAGGGGTGGTCCTCGCGGGCCTCCGGCAGGCCCAGCGCGAACGCCAGCAGCTCTTCCCGAACGTCGTGCCAGTCGCTCATAGCCTCCGACCTTAACCGGCCCGGCGGAATTCTTCGAGCCTGTGTTCGATGGCGTCCCTGATGCGGTCGCGGGCCTCCATCCGGGGCACGCCCGCCATCAGCAGCTTGTCGTAGTCGGTGTCGAGATGCCGGATGGAGGCGATCACGGCGAGCGTGATGGCGTTCTCGTCGAGCGCCCTGGCCGCCGCCGACCTGCCCACCCGGCCGCTGCCGCGCTGGCCGGCGTGCTCGGCGATCTCGCGGGCGCGCGGCTCGGGGCAGCCGGGGAACAGCCGGGCGATCTCGGCCGCCATCGTGGCCTGGAACTCGACGTCCTGCTCGGCCCTGCGGACGCGGTCGCGCTCGCGGCGGCGCAGGCGTACCTCCTCGTCGGCCAGGCAGCGCTCCTCGGCGGCGGCCAGCGCGGCCTCCTCCACCAGCAGGCCCTGGCGCTGGTAGACCTTGCGCCGCCGGTTGTAGCGGACGACGACCGCCGACAGACCGCTCTCCTGCTTGGCGCGGCGGCTGAGCGCCGCGTTCCCGGCCGGCAGGAACACCAGGTGGTCGAGGTCGGCGCAGGTCAGGCAGTGGGGCTCGTCGTCCTCCATGATCAGGTAAGGGCCAGTGTCGCGGCAGGACGCGCACGTGAACGGCTCAAGCGGCGCCACCACCACCAGGTCGGGCGCCTTGCTCTGCGCCTCGGTGAGCCGGCGCACCCTGGCCTCGCTCAGGTCGGGCGACAACCAGTGCACGCGGAACGGACTCTGGTCGGGACCTGTGATGAAGCGCAGCTCGCGGCGGTCGCGGGTGCCCGCGACATAGGGGGTCTCGACCGGCCGCAGTCCCTTGGCCAGCGCCCACTCGCGCAGCAGGGCCGCCGTGGTGAGCAGCCGCTCCTCGTCCACCGCGGCCAGCTCCGCCAGCGTGCCCGCCCTGCCCTGCCGCCAGACGTCCACGTGCCGGGTGTGCAGCCAGCGCAGCCCCGTCACCACGTCGAGGAACGTCACGTATTTGCGGGTGGTCAGCGCGATCTCGGCCGCCTGCGCGATTCGGCGGGCCAGGTTGGGCTTGGACATCCTCCAAGTTTGTCGTGTGATGGCGCGGCACGAAGCTTTCCTTGGGCCGGTTACGGCAAGTAACTCCTTCGGACCCGGGCTCCGAAGGAGAAGAAGTGCGTCTGTTCTGGCCTGCCCTGCTCGTGCTCGCCACCTCGTGCGGGCCGGCGGACGAGGGCATGCAACCCGTCGTGTCCGGGCGGTTCGGCAGCCGGCCGATCGTCACCATCCCGAAAGGCAAGCCGGGCAGGACGCCGCAGATCACGGTGCTCTCGACGGGCACCGGGCGGCGCACGGTGCCCGGTGACGTGGTGCTCGCCGACGTGGACATCCGGCGCTGGAAGGGCAACCAGCCGTACATGAGCACGTACGACGGCAACCAGCCCACCACGGTCGTCTTCGACGGCCGGCAGGTGTCGGAGACCTGGCGGCAGTCGCTCATCGGCCGGCCCGCCGGCAGCCGGATCATGCTGGTCAGCGCGGCCGCCGAGGCGCTCGGCCCGAACGTGCCGCTGGCCGGCGTCTCGCCGCACGACACGCTGGTGCTCGTCTTCGACATCCTCGGCGGCTACCCGCCGGACGCCAGGCTCGTCGGCCGCACGCTGCCGGTCGTCCCCGCCGACCTGCGGCCCGCCGACCCGCCGCGGGTGCTCATCGACGGCTCAGGCAGGCAGGTCGTCGCCGGATCGAAGGTCGTCATCCAGTACGTCGCCGCGTCCTGGCCGTCCCGCGAGGTCGTGGACTCCTCGTACCGGCGGGGCGGGCCCAGCGCGTTCACGCTGGAGGCGGGCGCGGTGCCGGCCGCCTGGGTCGGCGCGCTGGCCGGGCAGCGGGTCGGCAGCAGGATCGCGGTGCCGTCGCCCGGCGAGCGGCCCAAGCTCTACGTGATCGACATCCTCGACACGATCACGAGCGCGTAGGCCGGGCGGCCCTCTCGCCGCCCGGCCTCCGGTTCACGCTTCCAGCTCAGCTGCAGTGCTCCCATGGGCTGTTGTACGCCGTGGAGCCGGCCTTGCCGCCCCACTTGACGCAGGTCGCCTGCGCCGCCGCCTTGACCGGTCCCGCGTAGTAGCCGTAGTTGCCGGAGTCGGTCTTGCGTGTGCTGCCCTGCACTTCCAGGTAGGCGCTGGTCGCGGTGGCCGTGCCGAGCGACTTCGCCTTCAGCGTCACCACGCAGTTGTTGGCGGTGCTGGAGTTGTAGAGCAGGTAGACGGTGCCGTCGCTGCCGAGCGCGGCCGAGTCGATCACGCTGAACCCGGAGCCGCACACCTCCTGCGGCGTGTACGGGTTCGCGGAGCCGCCGCAGTTGCGCGAGGTGAGGGTCTGGTTCGGGTATCCGAACGTGGTGCCGTTGAAGACGGCCCGCTGAATGTTGGACGGATAGCTGCTGCCCAGCCGTACCTCGTAGTGGAGGTGCGGCGAGATGTTGTTGCCCGGTTTGCTGGTGTTGCCGACGGTGCCGATCTTCTGGCCCTGGGAGACGGACTGTCCTGCGCTGACCGAGCGGGTGTTCAGGTGCCCGTAGTACGTCGACCACCCGCCCCCGTGATCGATCTTGACGAGGTTGCCGAAGCCGTTGGCCGAGCCCTGGTGCGCCGAGATCGCCACCGTGCCGGAGGCGGCGGCGACCACGGTGTCGCCGAGGTCGGCGTCCGCGGTGCTGCCCCTGTTGAAGTCGATCTCGTAGGACCGGTGCGCGCTGCTGGCGCTGGAGTTGCCCGTCCACGACTGGCCACAGGGGAAGGGGAGCTGGAAGTTCGTCGCGAGTATCTGGGCCTCCGCCGATTCCGGCGCCGGATCGGCCGCCGCGGGGGTGGCCGTGCCGAGGCCGGCGAGCAGCACGAGGCTCGCGACCATTGCTCCGTAGAGCTTCATCGGGTGATCCTTTCCGTGGGATCTCTGAGACCCAGGGTCCGCACGAGCCGCACAGAAACTGTCCACAACCGATACAAACGGCTGTCAGGCCTCTGTAGAGGAGCTGATGCGGATGACGGTCACCTTCCACGTGCTGGGGCCGCTGGAGGTCCGCCGAGACGGGCACCCCGTCCGGATCTCCGGCAGGAAGCCCCGCCTGCTGCTCGCCACGCTGCTGCTGGACGCGGGGCGGCTGGTGGGCGCCGACCTGCTGGCCGAGGTGCTCTGGGCGCACCGGCCGCCGCGCTCGGCGCAGGCCAACCTGCGGACGTACGCCAGCTCGCTCCGCACCGATCTCGGCGGGGGGGTCCTGCGTTCCGACGGCGGCGGGTACGCCGTCGACGTGCGCGCGTCCGAGCTGGACCTGCTGGCCTTCGAGCAGCTGGTCGACCGGGGCGAGTACGACGCGGCGCTCGCCCTGTGGCGCGGCGCGCCCTTGTGCGACCTGCCCGGCAGCCCGGTCTGGGACCGCAGGCTCGAACCACTCCATGAGCTGCGCGCGCGGGCCGCCGAGGCGCTGATCGAGCGGCGCATCGCGGCCGGCGACCACGACGGCGCGGTCTCGGAGCTGCGCGGCCTGCTGGCGGAGCAGCCGTACCGTGAGGACCTGTGGGGCCGGCTGGTGCTGACCCTGCACAGGGGCGGCAGGAAGGCCGAGGCGCTGCGGGCGTACGCGACCGTGCGCGGCCGGCTGGTGGACGAGCTGGGCGTCGAGCCCGGCGCGGAGCTGCGCGGCGCGTACGAGCTGATCCTCGCCGACGAGAGCGCGCCCGTCGTGCCCCGGCAGCTCCCGCCCGACCTGCCCGACTTCACCGGCAGGGCCGAGGCCGTCGCCGCGCTCGGCCTGCCGCATCCCGTGGCGGTCGTCTCGGGACCGCCGGGTTGCGGCAAGTCGGCGCTGGCCGTGCACGCGGGCCACGCGTTACGCGCGGCGTACCCGGCCGGGCAGCTCTACCTGGAGCTGGGCGACCGCGAGCCGGACGACCTGCTGGCCGAGGCGCTCAGGGCGCTCGGCGTGGCGGCGCCGCCGCCGACGACCGCCGAGCGCTCCGCGCTGCTGCGCTCGCTGCTGGCCGAGCGTCCCATGCTGATGCTGCTCGACGACGCCCGCGACGCCGACCAGGTACGCCCCCTGCTGCCCGGCAACGACAGCGCGGTGATCGTCACCAGCCGGCGCAGGATCACCGAGCTGCCCGGCGCCGCGCTCGTCCAGCTCGGCCCGCTCGCGCCCGACGAGGCGCTGTCCCTGCTGGCCAGGGTGGCGGGCGCGGACCGGGTGGCCAGGGAGCGCGAGGCGGCGCAGGCCATCGTCGCGGCCTGCGGTCACCTGCCGCTCGCCGTCAGGAACGCGGGCACCCGCCTGGCCGCCCGCCCCGGCTGGTCGCTGTCGGTGCTGCGGCAGCGGCTGGACGACGACTGGCTGGGCGAGCTGCGCGAGGTGCGGACCGGCCTGGACCGCGGGTACGCGCGCCTGCCCGCCGACGCCGCCCGCACGCTGGCCACCCTGGGCCTGCTCGGCCCCGCCGCGCAGCCCGGCTGGGTGATCGACGCCGCGCTCGGCCGCCACGGCGCCGGCGACGTCACCGACCTGCTGGTGGACGTCAACCTGCTGGACCCGGTCGGCACGGACGAGATGGGCCAGCCGCGCTACCGGGTGCCCGACCTGATCGCCAGGCACGCCAGGTCCCAGCGCGGCGACCCGGCGGCCGTGGGACGGGTGCTCGCGGCGTGGACGGCGACCGCGGAGCACGCGATGGCCCGGCTGCCGACCACGGTGTTCAGCCTGACGGCGGCGGGCGCGCCGCGCTGGCGGCTGGCGGGCGCCACGCTCGACCGGCTCACCTCCGATCCGGTGACCTGGTTCGAGGCGGAGCACGAGACGCTGAGCGCGGCCGTGGAGACGGCGGCGGGCAACGGGGCCGCCGAGTCGGCGTGGGGGCTGGCCGCCGCGATGGTGCCGTACCTGGACCTGCGTTGCCACCTCGACACCTGGCGGAGCACCCACACCACCGCACTGGCCGCCGCCCGCGCGGCCGGCGACCGGTACGGCGAGGCCGCCATGCTCAGGGGCCTCGCCCAGGTCGCCCTCTACCAGGACCGCTACGACGAGGCCGCCGACGCCTTCACCCGCTCCCGCCGCGTCTTCCGCGAGCTGGGCGACCGCAGGGCGGAGGCCACCTCGATCTGCGGCCTCGGCGCGGTCAGCCAGTTCCGCGGCCGGTACGCGCAGTCGCTCGGCCACTTCAGGGACGCCCTGACGATCTTCGAGGCGACCGGCGACAGGCCGGGCGAGGCGTATGCCCGGCAGGCCATCGGCCGGGTGTGCCTGAAGTCGGGCGACCTCGCGCAGGCGTCGGAGTCGCTGAGCCGGGCCATGCGGCTGGCCCAGGAGCTGGGCGACGCCCACCGGGAGGGCTGCGTGTGCGTGCAGATGGGGCACCTGCACCGGGCGATCTCGTTCCACCGGCACGCGCTGGAGATCTTCGAGTCGCTGGGCGACCGGCACTGCGGGGCGTACGCGCTGCAGAGCCTGGCCGGCTTACAGGCGGCCGGCGGCGACCTCGCGCTCGCCTCCACCGGGCTCGAACGCTCGCGGGAGATCTTCCAGGAGCTGGGTGACCGCAGCGGGGAGGCGTCCAGCACGCAGCTCCTCGGCGAGCTGCACCGCTCGGCGGGGCGTACCGGGCTCGCGCTCGACTACCTCAGGCACGCCCACGCGCTGCGCGCCGACCTGTGAGGCGCCTAAGGGCGGGACACGATGCGGCGGACGAACCTGGTGAGCCGCGACTTCTGCTGCTGCCTGGCCGGTGGCGGGGCGTCGCGCAGCGCCTGCAGGGCCTGCGCCGCCGTGGGCCGCTTGGCGGGGGAGTGGTCGAGCATCATGCGGACCACCTCGGGCACGTTGGGGCCCTGCGCGTCGGAGCTGGTCGGGAGCTGGCCGGTGAGCAGCTGGTAGGCGATGGCGCCGGCGGCGTAGACGTCGGAGGAGGTGGTCATGAGGTCGGGCCGCTCCTGGCACTCGGGCGCCACGTAGTGGGCGTCGAGCACGTTGCCCAGCTCGTGGGCCACGGTGTAGTTGCGCGGGCCCGGTTTGGCGTAGTCGAACCCGGTGAGCACCGCGTGGCCGTCGTCGCTGACCAGCACGGAGGCAGGGGTGAGCGCGCGGTGCACCACCCCGTGCAGGTGGGCGTGCGCCAGGCCGCGCAGCAGGTCCTGGATCACGCCCATCGGGGCGGCCTTGCCCATCGCCAGGTGCAGCGCCTCGCCGTGCACGTCGTCGAGGACCAGCACGAACCGGCTCTCGTCGTCGATGGCGAAGAAGTCGCGCGAGCGCACCACGCACGGGTGGGGCGGGATGCGGGCCAGCGTCTGGTAGGCGTTGGCGATGCGCTGCCGCTCGGCCGCCCGCGACTCCTGGTCGGCCAGCGGGTCGGCCTGGTAGACGCGCAGCAGCACGGTCTCACTGCCGGGCAGCGTGGCGTTGAACGCCCGGTATTCGGTGACCTTGGCGTCGCCGCCGAGCTGCTCCTCGACCTCCCAGTTGCCGAACCTGGGCGGTGCGGTGCTGCGGCGGACGGTCTGGTTGAGCGCGTCGAGGATCGCCGTGACGTAGGGACGCACGTCGGGGCTGCAGCCGCGGCGCACCCGCGAGACGTCGCTCAGCGTGGCCACCAGGCCGGGCAGGTCGGTGACGTTGACCGCGTCGCGCCCGACGGGATCGACCAGCTCGGCGTCGGGTGAGGTGAGCACGACCAGGCTGTCGACGTAGACCCGCTCGAGCTGGGTGGCCCGCGAGACCAGCAGGCCCTTGAGCGCCTTGGCGGTGCCCCGCAGCTTCGTCACCGGCGAGCCGAACGCCTCCCTGCGCGGCGGGAACCAGCGCGTGCCCGACACCTCGATGCGGCCCCTCGTGCCCTTGACGTCGACCACCACGAGCGAGTGACCGGTCAGGACGAGCACGTCGACCTCGAACACGTCGTGCCCGCGCGGCACCTCGACGTTGTGCAGCAGCAACCAGTCGGCAGGCGCGTGGTCTCGCAGATATGCGATCACGCGCCGCTCGGCGTCGTTGACCGGACGTCCTCCGCCGACGATCTCTGCCATGACCACTATCCTCGCACGGGATCGGGCCCGGACTCCCGCTGGGAGCCGTCCCCGGCCGGCCGAAGGTTCCCGCACGTCATCGCGGGTGTCCCCGGCCTCCCCACGGTGCTACGGCGGCCATTCCAAAAGCGTTTTCCTGCTGCCGGATACCAGCGCCAAGCAGCGGTCGATCATTGCCCAAAGACCGGTGAACGGACCCCCTATAAGCGGCGCGGCCGATCGGCGCTACCGGTTCAATGGCGGTCCCGCGCGGTGTCGCCCATGCGCCGCCGGTGCAGCGCAGGAAAACCGACTCAAAAAATCCAGATGGCTCTTTGACCTTGCCGAGAGATTTTCAAGTTGCGCTTTTCCAGGGTTCCCGTGATGGTTATTCGCGGCACCTAGCAGCCCTGCAACGAACGACCACGGCGCCAGGAATTCCACGCCGTTCCATGGAGGAAAGCAAACATGATCCGTCGCATTCTGGCCGGTGCCGCAGTCGCGGCCGCGGCCTTCGGCTTCTCCGCGTCGGCCGCGTCCGCTGACGTGGGTCCCAACCCGTACAACAAGGGCGCGGCCATCGGGAGCCAGTTCCAGATCCTGGACGACGTGCTCAACGACGTCGGCAACCACTCGCTGAACAACCTCGAGGTCAGCATCCTGACCGCGCTCGACGAGGTCAACGTCGCGCTGCTGAACAACAACCAGCCGCAGGTCGGCCACGCCAACAGGAACACGCGTATCGACAACGGCGACGCCCGCGCCCAGTAGGCCGGGCAGGCGGAAGGGGCGGCGACCGACGCCCCGCCGCCGGTGCGCGTGTAAAAGGTGAAGGCCCGCGACAGCAATGACGCCGCCGATCCATCGGGTGCCCGTGCCCGCCCGCGATATGCGGACGCCGGTTTCCAGCGCCGTGCCGGCGAAACCTGATGCCAAGGAATCGAGGCGGCTTCTTGACCTCCATAAGGTCTTTCCGGGTTGCGGGCCCAGCCGCCTGCCGCGATTGTTATTCGCGGCACCTCACAGCCCTGCACGAACGACTATGGCGCCGGGAATTCCGGGCCGTTCCATGGAGGAAAGCAAACATGATCCGTCGCATTCTGGCCGGTGCCGCAATCGCGGCCGTCGCTCTGGGCTTCTCCGCGTCCGGCGCGTCCGCGGACGTCGGGCCCAACCCGTACAACGGGGGCCAGGCCGTCCTCAGCCAGTTCCAGATCCTGGACGACGTCCTCAACAACGTCGCCAACCACTCGCTCAACGACCTCGAGGTCAACATCCTCAAGGTCCTCGACGAGGTGAACGTGAGCGCGCTGAACAACAACCAGCCCGAGGTCGGCAACCACAACAAGAACACCAAGATCCAGAACGGCCAGGCCCAGGCCAGGTAGGACGCGAACCTGAACGATCGTGGCGATCCGCGAGGCCACGGAGCGGTTCCCTGGAACACCGGAGCGTTCGACGGCCGTACGCCGTCGCGGCGAGCGACATCGCCCAGGACCGTACGGCCGGCGCCGTCGGAGAACGCTCACCGGAAATAGGCTGGAAAAGGCTACTGATCGCGCATCGGAGCTTTTCCAGCGGTAAGCCGGGAATCAGCACCACAGCATTCAAGCGCTCCTTGACCTCCATAACGAGTCGCCATCTCCGAGGTCTGCCACGATCACCGTCAGCGGCACCGCACAGCCCTGTACGAAAGAAGCTGGCGCCGGTAATTCCGCGCCGATTCATGGAGGAAAGCACACAATGATCCGTCGTATCCTGGCCGGCGCCGCCGTGGCGGCCGCCGCCTTCGGTTTCGCCACCTCCGCCGCGTCCGCCGACGTCGGCCCCAACCCGAGCAACAAGGGTCAGGCCCTGCTGACGCAGTGGCAGATAGCCGACGACGTCCTCAACAACCTGCTCAACCACTCGGCCAACGACATCGAGGTCGGCATCCTCCAGCTCCTGGACGAGACCAACGTCGCGCTGCTGAACAACAACCAGCCGCAGGTCGGTGACGGCAACGTCAACACCGACATCGACAACGGCCGCGCGCAGGCCAGGTAGGACCTGGACGTAGCAGGCGGGGAGGGTGCGGCGGTCCCCTACCGGACGGGCCGCGTGGCCAACGCTCCTCCCTCGACCTGGGTGAGCCGGTGAGGCCGGCCGTGGAGACTCGCGAGGCCACGGCGCCGCCTCTCCGGTGACCGAATGTTCGGTACGCCGTACGCCTCCGGCGCGGGACCCCATCAGGGCCCGCCCTGAGGCGTGCGGCATTCTCATGGCTCAGAGGCCTTGGTCGCCCCGGCCGACCTCCACCCGGACGATGCCGAGCAGGTCCGCGCGGTTCAGCGGGTCGATGCGGACCTGGGCGCCGGTGTGCGGCGCGTGCACCATCCGCTCGGCGTCCACCGCCAGCCCCACGTGCTCGGGGCCCGGGGTCGCCTTGTCGCTGTCGAAGAAGACCAGGTCACCCGGCTCCAGCAACTCTTTCGTGATCCTGATGCCCGCGCGCCACTGCTCGTACGTGGTGGTCCCGATGAGCGCGCCCGCCCGGGCGTAGGCGTACTCGGCGAGCCCGGAGCAGTCGAAGCCCTTGGTGGTGGCGCCGCGCCCGATGCCGTACCCGGGCCCGTGCACCCCGCCGCCGCCCCACGAGTACGGCACCCCGATCATCTCCAGCGCCGCCCGCAGCGCGATGCTCCCCGCCACCGACCTGGCGCTCACGGAAGACGTGGCCCCCGCCGCGTGGACCACGAGCCCTACCAGGCAGACCGCCACCACCCGCAGCGCCGACGGCCCGGTCGGTCCCCGCAGATCCCGCCTACGCCGGCTCCGCTGTCTTCGCTGTCTCCGTCTCTGGTCCATGGCACATCGACGCTCCCGATCCGAGCCGCGCCAGGCGCCGCCGTCGCCGCCCTGCCCGCAGTTGTCTCCTCTGTGGCTTTTCTCGCCTTCTATGGCGACAAAACGCCATCGATGGCAGCCCGCTAAAAGATGAAATTTCCACCAATTAGGGGTCGGTCTCCGCTCGCACGGGCGCCTCCCTAGATCCTCGGCAAACGACTCGAGAGCCCCACCGCCCAGGCCCGGCGAGCCACCGTGAAGCACGCCGGACCGCCAACTTCAGGATTATCCGAAAAACCGGTCATATTCCGACGAAAAATCCATAGCCCGGCATACTTCGTGTAGCCTAGGTTTCGGATTAATCGCCGAAAAGCGCGTGCGACAGATCCGCAGGTGCGACCACGGCGACAACCCCCAAGAGCCAGCGTGTTGGGGGGTGCGGGGAGCGTGAGCGTCCAAGAACGGCTGCTGTACCAGGACCGACAACTGACGATCAGTACGGCGGTGGCGCCAGGCCTGCCCGCCGTGCCGGCGGTCGCGCTGATCGGCGAGATCGACGTGACCAACAGCCGTGCGGTGGCCAGCACCCTGGCGAGCTGCCGCCAGGGCACCTACATCGTGGTCGACACGGGAGAGCTGACCTTCATCGACGTCTCGGGGCTGCGCGTGCTGGCGATGCCCGCGCTGCCGCCCGCCGAGCGGTGGATCCGCCTGTACAACGTCACGCCGTACCAGCGGCGCCTGCTGCGCATGCTGGGTTGGTTCTACCAGCCGAAGGACGTCAACGTCCCGCTGCAGCAGGGCTGACGGCGACAGGGCTGACGGCGACAGGGCTGACGGCGCCCGGCGGCCTGATGACCGCGGCCGAGGTGCCGAGCCCGGTCGGACCGTGGAAGCGTGGCAGCGGCGCCTGGTGGTGCCGCTGCAACGACGGCTCGTCGTAGCGGAAGCAGCCCTGGTGCCAGTTGAGAATGCCGGCCAGCCAGTCGCCCAGCTCGGTCAGGAAGCCGTCGAGGTCGCGCCGCGCCTCCTCGCCGAGGCCGAAGTCGTCGCACACGATCGGCAGCTCGTTCGCCGCGATGTGCTCGAACTGCCGCACCCGCGAGGCCATCAGGTCGGCCACGATGCCGAGCGCGGTGGGGTAGTCGCAGCCGAAGAAGTTCTGGACGACGAGGATCGCGTTGTGCACCTCGCCCTCGAACTCGATCTCCTTCTGGTACGAGAACACGTCGTTGACCAGCGTGCCCGCGTCCATCATGGCGTTCTCCAGCGCCACCATCGGCCCGCTGGCGTAGAAGTCGTCAGGGATCGACTTGGAGTGCCGCAGCCGGCTCAGGCTCATCGTGAGCTGCGAACCGAACGTGTGCCGCCGCATCTCGATGTAGTCGACCGGGTCGGGGATGTGGTGGGCGATCTCGCCGGCCAGCTCCCACAGCCACGCCTCGCACATCTGCTCCACCGCCGCCCGCAGCTTGCGCCGGTCCTCCTGCGGCATCGGCCCCGCCGTACGCGCCCAGATGTCGGCCAGCGACCGCTCCAGCGCGTTGGCGGGCGCGGGGGCGGGCGTGCCGTCGAGCGGCATGAAGTCGCCGAACCTGGCGACCGCCACCTTGGCGGCGGCCAGGTTGCGCGGGCGGCCGAAGACGACGGGGAAGTAGTCGTCGCCGTACGTCCCCCAGGCCAGCCAGGCGGAGGCCAGGTCGAGCTCCTCGGGCGTCGCGCCGGGATGCAGGCCGGCCGCGCACAGCGGCAGGTCGTAGTCGACGAGCTTGGCCTCGTCCCAGACGGCGGGCCCGGCGACGCCGTGCGGCGGCTCCAGGATCCCCATCTCGCGGCACCAGGAGACCAGCTCGCGCCTGGCGCCGTCCAGGTGGGGTGACAGGCGCAGCTCGAACGGCACGTACAGGTCGGGGATCCGCGAAGGACCCACCCGCTGGTACGGCACGTGCGTGAACGAGCGCACCCGCTTGGCCCCCAGCAGGTCGATCACGGACGACATGCCGAGCGGCCGGCTCGCCCCCGCCCGCTCGTTCATGTAGCGGCTGGAGCGCATGTGCCACTCGTGCCCGCCCGCCTGCCAGTCCTGCAGCCCCTTCACGTACGCCGCGACGCCGGCCGCGCTGAGCGGGTCGATGCCGTGCTCCACGAACAGCGGCCCCAGCTCGAAGACCGCGGTGTGCTCGAACTGCTGCAGCCGCGAGGTCAGCAGGTCGTTGACCGCGTTCGCGGCCTCCTGCGTGGAGCAGCCGAGGAACTTCTCCAGCACCAGCACCCCGTTGCTCAGCTCGCCCTCGTCGGTGACCTCCCGCTGGTAGGAGAACAGGTCGTTGCGCAGGTGCACGGCGTCGGAGAAGGCGTCCTTGAGCACCCGCAGCGGCCGGGAGCCCGCGATCACGGCCGGCACCTCGGCGCCGGCCGCGTGCTCGACCAGCCCGGCCGACCAGGGCGCGCCGCCGACCTTCCGGCGCATCTCGATGTACTCGACGGGGTTGGCGACGCGGCCCCTGTTGATGTTGGCCAGCTCCCAGAGCGACTCGTCCAGCAGGTTGCGGGTGCTCTCGGCGAAGCGGGCCCGCCAGTCGAGCGACATGCTCGGCACCGTACGCGGCCACAGGTCGGCGAGGCCCGCCTCCACCGGGTTCTCCGGCTCTGGGACGGTCAGGTCGAGCCCCATGGGCATGAAGCGGGCCAGCCGCGCGAGGTACTCCTTGCCGCCCTTGAGGTCGCCGGTCCGTTTGAAGAACTCCAGGAAGTGGTCGTCGAAGAAGAAGACCCACACGTACCAGTCGGTGATCAGGCCCAGCTCTTCCGCGTCGCAGTCGGGATGCGTATAGGCGCACATCAGCGGATAGTCGTGGGCGTCGAGGTCGGCCTCCTCCCAGACGCCCGAGCCTTCGAGCATGCCCATGTCGCGCGCCCACTGTCGGGAATGCACGCGGGCCTCGTCCAGGTGCCGGTTGAGCCGGGCCGGATACGGCAGGTAGAAGTCCGGCAGTTCGAACGGCTGCGTCATGGTCGTCTCCTTCGCGTCGTCAACGGTTCGGGCGGCAAGCGGCCCCGCCCGCCAGAGGTGGCGGACGGGGCCGTGGGAGGGTCTAGCCGTTACGGCCGAGCTCGACGTCCTCCAGCACGCCCAGCGCGTCGGGCACCAGGACGGCGGCCGAGTAGTAGACGCTGACCAGGTAGGAGATGACCGCCTTCTCGTTGATGCCCATGAACCGCACCGACAGGCTCGGCTGGTACTCGTCGGGGATGCCGGTCTGGTGCAGGCCGACGACGCCCTGGTTCTCCTGTCCCGTCCGCATCAGCAGGAACGACGTGGTGCGCGCGGCGGAGACGGGGATCTTGTTGCACGGGAAGATCGGCACGCCCCGCCAGGCCGGCACGCGGTGCCCGTTGACCTCGCTCTGCTGCGGGTAGACGCCGCGCTTGCTGCACTCGCGGCCGAAGGCGGCGATGGCCTGCGGGTGGGCGAGGAAGAACGAGGGCTCCTTCCACACCGTGGACAGCAGGTCGTCGAGGTCGTCGGGGGTGGGCGGGCCGGAGCGGGTGCGGATGCGCTGGCTGAAGTCGGCGTTGTGCAGCAGGCCGAAGTCGCGGTTGTTGACCAGCTCGTCCTCCTGCCGCTCGCGCAGGGCCTCGATCGTGAGGCGGAGCTGCTGGTCGAGCTGGCTCATCGGCTGGTTGTACAGGTCGGAGACGCGGCTGTGCACGCGCAGGACGGTCTGGGCGACGCTCAGCTCGTACTCGCGGGGCGTCTGCTCGTAGTCCACGAACGTGCCGGGCAGCTCGGCCTCGCCCGTGTGACCGGCGGACATGTTGATCGCGGCCTCGCCGTAGTCGTTCTGGGCGTGGTTCCCGCTGGTACGCCAGGTCTCGACGTGCTCGCGCAGGGCGGGCGAGCGCTCGGCGACCTGCTCGTAGTCCTGCCTGGACAGCGTCAGCACGGTGGTGGCGGTCTTGGCGCGGGCGGTGAACTCGTGGTGGCCGCCCTGCACGAGCGCCTGCTCGCCGAGGTGGTCGCCGTCGGCCAGCACGCCGAGGTTCTGATCGTCCCCGTACGCGCCCCGCCCGACCTTGGCCACCCGCCCGTGGGCGATCAGCACCAGCCGGTCCACCTCGGCGCCCTCGGCGACGATCTCCTCGCCGGCCGCGACCTCGCGCTGGGTGAACCGGTCGGCCAGCGCCTCCAGCACCTCCATGTCGTCGAAGCCGCGCAACATGGGCAGCTCGGTCAGCTCGGCCGGGATCACCCGCACGTCGGCGCCCGTGGTGCTGAAGGTGATCCGGCCATCACCCAGTGTGTACGTCAGTCGCCGGTTCACCCGGAACACACCGCCCGAGCACTGGACCCACGGCAGCAGCCGCAGCAGCCAGCGGGAGGTGATCTCCTGCATCTGCGGCGGCGTCTTGGTCGTCGTCGCCAGCTGTTTGGCGGCATCGGTGCTGAGGCTGAGCTGACCGTTGCCGTTGGCGCTGCCGTTGCTCGGCGCGGTCGAGTGGGTCGTTTCTGTCATCGTGCACCACCAATCTGGATGGGCGGGCTAGCCGCGGTTGCGGGAGGTTCGGAGTTCGAGCGGAAGGGAGAACGTCAGGGTCTCCTCGGTCAGGGTCACCGGCTGGACGTCGGCGAACCCGCGGGCCGAGAGCCAGTCGAGTAACTCCGTGACCAGCGGCTCGGGCACGGAGGCGCCGGAGCTGACCCCGACCGTGCGCACGCCGTCGAGCCAGCGCTCGTCGGCGTCGGAGGCCCGGTCGACCAGGTGGGCAGCGTCCGCTCCCGCGTTCACCGCGACCTCGACCAGCCGCCGCGAGTTGGAGGAGTTGGCCGAGCCGACCACGACCACCAGCTCGCACTCGGGCGCGATGCGCGCGACCGCCTCCTGACGGTTCTGGCTGGCGTAGCAGATGTCGTCGCTGGGCGGATCGACCAGGCCGGGGAACCGCTCGCGCAGCCCTTCGACCGCCCGCATGGTCTCGTCCACGGCCAGCGTGGTCTGCGACAGCCAGCTCACCGGCTCGGAGCCGTCCAGCTCCAGCTCCTCGGGCCGCGCCGGATCCATGACGTGGATGCGCTCGGGGGCCTCGCCCAGCGTGCCCTCGACCTCCTCGTGCTCGGCGTGCCCGATGAGCACGATCCGGTGCCCGGACTCGGCCATCCTGGCCGCCTCCTTGTGCACCTTCGTGACGAGCGGGCAGGTGGCGTCGATCGTCCGCAGGCCCCGCAGGCCCGCCGCCTCCTTCACCGCCGGGGCCACGCCGTGCGCCGAGAAGACGACCAGCGCCCCGTCGGGCACCTCGTCCAGCTCCTCGACGAAGACCGCGCCGCGCCTGGTCAGGTCGTCCACCACGAACGTGTTGTGCACGATCTGCTTGCGGACGTAGACCGGCGCTCCGAAGCGCCGCAGCGCCTCCTCCACCGTGACGATCGCGCGTTCGACGCCCGCGCAGTAGCCGCGCGGGGCGGCGAGAAGTACCCGTCCCATGTTGGGGATCCCCTCACTTGCTGCGATGTGCGAGCTGGTCGGCCATCTCGGCGAGCACGCCGGCCGCCTCTGGCTTGACCTGCGCCTCGCTCAGTGCCGACATGGCCTGGCGGACGCGGTCCTCGATCATGTCCTCGACCCTGGCCAGCGCCCCGGTGTCGATGAGGATGCGGCGCACCTCCGCGGCGCGCTCCTCGGTCAGCTCCGGGTTGCCGTGCCAGGCGCGCAGGTGGGCGAGCTGGGCGGGGGAGGCGTGCTGCACGGCGTGCGCGTACATCACGGTCTGCTTGCCCTCGCGCAGGTCGTCCAGCGCGGACTTGCCGGTCTCCGAGGCCGAGCCGAACGTGCCGAGCACGTCGTCACGGAGCTGGAACGCCTCCCCGAGCGGCACCCCGAACCGGGAGTAGGCGTCGAGCAGGTCGGGCGGCGCCCCGGCGAGCGCGCCGCCGATCTGCAGCGGCCGCTCGACGGTGTACTTCGCGCTCTTGTAACGGATCACGGTCAGCGCCTGAGCCTCGGTCGCGCCCGAGCGCAGCTGGGCGAGGACGTCGAGGTACTGGCCGCTGATGACCTCGGTGCGCATGGCGTCGAACAGGTGATGCGCGGCACGCAGCCGCGCCGGGTCGATGCCGCAGGACGACAGCAGCGCGTCGGACCAGGCCAGGCTGAGGGTGCCGAGCAGGATGCCGCCGGCCCGGCCGAACGCCTCGGCGCCCGGACCCCGGTGCAGGTCGGACAGGCTGCGGTGCACGGTGGCCTGCCCGCGGCGCAGGTCGCTGCCGTCCATGATGTCGTCGTGGATCAGCAGCCCCGCGTGACACAGCTCCAGTGCGGCGGCGGCGCTGATGATCTCCTCGCAGTCGTCGCCGCCGGCGCCGCGCCAGCCCCAATAGCACAGCTGGGGCCGCACACGCTTGCCGCCGCCGAGGATGAAGTCCGCCAGCAGCCCGTACGCCGCCTCGACCCCGGGGTCGGAAACCGGGTTGCCCCAGTCTTCGAGAAAGCCGCAGAGCCGCTGGTCGATGCGGGCACCAAGAGAGTGCTGCGGGAAGCTCACCGGCATACGCGCGGCCCTTCTGTCGTCCGTCACTACCCCTAGTTACTCACTGAATACGGAGTGTGTAAAGTAGCTTTTGCGGCCCAAGCTTTCTTTTGCCACAGCAGTCACACGGCCTGGGGATGTCATGAAGACGCTGCTGACTCACGTGTCCACCCCCGACGACCTGCGTGCCCTTCCGGCCGAGCTGCTGCCGGGGCTGGCCCGCGAGATCCGCGACTTCCTCATCGAGAAGGTGAGCGCGGCGGGCGGCCACCTCGGCTCGAATCTCGGCATCGTGGAGCTGACGATCGCGCTGCACCGGGTCTTCGACTCGCCGGACGACGCGATCGTGTTCGACACCGGGCACCAGGCGTACGTCCACAAGATCCTCACCGGCCGCCGCGACGCCTTCGACGGGCTGCGCGTGCGCGGCGGGCTGAGCGGCTACCCCAGCAGGGACGAGTCGCCGCACGACCACGTCGACAGCTCCCACGCCTCCACCGCGCTCGCCTACGCCGACGGCATGGCCAAGGCGCGCCGGCTGGCCGGCGAGGGCGGCCGTCCCGTGGTCGCGGTGGTCGGCGACGGCGCGCTCACCGGCGGCGTGGCCTGGGAGGCGCTCAACAACCTCGGCGCCGACCGCGGCCTGCCGGTCGTCGTCGTGCTCAACGACAACGGCCGCTCCTACGCGCCCACGGTCGGCGGCTGGGCCGAGCACCTCGGCAGGCTGCGGGCCGCGCCTGGCATCAGCGTGTTCGAGAGTCTGGGCCTGCGCTACCTCGGCCCGGTCGACGGCCACGACATCGCCGCCCTTGAGCAGGCGCTGCGCACGGCCCGCGAGCTGCGCACGCCGGTCGTGGTCCACTGCGTCACCCGCAAGGGCCGCGGCTACGGCCCCGCCGTGCAGGACCTCGACGAGCACCTGCACGCCATCCCGGCCTCCGACCCGGCCACCGGACAGCCGCTGTCACCGGTGCACGGCACCTGGACGCACGCCTTCTCCCACCACCTGTGCGCGCTCGGCGAGCGCCGCCGCGACGTGGTCGCCGTCACCGCCGCCATGCCGGGGCCCACCGGCCTCGCGGCGTTCGGGCGGCGCTTTCCCGGGCGCATGTTCGACGTCGGCATCGCCGAGCAGCACGCCATGGCCTCGGCGGCCGGCATGGCGATGAGCGGGCTGCATCCGGTGGTCGCGATCTACGCCACGTTCCTCAACCGGGCCGTCGACCAGGTGCTGATGGACATCGCGCTGCACCGGCTGCCCGTGACGCTCGTGCTCGACAGGGCCGGGATCACCGGCCCCGACGGGCCCAGCCACCACGGCATGTGGGACCTCGCGACGCTGGCGGTCGCGCCGGGGCTGCGGGTGGCCGCGCCGCGCGACGCCGTACGGCTGGGGCAGCTGCTGGACGAGGCGGTCGCCTGCGACGGGCCCACGGCGCTGCGCTTCCCCAAGGCGGCGGTCGAGGCGGAGATCCCGCCCGTCGGCAGCGTCGGAGAGGTGGACGTGCTGGCGTCGGGCGGTCAGGACGTGCTGCTGGTCGCGGTCGGCGCGATGGCCGGGCCGTGCCTGAGCGCGGCGGCGTCGCTGGCCGAGTCGGGCATCGGGGTGAGCGTGGTCGATCCGCGATGGGTCATCCCGGTCTCCGCCGACCTGCGCAAGGCGGTCGGCGGCAGCCGGCTGGTGGTGACGGTCGAGGACGGCGTCGCCGCGTCGGGGGCCGGCGCGCTCGTCCGCCAGGTGTGCGCGCCCGGTCAGGGGGTGCTCAACCTGGGGCTGCCGTGCGCGTTCATCGGCCAGGGCGGGCGCTCTGAGCTGCTGGCCGAGGCGGGGCTGACCGGCCAGGGCATCGCGCGGGCGGCCGGCGACGCCCTGCGCGCCCTCGACCGCACCTGACCCCGCCTCAAGCGGTGTGCGGTGGGCGGCCCAGCTCGAAGGTCATGCCGTGGCTGCTCGCCGTCGTGGTCACCGGGCGGCGGAGCAGCTCGCCGGCGCGGTGCGCCACCTCCTGGAACTGGCGCTGCCGCTCGGGGGTGTCGGCGGACGCCAGGCGGACGGAGCCCTTCTGCGCGAGCTCCTGGGCCAGCCACTGCGCCATGGAGCTGTAGAAGCGCGCCTCCTCGTCGGCGTCGAGCGGGGCCGGCCGCACGCGGCCGGTCTCGGGCGCGGGAGGGTGCACCGCGTGCGGCTCCAGGACGGACTCGCCGGCACGGGGCTCCAGGGGGTTCTCCATGCGGCGCAGTCTAGGGCGGCGAGCCCGGTGCGCGGCGCCGTTTGGCGCTCTGCGTGGGGGTATGCGGCATTTGTCCCCGACATCGAGGAGCCGAGCATGAAGGCAGTCACCTGGCACGGCAAGCGCGACGTACGGGTCGAGGAAGTGCCCGACCCCGCCATCAAGGAGCCCAACGACGCGGTCATCAGGGTCACCAGCACCGGGATCTGCGGCTCCGACCTGCACCTGTACGAGGTCCTCGGCCCCTTCATGACCGAGGGCGACATCCTCGGTCACGAGTCCATGGGCGTCGTCGAGGAGGTCGGCTCCGCGATCACCACGCTCAAGCCCGGTGACCGCGTGGTCATCCCGTTCAACATCTCCTGCGGCCACTGCCACATGTGCGGCCTGGAGCTGTACGCGCAGTGCGAGACCACCCAGGTGCGCGAGCAGGGCATGGGCGCCGCGCTGTTCGGCTACACCAAGCTGTACGGCCAGGTCCCCGGCGGCCAGGCCGAGTACCTGCGGGTGCCCGAGGCCCAGTTCGGCCCGATCAAGGTCCCGGACGGGCCGCCGGACGAGCGGTTCGTCTACCTGTCGGACGTGCTGCCCACCGCCTGGCAGGCCGTCGCGTACGCCGGCATCCCCGAGGGCGGCAGCGTCACCGTGTTCGGCCTCGGTCCGATCGGCCAGATGTGCGCCCGCATCGCCCGCCACCTCGGCCACCGCGTGCTCGCCGTGGACGGCATCACCGCCCGCCTGGAGCTGGCCCGCCGCCACGGCATCGAGGTCATCGACGCCAGCGAGGTCACCGACGTGCCAGGCGAGGTCAGGGAGCGCACGTCGGGGCGCGGCACCGACTCCGTCATCGACGCGGTCGGCATGGAGGCGCACGGCTCGCCCGCCGCCAAGCTCGCCCAGACACTCACGGGCCTGCTGCCCGACGCCGTGGCGGCGCCGCTCATGGCGAACGCGGGCGTCGACCGGCTGAACGCGCTCAACCAGGCCATCGAGACCGTCAGGCGCGGCGGCGTCATCTCCATCACCGGCGTCTACGGCGGCATGACGGACCCGCTGCCCATGCTGCGCCTGTTCGACAAGGGCGTCACGCTGCGCATGGGGCAGGCGCACGTCAAGCGCTGGGTGAGCCCGCTCATGCCGCTGGTCACCGACGACAGCGACCCGCTGGGCGTGATGGACCTCGCCACCCACCGGATGCCGCTGGAACAGGCGCCGCAGGCGTACGAGATGTTCCAGAAGAAGGCGGACGGCGCGGTGAAGATCCTGCTCAAGCCGTGAGCGCTGGTTTCGCCGCCCCAGGCTCGGGCAGCGGTGCTGCCATGAGAGTCGTAGTGGTGGGAGCCACGGGGAACGTGGGCACCAGTGTGGTGCGTGCGCTGGCCGCGGACGACGACGTCACCTCGATCGTCGGCGTCGCCCGCCGGCTGCCGGGCTGGCGGGCGGAGCGCACCGAGTGGCACCAGGCCGACGTGGCGACCGCCGACCTGACCAGGATCTTCGACGGCGCGGACGCCGTGGTGCACCTGGCGTGGCTGTTCCAGCCGACCAGGGACCCGGCGATCACCTGGCGGGCGAACGTGCTCGGCAGCATGCGCGTCTTCCGCGCCGCGGCGGAGGCCGGGGTGCCGGCGCTGGTGCACGCCTCGTCGGTGGGGGCCTACTCGCCGGGGCCCAAGGACCGGCCGGTGGACGAGAGCTGGCCCACGCACGGCTGGCCCGGGGCGGCGTACGGGCGGGAGAAGGCGTACGTCGAGCGGGTGCTCGACGTCTTCGAGCACGATCACCCGAACATCAGGGTCGTCCGCATGCGGCCCGGCTTCATCTTCCAGCGGGCGGCGGCTACCGAGCAGCGCAGGTTGTTCGGCGGACCCCTCGTGCCGCGGCGGATGATCAAGGCGGGCCGGGTGCCGTTCGTGCCGGACATCCCCGGGCTGCGGCTGCAGGTGCTGCATGCCGAGGACGCGGCGCAGGCGTACCGGCTGGCCGTGACCAGGCCCGTGCACGGCGCGTTCAACCTGGCAGCCGAGCCCGTGCTGGACCCGGGCGACCTCGCCGAGCTGCTGGGCACGCGCACCGTGCGGGTGCCGCCCAAGCTGGCCATGGCGGCGGTCTCCGCCGCCTGGAACCTGCGGCTCGTGCCGGCCTCGCCCGGGCTGCTGGAGATGGCGCTGCGGATCCCGCTCATGCGGACCGACCGGGCCAGAGACGTGCTGGGCTGGAGTCCCGAGCATTCGTCGTACGAGGCGATGCAGGCGTTGTTCGAGGGGCTGCGGGAGGGCGCGGGCATGGACACCGCGCCGCTGGCCCCCGACGGCGGCCCGGCCGGGCGAGTCCGCGAGATGGCCTCGGGCATGGGCAGACGTCCTTGACACTCTGACTTTGTGTAAATTCCGGGGGTCGGGGAAAAGGATCACGTGAGGTCCTGAAGCGCGGCCTGTGTCGGAATTGGCACGGAGGAGCGCATGCGCGTGTTGTACAGCCAGACCTTCACCTTCCACGACGTCGGCAGGTTGCGCCACGAGGTCGCCGAGCACGCCGGGAGCTGCGGGCTCCACGGGTTGAGACTCGACGACTTCGTGCTCGCCGTGCACGAGAGCGTGGTCAACGCCGTGGAGCACGCCGGCGGGCACGGCCAGTTGCGGCTGTGGACGGTCGACGGCGTCATCAGGGCCGAGACGAGCGACCGGGGCGCGGGCATCCCCGAGCCGTACGTGGACGGCGACAAGCAGGCGTCAGGCCAGGCGTGCACAGGACGCGGCCTCTACCTGATCCACAGATTGTGCGACGCGGCCGACCTGCGAACCGGGCCGGACGGCACCCGCGTGCTGCTCACCATGCGGTTACCGCGCGGCGCCGACCTGCCCGTGCGCAGGGGCATGCGGCGGATCAGGGTCGTCGCCCCGGGAGACGGGCACTCCGGCCACTTCACCGCCTGATCATTCTCCGTCCCGCGCGCGGCTGACCAGCGCAGGCGCCGGGTAGTCTCGTAGGGACGGAGAGGATCACCACGTGAGCGGCGACATGCCATCCCCCGAGATCATCGCTCCTGTCCGGCGTCTCGGCCGGCGAGAGTTCGATTTCGAGCGCCAGGTCGCGATCATGGCCATCGTCAACAGGACGCCCAACTCCTTCCACGACCAGGGCCGCACCTTCGAGCTCGACCAGGCGGTCGCGGCGGCCACGAAGGCCGTGTCCGAAGGGGCCGACTGGGTCGACATCGGCGGGTTCGCCTTCAGCGCCGCCCAGGCTCCGATCAGCGTGTCCGAGGAGATCGACCGCGTGGCGCCCGTCATCGCCAGGGTCAGGGCCGCCACCGACGCCGTGATCTCTGTCGACACCCACCGGCCCGAGGTGGCCGAGGCCGCCGTCGCGGCCGGCGCCGACGTCATCAACGACACCAACGGCCTGCGCGAGCCGGGCATCGCCGAGGTCGCGGCGGCCACCGGCGCGGCCGTGGTCGTCACCCACAGCCTGGGCGGGCCAGGCCGGCGGGTGCTGCGGCCCAGCTACGCCGACGTCGTCACCGAGGTGGCCGACTATCTGCGGGAGCGGGTGGCGTACGCGCTCAAAGCCGGCATCGCGCCCGAGAAGATCATCATCGATCCCGGCCACGACCTCAACAAGAACACCTTCCACTCCCTTGAGCTGACCCGCCGCCTTGAGGAGATCACCGCGATCGGCTATCCGACGCTGGTCGCGCTGTCCAACAAGGACTTCATCGGCGAGACGCTCGACCGGCCGCAGGGCGAGCGGAAAGAGGGCACGATCGCGGCCAACGTGGTCGCCGTCCTCAAAGGGGCGCGCATCCTGCGGGTCCACGACGTCGCGGCCACCGTCGCCTCCATCCGCATGACCGAGGCCGTGCTCGGCTGGCGCGGACCGCTCGCACCCCGTCACAACCTGGCATGAGGAGGTTCCGTACGTGACCCGGCGCAAGCCCATCGGGATGCCCTTCGAGAGCTGGATCGATCGCCAGATCCGCGAGGCGGAGGAGCGCGGCGAGTTCGACGACCTGCCAGGCAAGGGCAAGCCGCTGCCCGGTGAGGGCAAGCCGCTCGACGAGATGTGGTGGGTGAAGCAGAAGATCGAGAGCGAGGGGCTGTCGATGCCGCTGCCCCCGACGCTGGCGCTGCGCAAGGACGCCGAGAAGGCGCTGGCGGCGGCGCGTGACGCCCGGTCCGAGGCCGAGGCGCGGCGGATCGTCGAGGAGGTCAACGAGCGCATCCGCGAGGCGATCCGCACGGGGCTGTCGGGCCCGCCGCTCAACCTGATGCCGTTCGACGTGGACGACGTCGCCGCCGAATGGCGCCGCACCCACCGCTGACCCCCCGTAAGGAGTCGTGCGCCGCCCGGACCCCGGTCCATGCGTGGGACCGGGGTCCGGGCGCGGCGGCCCGGACCCCGGTCCGGTTGCTGAGGGACCCGGGTCAGGCGGGTCCCTCTGGCCGGCCGGCGCCCCGGGTCAGGCGGGACGCCGGTCGGCCGGGTCCTTTCAGTTGATCGGCGGGTAGGCGTTCTGCAGCAGCTGACGGAACTGCGCCGAGAACCACTGGCCGGAGATCGGCGCGTCCGCGAGGGCGCCCGACATGTTGTTGCCGTTGAGGTCGTTGCCCTCGTACGTCGGGTCGCACATCCGGTCGAACCTCTTGCCCTCGTCGTTGTCGATCTCCCGGCTGGAGCCGTCGGACTCGCCCGGAGGCTTGATCCAGACGTAGGCGTCGATGCCGCTGGCGGGCGCGGCGGTCGGGCGGGCGCCCATGCCGGCACCGTTCTGGTTGCACCAGTTACCGGCGTGGATGCGCCGGTCGACGCGGGACTGGTCGACGAACTGGTCCACGTTGGTCGAGGTGCTCGGGCCGCCCGGGCGGGCGCTGCCGCCCCAGCCGTTGCGCGAGGTGTCGATCAGCATGCCGAGCCCGGAGCGGAAGCCCTTGGCGACCAGGGCGTTGCGCAGGGCGACGGCGAAGGACTGCTCGTCGACGTAGTAGTTCCAGTCGACCCACTTGGACTGGCGGACCGAGATGTTGTTCACCATGGTGTTGACGGTGAAGTGCGGCTCGACCGTGGCGGAGTAGTTGGCGGTGTTGACGATGAAGCCGTCCACGCTGTCCACGCCGTCGGCGGTGCCGGCCACCGTCTCGTAGAAGAGGTTGACGGAGGGCTGGAAGTTCGAGTCCCAGCCGAGCCACGCGTGGTGGGCGGCGTCCACGTAGGTGTAGACGTTGGGGATGGCGTGGAGCTGGTCGAGCGCGTACCGGACGCCGTCACGGTAGCCGCCGGGGCCGTTGGCCTCGCGGCAGTCGGCGAACCTGTCGAGGTTCGTGACGAGGTTCGGCAGCGAGTCGGGCTCGATGATGGTGACGATGCGCAGGTTCGCGTAGGCGGAGTCGCCGAGGATGTCGGCGATCGGGTCGATGTACTCCGTCTTGTAGCGGTTGAGGCCGTTCTGCGAGATGCGCAGCTCGCCGTTGGAGGCCAGCGCCGAGCAGTCGCGGTTCGGCAGGTTGTAGATGACGACCTGGATGGTCAGCGGCGCGGAGCCGTTGGCGGCGTCCTGCCTGACGGCCTCGTCCATGTGCTCGCGCAGGCTCAGCGCGTCGCCCGGTCCCTCGATGGCGGCGATGCGGTCCATCCACACGGCGGTGGAGGTGTCGGCGACGGCGTCGCCGCCCGGCTCGGCGGCGGCCCTGGCGCTCCAGGTGGGGTTCACGTAGCCGGTGGCACCGGAGTACGGGTTCTCCACGTGGGTGGGCGTGGGGCCGCCGTCGTCATCGGCCTCGGTGGCGGTGACCGTACGCGAGGTCAGGCCGGTCGAGGCGACGGTGAAGGTACGGGTGCCGTTCGCCGAGTCGGAGTCCTGCGCGGCGGCCAGGGTGACCGTCTGCGGGGTGTTCCAGTTCGACGTGCTGAAGGTGAGCGAGCCGCCGGACCTGACGGTCAGGTCGGAGTCGCCGCTGCCGGCCGTCGTGGTGACGGTCACGCTGGAGGACGGCTGCGCGGCCAGGCGCGCGGTGAACGTGCCGGTCGAGCCCTCGGAAACGGTCACCGAGGTCGGCGTCACGACGATGGCCTGCTCCACCGTGGCGTCGTCGTCGACCTCGGTCGCGGTGAGCGTGGCGCCGGTGACGCCGCTGCCGCCGACGCTGAAGGCGGCGGTGCCCGCGGTGGTGTCGGAGTCCTGCGCGGCGGCCAGGGTGACCGTCTGCGCGGTGCTCCAGTTGCTGGGGGTGAAGGTGAGCGAGGCGCCCGAGCTGACCGTCAGGTCGGTGTCGCCGCTGGTACGGGCGGTGGCGACGGTGACGTTCGAGCTGGGCGCGGCGGACAGGCGCGCGGTGAACGTGGCCGTGCCGCCCTCGCCGACGGGCACGGAGCTGGCCGACAGGATCACCGACGGGGTGGTGGGCGTGGTGTCACCGCAGGTGGTGCCGTTGACGGAGAACCTCTCCGGGCTGGGGTTCGTGCCCGTCCAGGTGCCGTTGAAGCCGACGGAGACCGACGCGCCGGTCGCCAGGCTGCCGTTCCACGGCATGTTGGCGCCGGTGACGCGGGTGCCCGACTGACTCCAGTTCGCGCCCCAGCCGCTGGGGGTGTACTTCTGGCCTGTGGTCGGATAGTCGAAGGCCAGCGACCACGAGGAGATCGGGTCGCCGGTGTTCTTCAACGTGATGTTCGCGGTGAAACCGCCCTGACCAGGGCTGCTCGTCCACGAGTTGGCTGTGTAGGTCACGTCGCAGGCGACGGCGGCGTTCGCGGCCGTGCTCTGGCCTGCGACGAGCCCTAAGGCCGCGACACTCGCGGCGGTCATGGTCACGGCCCATTTGCGGAGGCCGCGGTGGAGTCTCACTTGCGATCATCTCCAGTACTAGGTGGCTGGGAGCGCTCCCATGGTCTGCCGCCTCCGCGGCGGTGTACAGAGGCCGGTCCTCGGGAAGGCCGCTGCCGCCCCGCATGCTCGCTGAATGCCCCGGAACGTGGATGAAACTTTCATCCCGGGCAGCCTGGTGAGAGGAAACGCGGGGGTTACCGCGACGCCATTCCGTTGACATACGAGCGAGGTCACCCACAATCCCGTTTGGGAGCGCTCCCACATCCCTACTCCCATGGAGACCCCGTGAAGCACAGACCTCCGATCCTCTTGACCCGCTTATCGAGGCGGCTCGCCGTGGCCACCTCCCTGGTCCTCGCGGCCGGGCTGACCTCGGCCATCACGGCGGCCCCCGCCCAGGCGGCCGTGGCGTGCGACGTGACGTACGCCGCCAACCAATGGACCAGCGGCCAGGGCCAGGGCGGTTTCACCGCGAACATCACGGTGAAGAACACCGGCGACCCCATCACGTCGTGGACGCTGGCCTTCGACTTCCCGACCACCGGCCAGCGCTACACGCCGAGCGGCTGGGGTGCGAACTGGAGCCAGTCGGGCACCCGAGTCACGGCCACCAACATGCCGTGGAACGGCAGCCTGGCCACCGGCGCCAGCACCAACATCGGCTTCAACGGCACCTGGACGGGCAGCAACCCGAGCCCGGAGACGTTCAGCGTGAACGGCGTGACCTGTGGCGGCACGGGCAGTGCGCCCAGCGTCGCGCTGACCTCGCCAACCGCGGGCCAGACGTTCACCGCCCCGGCCACCGTGCCGATCGCGGCGACCGCCTCCGACTCCGACGGCACGGTCACCAAGGTCGACTTCTACCAGGGCTCCACCCTGCTCGGCACCGACACCTCCTCGCCCTACAACTACAGCTGGGCGAACGTGGCGGCCGGCAGCTACTCCATCACCGCCCGCGCCACCGACAACTCCGGCCAGGTGACCACCTCGTCGCCGGTCGGCATCACGGTCTCGCCCAACAGCGGCCCGGCGCTGGTCGTCAGCCCGACGACGGTGTCCGTGCCCGAGACGGGCGAGGCGACCTTCGGCGTGCGGCTGTCGCAGGCGCCCTCGTCGAGCGTGACCGTCTCCGTCGCCCGCGCCAGCGGTGACGCCGACCTCACGGTCTCGCCGTCGTCCAGGACGTTCACCACGTCGAACTGGAACACCGCGCAGAACTTCACGATCAGCGCGGCCGACGACGACGACACGACCGCCGGCTCGGCCGTCTTCCGGGTCAGCGCCACCGGCTACACCGCCGTCGACGTGACCGCCAACGAGGCGGACGACGACGTCGGCGGCGACAACGAGTACGTGCAGCGCTTCGTGGAGCTCTACAACGAGATCCACGACCCGGCCAACGGCTACTTCTCACCCGAGGGCGTGCCGTACCACTCGGTCGAGACGTTCATGGTCGAGGCGCCGGACCACGGGCACGAGACGACGTCCGAGGCCTACAGCTACTACCTGTGGCTGGAGGCGGCCTACGGGCGGGTGACCGGCGACTGGTCCAAGTTCAACACCGCGTGGGCGTCGATGGAGAGGTACATCATCCCGTCCACGGCCGACCAGCCGACGAACTCCTTCTACGACCCGTCGAAGCCGGCCACGTACGCGTCGGAGCACAACGACATCAGCCAGTACCCGACCCAGCTGGAGACCGGCGTCAGCGTCGGCACCGACCCGATCGCGAACGAGCTGCAGAGCGCGTACGGCACCCGCGACATCTACGGCATGCACTGGCTGCTGGACGTCGACAACACCTACGGCTTCGGCCGCTGCGGCGACGGCACCACCAAGCCCGCCTACATCAACACCTACCAGCGCGGCGCCGAGGAGTCGGTCTTCGAGACGATCCCGCAGCCGTCCTGCGACACCTTCGAGCACGGCGGCCCGAACGGCTTCCTGGACCTGTTCACCAAGGACGCCTCGTACGCCAAGCAGTGGAAGTACACCAACGCCCCCGACGCGGACGCCCGCGCCGTGCAGGCCGCCTACTGGGCGCTGACCTGGGCCAAGGAGCAGAACAAGGCCGGCGACATCTCCGCCACCGTGGCCAAGGCCGCCAAGATGGGCGACTACCTGCGGTACGCGATGTACGACAAGTACTTCAAGCAGCCGGGCTGCACGAGCCCCTCGTGCCCGGCCGGCACCGGCAAGAACTCCTCCAACTACCTGCTGAGCTGGTACTACGCGTGGGGCGGCGCGACCGACGCCAACGCCGGTTGGGCGTGGCGCATCGGCTCCAGCCACAACCACGCTGGCTACCAGAACCCGTTCGCGGCCTGGGCGCTGTCGAACGTCAACGAGCTCAAGCCGAAGAGCGCCACCGGCGCCACCGACTGGAGCACCAGCCTCACCCGGCAGCTGCAGTTCTACACCTGGCTGCAGTCGGCCGAGGGCGCGATCGCGGGTGGCGCGACCAACAGCTGGGAGGGCGGCTACGGCACGCCGCCGTCGAACCTGCCGAAGTTCCACGGCATGGCCTACGACTGGCAGCCCGTCTACCACGACCCGCCGTCGAACCAGTGGTTCGGCTTCCAGGCGTGGACGATGGACCGCGTGGCGCAGCTCTACTACGCCACCGGCAACACCGCCGCCAAGGCGCTGCTCGACAAGTGGGTGGCGTGGGCGCTCGACCACACCACCGTCAACGCCGACGGCACCTACGAGGTGCCCTCCACGCTGGAGTGGTCCGGCCAGCCGGCCGGCAACTTCAACGCCACGACCGGCATGCCGCCGGCCAACCCCGGCCTGCACGTGACGGTCAAGGACTACACGCAGGACGTCGGCGTGGTCGGCGCGTACGCCAAGGTGCTCATGTACTACGCGGCCAAGGCCAACCACGCCGAGGCGCGCGACACGGCCAAGGCGCTGCTCGACGGCGTCTGGGAGAACCGTGACGACAAGGGCGTCTCGGTGCCGGAGACGAAGGCCGACTACCGGCGCGTGGACGACCCCGTCTACGTCCCGCCGGGCTGGAGCGGCACGATGCCGAACGGCGACCCGATCAACTCGAACTCCACGTTCCTGTCGATCAGGTCGTTCTACGAGGACGACCCGGACTGGCCGAAGGTCGAGGCGTACCTCGACGGCAGCGGCCCCGCCCCCGTCTTCAACTACCACCGGTTCTGGGCGCAGGTGGACGTCGCCGTCGCCCTCGCCGAGTACGGGCGGCTCTTCCCGTGAGAAAGGCAGCACTGATCGCTGCGGCGTCGCTGGTCCTGCCCCTTCTGGGGGCGGGGCCGGCGGCCCACGGGCAACACGCCGCGCAGACCGCGCAGGCGGCGCCCGCCTTCGCCTATGGTGAGGCGCTGCAGAAGTCGCTGTGGTTCTACGAGGCCCAGCAGTCGGGCGCGCTGCCCGGCTGGAACCGCGTCTCCTGGCGCGGCGACTCGGGCATGAACGACGGCGACGACGTCGGGGTGGACTTGACGGGCGGCTGGTACGACGCGGGCGACCACGTCAAGTTCGGCTTCCCGATGGCCTTCTCCGCCACCATGCTGGCCTGGGGCGCGGTCGAGTACCGCGACGCCTACGCCTCCTCCGGCCAGCTCACCCACCTGCTCAACAACCTCAAGTTCGTCAACGACTACTTCATCAAGGCCCACCCGTCGGCGAACGTGCTCTACGGGCAGGTCGGCAACGGCGGCACCGACCACGCCTGGTGGGGGCCGGCCGAGGCGATGGCGATGAACCGGCCGGCGTACAAGATCGACGCGTCGTGCGGCGGGTCGGACCTCGCGGGGGAGACGGCGGCGGCGATGGCGGCCTCCTCGATCGTCTTCCGCCCGACGAACCCCTCCTACGCCGACACGCTGGTGACGCACGCCAAGCAGCTGTACTCCTTCGCCGACACGGTCAGGAAGAAGTACACCGAGTGCATCACCGACGCCTCCAGCTTCTACAACTCCTGGAGCGGCTACAACGACGAGCTGGTGTGGGGCGCGATCTGGCTCTACCGGGCCACGAACGACGCCTCCTACCTGGCCAAGGCCGAGGCCGGCTACGCGAACCTCGGCACCGAGCCGCAGACCAGCACCAAGTCGTACAAGTGGACGATCGCCTGGGACGACAAGTCGTACGGCGCGTACGTGCTGCTGCACAAGCTGACCGGCAAGCAGCAATATCTGGACGACGCCAACCGGTGGCTCGACTACTGGACGGTCGGGGTGAACGGGCAGAAGGTGCCGTACTCGCCGGGCGGCCAGGCCGTGCTCGACCGGTGGGGCTCGCTGCGCTACGCGGCCAACACCGCGTTCGCGGCGCTGGTGCACAGCGACACGATCACCGACGCCACGCGCAAGGCCCGCTACCACGACTTCGCGGTACGGCAGATCGACTACGCGCTCGGCGACAACCCGCGCAACTCCTCGTACGTGGTCGGCTTCGGCGCCAACCCGCCGAAGAACCCGCACCACCGTACGGCGCACGGCTCGTGGACCGACCAGATCACCAACCCCGAGCAGACCCGCCACACGCTGTACGGCGCCCTCGTCGGCGGCCCGCCCGACCCGAACGACGCCTACACCGACAAGCGCGACGACTACGTGATGAACGAGGTCGCCACCGACTACAACGCCGGCTTCACCAGCGCGGTGGCCCGGCTCTACAAGGAGTACGGCGGCGAGCCCGCGGCGAACTTCCCCGCCGAGGAGACCCCCGACGGCCCCGAGATCTTCGTCGAGGCCGGCGTGAACGCCTCCGGCTCGACGTTCACCGAGATCAAGGCCATCGTGCGCAACCAGTCGGCCTGGCCGGCGCGGGTGCTGTCGGACGGGAAGTTCCGCTACTACTTCACGCTCGACGGCGACACGACCGCCTCGCAGATCAGCGTCTCGTCGGCCTACACGCAGTGCGCGGCGCCGGTGCTGCGCCAGGCGAGCGGCCGCACGTACTACGCGGAGATCGACTGCTCGGGGCAGGCCGTCGCGCCCGCCGGGCAGTCGCAGCACCGCAGGGAGGTGCAGTTCAGGATCGCCAGCTCGGGGACGTGGGCCCCGGCCAACGACTGGTCGTACCAGAACATCCCGACCACGCCCGGCACCACGCCGGTGCGGACGGACCGCATCACCCTCTACAGCGGCGCCACCAAGATCTGGGGTGAGCCCCCGGGTCAGGAGGAAGAGGACACGACGCCGCCCAGCAAGCCGGGCAAGCCCGCGGTCTCCGCGATCACGGGCTCGTCGGCCCGGCTGACCTGGACGGCCTCGACCGACGACGTGGGCGTGGCCGGGTACGACGTCTACCTGGGGTCCACCAAGGCAGGCACGGCCACCACCACGTCCTTCAACCTGACCGGGCTCACCCCCGCCACGGACTACACCGCCCACGTGGTGGCCAGGGACGCGGCGGGCAACACCTCGGCGGAGTCCGACGCGACCGCCTTCACCACCACGGAGTCCACCGACGGGACGCCGCCCAGCAGGCCGGGGAAGCCGGCGGTGTCCGGGATCACCGCGACCGGCGCCCGGGTGAGCTGGACGGCGTCCACGGACGACGTGGGCGTGGCCGGATATGACGTCTACCTGGGGTCCACCAAGGCAGGCACGGCCACGTCCACGTCGTTCGACCTCACCGGGCTGACCGCGGGCACCGCGTACACGGTGACCGTGGTGGCGCGGGACGCGGCGGGCAACAGCTCGCCGGCCTCCGAGGCCACCTCGTTCACCACGTCCGGCGGGTCGTCGGGCGGGTGCGCGGCGGCGTACAAGGTGATCGGCTCGTGGGGCGGCGCCTTCCAGGCGGAGGTGACGGTCACCAACGCCGGCACGTCCGCCGTCAGCGGCTGGACGGTCACCTGGAGCTCGCAGAACACGATCACGCAGCTCTGGGGCGGCCGGCACACCGTGTCAGGCGGCACGGTGACGGTGCGGAACGAGGCGTGGAACGGCTCGCTCGCGCCCGGCGCGTCGGCGACGTTCGGCTTCATCGCCAACGGGACGTCCACGACGCCGGAGCTCACCTGCACGCCCGCATGAAAGACCCCGCCCCCGCCGCAGCAGCGGCGGGGGCGGTTCCACTGAACCCGTCGGCCCGCACGTGCGTATGAGGAGGTGAGGCGAACCCTTCAATCCCTGCCCGAAAACCATCCCCGCCCGGATGGGACGGACGCGGCCGAACCTCCACTCGGCCGCGTCCGTTTTCTCGTGCACAGGGCGCGTCGAAGGGGGCGCGTCGAAGGGGGTGCGTTGCAGAGGTTGCGTTGCAGGGGGTGCGTCGAAGGGGCGCGGCCGGGGCTTCCGCCCCGGCCGTTTTGCTCTCTAGGGTTTCCCGGCCGCCGAAGTGGCCAGGGCGAAGCGTTCGCGGGCCGCCTCGATGGCGGCGTCGTCGGAGAATTCCTCGAACGCCTCCTGGTGGTAACGCTCGGGGATGAGCCGCTTGACCCTGTCGGGGTAGCCGGCGCCCGGCTCGGGCACCCGCACCTGCGGCGGGATGCTGATCTTCACGGCGATCGGCCCCGAGGCCCGCACGGACGACGCCCACTCGGGGCTCTCCCCGGTGATGGCGCACATGTGACGGGCGTAGACCCAGCGCACCTCGACCAGGGAGGTGGCGTTCGGAGGTTCGGTGCCGAAGGGCTCCACGGCGCACACGACGCCGGAGTCGAAGCTGTGTCCGTGGGCGTGGTGCTCGCCGGGTGAGGCCTGCTCGAGTATCAGGGTCACCTGCGCGGCGAGCTCGTCGTTCAGCGTGGAGGACGGCTGCCTGGCCGCGAAGAACATCACCCCGGCCAGGGTGGCCCCGGCCAGGGTGATGGTCGCCGCGATGAGCCCGCGACGCGTTTTGATCACGGGCTGGTGCAGGTCAGGCTCGGTGCGGGGTTCGGGACCGAGCCGGTGGCGTTGAACCCGAACGTGGTGGACGCGCCGGGCGCGAGCTGCCCGTTGTACGTGGCGTTCTTGACCGCCACGTTGGGAGCTTGGCCGGACAGCACGCCGTTCCACGGTGAGCCGTCGAAGTTCTGCCCGCCGGTGTAGGTCCACTTGACGGTCCAGCCGTTGACGGCGCTGGTGCCGTTGTTCTTGACCGTCACCTCACCCTGGAAGTGGCCGGCCCAGCCGGTGTCGGTGGCCTTCCACGTGGCGGTGCAGGCGCCGGGCGGCGGCGGGTCCGTCGGGCCCGGGTCGGGGTCGGGGCCGGGCGAGCTGCCGCCGGGGCCGACGCCGGTCACTTCGCCGTTGCCGCCGTCGAAGACGACGTCGGAGCAGCTGTAGAAGTTCTCGTTGCTGTCGGAACGGATCCAGTGGGTGAAGATGATGTGCCGGCCGCTCTTACCGGACGGGAGCTGGGCGTTCCAGTAGTAGTAGTTGAGGCCGCCCGCTCCGCCGGACTTGGGCGGGTTGCTGACGCTGCCGAAGCGCTCCAGGTCGGACCACTTCAGCGGCGAGCTGGGGTTCCAGCCGTTCTTGGTGATGTAGTAGTCGAACTTGCCGGGGTGCTCGGCCCAGTTGCTGTGCCGCATCTGGATGTTGGCGCCCGACGTGAGGTGGGTGGTGGGCCAGTCGGTGCGGGCCGCGTTGTAGGCCGAGAAGTCGTAGGGACCGCCGGTGCCGCCGCTGCAGATCTGGCCGTCGGGGATGAAGCCGGTGGTCCGGCCGGCGCCGTCGGAGCGCAGGACCGCGAACCAGTTGTAGAGGGGGGTGGCGCCGCTCTGGTTGACGGCGGAGGCGCACGCGGGGTTGTAAGGCTGGATCTGCCCGTTCTCCCGCAGGGCGTCCTGCCAGCACAGGAACGTACGGCTGCCGGGGAACATCGACACGCCGTGCGCCTGTGCCTGTGTGGGCACCATTAACGCGGAGGTGATGAGGACGAGGACGGCGGTGAGTGCCGCCGACTTGAACAACTTCATGGAGATTCCCTTGCGCTGACGACAGAGGAAACCTGCCCACGACCTGCCCGCCCGGCCTGCGCATTGAATCATGCTTTTTCGGGATTCGACAATCTTCCGTGAAACTTTCAGCCGATCTTGGTCATGGTTTGTGCTGGTGGTCGTACCTGGGGGCCATGAAGCACGTACGACATGCTTGCCGGAGTTTCTCGGCGGCTGGAGGCTGACGTAGTGGGAGCGCTCCCACTACACTCCCCTGTCAGAGAGGCGGGAGCTACACGCCATGAGGCACGCGCACATCTACTTGATCATCGGGGCGTTACTCAGCCTCGGCCTGTTCGCCTCACCGGCGAAGGCCGCGCCGGTGATCTGCGAGAAGTACGGCTCCACGAGCATTCAGAACGGCCGCTACGTCGTCATGAACAACGTCTGGGGCGCGAGCACGGCCCAATGCATCGACGTCAACCAGAGCGGCGGCTTCACCGTCACCCAGTCCGCGCACAACAACTCCACCAGCGGCGCACCGGCCGGCTACCCCGCCATCTACGCCGGCTGCCACTACGGCAACTGCACCTCGGGCAGCAACCTGCCCATGCGGGCGAACTCCTCCGGCTTCGCCGCGCTGCGCAGCAGCGTCAGCATGTCGTACCCGGGCTCGGGCACCTACAACGCCTCCTACGACCTGTGGTTCGACCCCACGCCGCGCACCGACGGCCAGAACACCGGCGCCGAGCTGATGATCTGGCTCAACCGGCAGGGCTCGATCCAGCCCATCGGCTCGCGGGTCGGCACCGTCAACCTGGCCGGCTCGACCTGGGAGGTCTGGTTCGGCAACACCGGCTGGAACGTCATCTCGTACGTGCGCACCTCGCCCGCCACCTCGCTCGACTTCACCATCGACACCTTCTTCTCCGACGTGGTCAACCGCGGCTACGGCCAGCGGTCGTGGTACCTGACCAGCGTCCAGGCCGGCTTCGAGCCCTGGATCGGCGGCGCGGGGCTGAGCGTCAACTCCTTCTCCTTCACCAACACCGGCGGTGGCGGTGGGGGCGGCGGTGGCGGCAACGGCAGCTGCACGGCCGCCGCCACCACCCAGGGCTCATGGAACAACGGCTACGTCGTCCAGCCCGTGACCGTGACCAACCGCGGCACCTCGGCGCTGAACGGCTGGACGGTCACCTTCCCGCTGCCGTCCGGCCACACGATCACCGGCATGTGGAACGCCGACTACTCGGTCAGCGGCGGCACCGTCACGGTGCGGAGCCTGTCGCACAACGGCGGGCTCGCGCCGGGCGCCGCGACCTCCTTCGGCTTCCAGGCGTCGCGGCCCAACGGGAACACGCAGGTGCCCAGCGGATACACCTGCGCATAAAGGCTCGCGCGGGCTCGCTTTGCGAGGGGCCCAGTCCGCGCGAACGAGGGGTACGGCTGGTGCTGCCGTACCCCTCATCACCTCCTCGGTCAGTCGCGCCGGAGGGCGGCTTCGATGTCGTCCAGCCGGGCCTGCAGCTCGCTCAGGCAGGCCGGACGCAGGCGGCCTTCGCGCAGCCGGTCGGAGAGCTTCTGGCGCAGGTCCCGCGTCCTGGAGACCTCCTCCGACGGGCCGTGCGCCGGCGCCTGGCCGTGGGAGACCACGGTGGCGAGCACCTGCTTGAGGTCGAGCACCACGTCGTCGTCCGTCGCGCCGCACGGCGTCCTGGCCTCCAGCGTGGTGGTGAACTCGGCGGCGGCCTGCTCGACCGTGCGCGCGGAGGCCGGGGAGCGCTCGATCAGCCGGGCGGTCGGCGACGGCGGCACCGGCACCACCGGTGCCACCCCAGGGTCGCGCATCGTCTCCTGCGGCGTCCCCGACTGCTGGAACCACAGCAGCGCCGACAGCGCGAGCGCCGCGGACCCGGCCACCGTGAGCCCGCGCCGCACGTGACGGCCCAGCGTCGCGGTGCCGAGGGCGGAGGTCAGCGCGGAGACGATCTCCGCCGCAGCCGGCCGGTCCTCCGGCCGGTGCGCCAGACAGCGCTGACAGAGCGTGGCGACGGCGTTCGGCACGCCGGGCACGCGGGGCGGCGGCTCGGTCCTGCGCGCCGCCTCGATCTCCTCCCACGTCGTCTCCGGGTACGGCGTCCGCCCGGTCAGCATGAGGTGCAGCAGCACGCCGAAGGCGTAGACGTCCACCGCCGGATGGGTGGGGGCGCCCAGCAGCCGCTCAGGAGCGACGTAGGGCGGAGTGCCGCGGTCGTCCTCCGGGTCGCCGGCCCAGGCCGCGATGCCGAAGTCGAGCAGCTTGGGGCCGCTCGTGGTGAGCAGCACGTTCTCGGCGGTGACGTCCCGGTGCACCAGGCCGCGGGCGTGCCCGGCCATCAGCACCCTCGCCAGCCGCAGCGCGATGGAGGCGGCCTCCTGCCAGGACAGGGGGCCCTGCTCGATGCGTTCGGCCAGCGGCGTGCCGTCGAGCAGCGGCATCACCACGTACGCGGCGACGCCGCCGCTGGTGGTGACGGTCTCGCCGTAGTCGTAGATCTCGATCGAGTCGGGATGGATGAAGCGGGCCGCGGCCCTGGCCTCGCTGCGTACGCTGACCCGCTCTCCCGGGTCGGTGTGCAGCGAGGCCGTGAGCACCTTGACCGCGATCATCCGGTGCAGGGACTGGTCGAAGGCACGCCAGATGACCGACATGCCCCCGCGGGCCAGCGGGTCCAGCAACAGGTACCGCCGGGCCAGGACGTCCCCTGGATTAAGCCGACTCACGGACGACCAGTTCCGTGGGGAGTACGGGGTCGACGCCCGAGGCCCCTGTCAGGAGCAGCCGGGTGGCGACCGTGGCGAGCTCCTCGACGGGCTGGCGGATGGTGGTCAGGGCGGGGACGGTGTGCCGGGCGACCGGCGCGTCGTCGAACCCGATCACCGCGACGTCGGCGGGCACCTTGCGCCCTGCTCTGCGCAGGGCCTGGATGGCGCCCGCCGCCATCAAGTCGCTGGCCACGAACACGGCGTCGAGACCGGGCGCGTGGCGTAACAACCATTGCATGGCGTGGGTGCCGGATGCGGCGGTGAAGTCCCCGTACGCGACGGGGACGTCCGGAGCCCCAGCCGCCTGGAGGGTCCTGACGAGACCTTCCAGCCGGTCGCGGGCGCCGGGTAAGGAGGGCGGGCCGCCGATGGCGGCGACGTTGCGGCGGCCGGAGAGCAGGAAGTGCTCGGCCGCCTGGCGGCCTCCGTCGAGGTTGTCGACGTCGGCGAACGGGAGCTTGAGGTCGTGGGGCGGGCGGCCGATGTTGCGGACCGGGATGCCCGAGGTGGATAACTTGATCGCCAGGGGATGGCGTTCTCTGGCGCCGATGATCAGCACCGCGCCGGATAACGCGGGCAGCGTGGACGAGGTCGGGGTGACGGTGGTCACCATGAGGTGGGTGCCGTGCTCGCTGATCACGGCGCCTGCGGCGGACAGGAGCCGGGCATAGTAGGGTTCGGAGAACAGCCGGGGCAGGTGGTCACAGATCACCGCCGTGACTCCGTCGGCCATGGTCTTGGCGGCCGTTCCCCGGGGTGCGCGTTGTCGGACGTATCCCATTCGGGACACGGCGTCGTAGACTTGGCGGCGGGTCGAGGTACTGACCCGCACCGAGCCCGTGAGGACTCTTGATGCGGTCGCGGGGGAAACCCCTGCAGCGGCCGCCACCTGTGCCAGTGTGGGCTGCTCGGTCATGGAGCACCTCGCGGAAAGATCCTGGGAGCGCTCCCACGTTACCAATGTTTCGCCGCTGTTAATAGGGCCTTTGCTAGGAGTGCGTCCGCTTGTGCGGACGCACTCCGAATTTGCTCAGCTAGAGGCGGTGGTAACCGTCAGAGGTTTTTGTGCAGGAACGAGATCACGGAGATATTTCCGTGCCCGATTTGTCGTATCCGACAATCAGGAAACCCTGCCATTGTGATCAACCGAAGTCCGCGATGTCCGCCTCGTCCAGGGTGCCGTCCTCGATGTCGCTCGTCGCGTCGTCCGGCTGCGTCTGGCGCACCGGTGCGCAGCCCGAGCCGCAGCCGCCGAAGCGGGCCGTGTTGACCGGGTGGAACTCGGTGGCGGGCACGCCCTTGAGCGCGGCCATCATGGTGTCCTTCCAGATCGGGCCGGGGATCGTCGCGCCGAAGACGTTGCCGTAGTACTTGCCGCCGATGGTGACGCCGTTCAGCTTGTGGTCCTGCGCGCCGCGCGGGTCGCCGATGCTGACCGCGCCCGCGAGGTCGGGGGTGAACCCGGCGAACCAGGCGGTGGCCTGGTTGTCCGTGGTGCCCGTCTTGCCGGCGGCGGGCCGGCCGATGCCGCCCACGCCGCGCATGGTGCCCTTGGTGAAGACGCCCGACAGGATGTTCGCCGCCGCGTCGGCGACCTCGGGGTCGAGCGCCTTCTTGCAGTCCGGCTTGTAATTGGTCACCTTGCCGTTGCGGTCGGTGATCTTGGTGATCGCCATCGGCTCGCAGAACTTGCCGCGCGCGCCCAGCGTGGCGTACGCGTTGGCCACCGTCACCGGGTCCATCTCGTTGGTGCCCAGCGTGAACGTCTCGAACTCGAGCAGCGGCAGCCCGTCGGAGCGGTGGATGCCCAGCGACTTGGCGGTCTGGACCGTCTCGCACAGGCCGACCTTCTGCTCCAGCATCACGAAGAAGGTGTTGACCGACTGCCACGTGCCGGTGGCCAGCGTCTTGAAGCCGCCGCCGCCCTCGTCGTTGGTGACGGTGTGGCTGGGGTCGCCGATGCTCTCGCCCTTGCAGTTCTTGAACGAGGAGTAGTACGGCGCGGTGTAGCCGCTGCCCACGGTGAACCCGTCGTTGATCTTCCAGCCCTTCCTCAGGGCCGTGACCAGCGTGAACGTCTTGAACGTGGAGCCTGCCTGGAAGCCGGTGCCGCCGCCGTGCTTCGCGTCGGCCACGACGTTGTACGACATCTCCTTCTTGCGCTTGTTCATGCCGTACTTGCGGCTGGCCGCCATCGCCTTGATCTCGCCGGTGCCCGGCTGCACCAGGGCTTCGGCGGCGACCGGGTTGTCCTTGGCGAAGACGTACTTCTTGATCGCCCGCTCGGCGGCCCGCTGCATCGTCGGGTCGAGCGTGGTCTGGATGGTCAGGCCGCCCCGGTTGAGGAACTGCGAGCGCGCCTTGGCCGTCTTGCCGAACGCCTTGTTGCTGAGCACCTCGTTGCGCACGTACATGCAGAAGTACGGGTACGGGCTCGCGCCGCAGCCGCCGGGCAGCGGGGTGCCCTTGTAGCCGAGCGGCTTGGCCTTGGCCTCCTCGGCCTCCTCGGGCGTGATCTTCTTCAGCTCGGCCATCCGGTCGAGCACCACGTTGCGCCGGTTGAGCAGCCGCTTGCGCTGGGCCTTGCCGAGGTTGGGGTCGGTCGCGTTGGGGTCCTGCACGGCGCCGGCCAGGGTCGCCGCCTGCACGAGGTTGAGCTGGGACGCCTTGACGCCGAAGAAGCGCTTGGCGGCGGCCTCGACGCCGTTGGCGTGGGCGCCGAAGTAGGCGATGTTGAGGTACTTCTCCAGGATCTCGTCCTTGGTGTACTTCTCCTCCACCGCCATCGCGTAGCGCAGCTCCTTGAGCTTGCGCGCGTAGCTGGCCTCCAGTGCGGCGTTGCGCTCCTTGTCGGTGGTGGCCGAGTTGAGCAGCACCTGCTTGACGTACTGCTGGGTGATGGAGGAGCCGCCCTGCGCGATGCCGCCCGAGGCGAAGTTCTTGGCCAGGGCGCGCATGGTGCCCTCGATGTCGATGGCGCCGTGCTCGTAGAAGCGGAAGTCCTCGATGGAGATGATGGCCGTCTTCATGATCGGTGCGACCTGGTCGAGCGTGACCGACTCGCGGTACTGCTCGTAGAACTGCGCGATCGGGTTGCCCTTGGCGTCGACGACGGTGGTCTTCTCCGCGAGCGGGGGCTCTTTGAGCTCTTCGGGTTTGATCCCGAGGTCCTCGGATGCCGAGACGAATATCGCTCCGGTGCCGCCGACCGCGGGCAACGCGACCGCGGCGGCCAGCACGCCGGCCGCCGCAGCGGCCGCCGTCAGGCGCGCGACACTCGACAAACGGGAACCCATGGTGGTAATCCCCTCCCCCTCGTGGCAATAGGGTGCATCCTAAACCCGGGCATGACATGCTCCGCGTAAAACCTTGGACGCCTCATGACGCCGGAAAGTTGGCCCACATCGGCGTTTTTTGCCGGGGTCATGGGTATAACCGACGTTTGCCCAGCTTGAGGCCGCTGCGGTTCCAGTGATCTTCTGTGGCGGCTGTGATTCCGTCCAGCCGCGGGCAAAGAAGCGTGTCGGCCGCCGTGTCCCCGTACGCCGATCTGGCAACGTCTACCAGGCCATTTCTTCCCGCGCCTTGGTGGAGGGGCTTCATGCGTCACGTCGGGGAAGGCGAGCACGTCGATCGGCTGCTCGCCGCCGCCAGGACCTGCTGGGGGGAGCACCCCGGCGGAGACGGGTACGTCGCGGTGGAGGCGTACGACGAGGACCTGCGGGCCGTGGCCAGGACGCTGCTGGTGGGCCGGGCGCTCTGCGGCCTGCTGGGGACACGGCTCGTCGCGCGCACCCGGCCGTCGTGGGCCCGGCTGGCCGTGGCCTTCGGCGCCGCCGACACGCCGCCCGACCAGCCGCCCGCGGCCGTGGTCACCACGGTGGCCGACCGGTCGGTGCCGAGGGAGGTCCCCGTCCTGCACGTGCACGGCACGGGCTCCCTCCAGGCGTACGCGCTCTTCCCCGACCAGGGGGCATGCTCGATCGACGAGGAGCTGCCCGCCAGGGTGGGCGCGTTCTTCGAGCGGCACGTCTGGCCCCGCCGCGAGGCGATCAGGCCGGGCGCCGAGCGGGTGACCAGGCGGGCGCGGCGCGGCTACCAGGTCCGTACGGAGACGGAGCGCCGCCAGCTCCGCCACTACGGCTGCGCCAGGCTCGGCCTTGACCCCGACCGCCCCACGATCGCCGTGCACGCCCACGCGCCCGGCCGCGACGACCGCATGTTCGCCGCGATCACCCAGTACGCCGCCTCCGACGAGTCCGCGAACTGGCTCTTCCACGACCCCGTCACCTGGCACGCCCGCACCCGGCGGGTGGACGGCAAGCTCTCGGCGAACCTGCTGTGGAGCATGACCGACGCCGCCGTCACGTTCGGAGACAACGACCTGCCCGCGTTCGGCATCCCCGTCATCCAGGCCGGCTGGTCGGCGGGACGCGCGTGCGGCGCCGTGCACGCGCCGGCCACGCCGTCGGAGCTGCGCGCGCTGCTCGGCGAGGCCATCGCCAGGCACGCCAAGGGCGAGAGCATCCTCGCGCCGGAGCAGCGCGAGCGCGCCCGCCTCTGGCTCTGGCTGCGCCGCTGCGGCGCCGACGTGCCGAGCCAGCTCCTGCCCCACTGGGAGCAGGGCGACGACTACGCGCGGGTGCTCGCCGTCAACCTGCGGCACGTCGAGCCGGACGGCGACCCGCTGTTCAGCGCCGTCGCCCGGCTGTGGGAACGGCGCGACCCCGTCCTCACCCGCTTCGACTTCCACGATCAGGACACCACGTGCACCCCCTGGAGGAACACCCGATGAGCAGCTCAGGATCAGTCACCGATGTGGACCCGGTGATCCTTCCCGCCATTCCACCCGTGCATCTGAGCAGCGGCAAGGTGGCCCCGCTGCAGGTCACCGACAGGCTGCGCAGGGGCAGCCAGATCGTGGGCAGGTTCGAGACCTCGGGGCTGGCCGGGTTCAAGGTCGCGGCGCAGGGGCGGCCGCTGCGGGTGCAGGTGTCGCTGTCGGCCGACGAGCGGTCGGTGAGCGGCTGGCACGAGGGGCGGGTCGAGCCGCTGGGGCCCGTGCCGCGTTTCCTCCAGGTCAGGTCCCAGGGCCGGCTGCGGCAGTGCGTGCTGTTGCGCGGCCGCAGGGCGCACGCCAGGGTGGCTTTCGACCTGACGCCGGAGGAGATCCCCGACGACGGGCTCATCTGCGTCGAGGTCCTCGACATCACCGAGGGCGACGGCATCAGCGAGGAGGTCCGCGAGGCCGTCTCCGGGCGGATCGCGTCCGACGGGGTGGCCGGGGTGCGGCTGGACAAGGTCGTCTTCGAGGAGCCGCCGCCCGTGGACTACGACCCCGACACGCTCGACGGGTCGCGCTGCGAGCTCTACTCGCTGATCAGCGCGGGCGGGCTGGCGAACGTCAACCGGCAGGGCGCGCGGGTGCTGCGCTCGGGCATGTTCGTGGTCAATCCCGTGCTCAAGGACCGGTTCGGCTCCAGCGGGGACATCACGCTGCGGCTCGGCACGCGGGCCGAGGCCGTGAGCATGATCCCCGCGACGTGGAGGCGGGTCAACAGCGAGCTGCGCTGGCTGCGGCACGCCACCAGGAAGCTGCTGCACTCGGCCGCGCCGCCGGTCGAGCGGGTGCTCAGCGTCAGGGACGGCTCCCTGGGCGAGCCCAGGCAGAGCGTGCAGGGGAACGTGACCGAGCTGGTGGTGCCGAGCCCGTCCACCTCGCCGCTGCTCGTCATGCTGGGGCCGTGCCCCGACTGCATGCCGACGCTGGAGTCCGGTACGCAGTCGGTCTGACCCACCCCAGGTCGCATGCCGGATCAGCCCAGTTTTAGCGGCTTATATCGCGATCACCTGTGAGAACGCCGCTCAGCGGGCAGTGTTCTTCTGTGGGAACGAGCGGATTGCGGATCGAGACGACCCGGCACCTTCACTGCACGGTCGTCCGTGCCGGCGGAGTGCTCGACCACGCCGGCCGCGTGCGCTTCAGCTCCTGCATCGACCTGGTCTGGAACTGGTCGGTCGGCCCTGTCCTCGTGTTCGACCTGGCCGACCTGGACTTCTACGACGCCTCGATCATCGGGGTGCTCGGCATGGCGCTGCAGCGGATGGAGGAGGAGGGCGGCAGCGGCCGAATCATCCTGGTCCGGCCGTCGGCGCACCTGCTGACCGTGCTACGGCAGACCGACCTGCTGTCACACGTGGAGCTGCGCGACAGCGTCGCCGAGACGGTCACCGAGCTGACCCTGCACCCCTCGGAGCCCGAGCACCACCACCCCGGCGCCGCCCGCCGCGCCACGGGCTGACCGCCTCAGAGCCCGTACGTCTCCAGCAGGCGGAGCCAGATCTCGCTCACCGTCGGGAAGGACGGGACCGCGTGCCAGAGGCGGTCGAGCGGCACCTCGGCCGTCACCGCGATGGTGGCCGCGTGGAGCAGCTCCGCCGCGCCCGGCCCGGCGAAGGTGACGCCCAGCAGGACCTTCCTGTCCTCGTCCACGACGGCCTTGGCCCTGCCGCGGTAGCCGTCGCCCAGCAGGTAGGCCCCCGTGACGGCGCCCATGTCGTACTCGACCGCCCGCACCCGGAAGCCCTCGTTGCGGGCCTGCTCCTCCGTGCGCCCGACCGCGCAGACCTGCGGGTCGGTGAAGACGACCTGGGGCGAGCCGTAGGGGCCGGCCAGGTCGCGCATGGCGGGCAGCTCGTCGCCGCGCGCCCTGGCGGCGATCACGTCACCGCAGATCCGCGCCTGGTACTTGCCCATGTGCGTGAGCAGCGCCCGCCCGTTGACGTCGCCCACGGCGTAGAGCCAGCCGTCGGCCACGGCGGTGGCCCGCATGCTGTCGTCGACCTCGACGGGGGCGTCGTCGGGCAGGCCGATCGTGTCGAGCCCGAGCCCCCGGGTGGCGACGTCGCGGCCGGTGGCCACCAGCACCTCGTCGGCCTCCAGCGGCGGGTCGTCGCCGAGGTGCACCGTGACCTTGCCGCCCGGCTCGGGCCGCTCGACCCGCTCCATCTGCGCGTGGAAGCGCACGTCGATGCCGGCCTCGGCGAACGACTCCGCGACCAGCTCGCCGGCGAACGGCTCCATGCGGCCGAGCAGGCGGCCCCCGCGTACCACGACGGTCGTCTGACGGGCGCCCAGCCCGTGCATGGCCTGCGCCATCTCGCAGGCGACCACGCCGCCGCCCAGCACGACCAGCCGCTCGGGGACCGAGGACGCCGCCGTCACCTCGTGGCTCGTCCACGGGTTCGCCTCGGCCAGGCCGGGCACGGGCGGCACGGCGGCGGTGCTGCCGGTGGCGAGCACGACGGCCTGACGGGCGGTCAGCACGCGCTCGTCGCCGTCCTCGGTGGTGACCCGGACCCGCTTGGGGCCGTCGAGCCGGCCGCGCCCGCGGAAGAACTCGATCGGCACGCTCTCGATCCAGCGCACCTGCCCGCCGTCGTCGTAGCCGGAGACCGCCTCGTCGCGCCTGGCCAGCACCCTGGCGACGTCGATCTCGCCCAGCGTGAGCCCCGGCACCCTGGCGACCTCGGCGGCCAGGTCGACCGGCCGCAGCAGGGCCTTGCTGGGGACGCACGCCCAATAGGAGCATTCGCCGCCGGCCAGCCGTTCCTCGACGATCGCTGCGGTCAGCCCGCCGCGCACCGCGCGGTCCGCCACGTTCTCGCCGGCGGGTCCGGCGCCGATCACGATCACATCGAACTCGTCAGCCACCGCTGCCTCCCCAAGCACTCGCTCGGCCCATGAGGAGATGTTTTCACGTCGCGGCTGTCAGCGGGCGTGGCGGGGGTGGCCTGCATCGTTGCGAGCCCCCTCTCATGTCCGGGGCGCGTCAGCGCTCCCTCATCCTCCTCCTGCCGCGCGCGATCGGATAGGCACTACGGACTCAAAGCACGTCCAGAAGGGGGTTCGGCAGGCTCGTCCAGTGGTCTCCGATGCCTCTCACCCGCGTGAGCAGGTGGGCTTTGGCCGGGAGCCGTTCCGCGAACAGGGCGGCCCGGTCGGCGGCCGGCAGCACGTCGGCGGCGTCGCGGGCGGCGGTGGCGACGACGTGCCACAGCTCGCCCTCCACGGCCCTGTCGCCCCGGCCGGCGGCGGAGATCAGGCTGCCGAACGTGGTCGCGGCCAGCGAGCCGAGCAGCTTGGCGTGCAGGACGGCCGGATCGTCGCTGAGCAGCCGCGCGCTGACCGGCGGGGTCTCGATGCCGTGGCGGGTGAGCCTTTCCGGGCTGATTCTGACATCGGCCAGGTCGCGGTAGATCAGCCGGTACGGCCGTCCGTCGCCGTCCAGGACCACCAGCAGGTTCTGGCCGTGCGCCTCCAGCGCGATCCCGTGGGCCAGCATCCCCAGCGCGCCCTGCCAGAGCAGCCGCGCGAGCGCCCCCAGCCAGGTGGCCGTCGCCTGGGCGGGGAGGGCGGCGAGGGGCAGGACAGGGTCCGGGTCCGGGGTGGGGTCGCGGAGCATGACCGACACGTCCGCGCTGGGCCGCCCGTCCACCGATCCGGCGGCTCCGGCCAGGTAGCGGGCGATGCGCAGCCCTCCGCCCCGCTCGGCCACCGTGGTGAGCAGGTCGGACAGGGGCACGCAGTCGCGTACGGAGCCGGGGGAGATGTCCCTGATCCCCGAGGTCATGCGGGTGGTGAAGGCCGTCTTGAGGTGGGGACCGCCGTCGAGCGGGGCCAGCGTCCGTACGGACATGAGGGGCCGCGCGGGCAGCGCTCCCGTCGACTGGGGACGGAACCCCAGCCCGGCGAGCACGTGGCGGGTCTGCCACGGGTGCACGGGCAGCAGCAGCCGGTCGCCGTCCACGAAGGGCCATGGTCCGGTGACGAGGCAGTCGCGGGCGGGCAGGGCCAGCAGGTCGAGGTGGACGGTGGGGCGGTGCTCCGGCATGTACGCCAGCTGCTCGGCCACCGACACCCCTGGCCTGTTGCGGCACCCCGGATGGTAGGGATGCCCGTCGATGACGCTCTGCTCGTGCTCCTCGGCCGTCTTCGGGGCCTGCTCCGACGCGCCGGCGCGGGAGAGCGCGAGGGAGGCGACGCTGTTGTCCAGGTCCTCGACCAGGGCGGCGGTGCCGGGCAGGGCGAGCGCTTCGAGCAGCGCGGCCGGGTGGGTGCGGGGCCTCCCGTCCAGCAGCAGCTCGGGCTCGTCCCGGACGTCGTACGGCCGCCGCTCCGGCCCGGTGAGCCGGCGTCCGTCGGCGAGCACCACGCACCCCGGTCCGGCCGCTCTCAGGCCGGGCAGCGGCTCGTACAGCAGCCCCCGCCACAGCCGCCCCATGACGGCGGCCCGCGCGCCCGGCAGCCCGGCGGCGTAGCGGCCGGACAGCTCGGGCCGTACGCGGGCCAGCTCCCCGGCGAACGCGACCTCCACCGGCCTCATGATCTCCACCTTCCGCGTCCTCATTCCCGCTGGCTACCCTGTGGGCACCAATGGGGACAAAAGGGTAGGAGTACGGTCGCCATGGCAGCCACCGACGACGTACTTGCACCCACCGGCCCTCCACCGGACCCGGCCGGCGAAGCCGCCGCACTCGCAACGACGGCCCTGCTCAACTGCCTGATCAGAGAGGTGGCTCAGCCCCCACGGTCCGCGCAGGTCTATCGGTTGCCCGCGACCGGGCGCCTGTTGCGCGTGGCGGGTGGCCGGCGGCCGGGTGCGCCGCTGTTGCGGGTCGCCGGCGGGTGGCGGCCCCTGACGCTGGGCGAGCTGGTCGAGCTGACCGCCGCCGAGCTGCGGGCGGGCACCGGGGTGGGCAACGACGTGGTGCCGGCCGAGATCCTGCACAGCCGCGACGTCGCCGCCGCCCTGCTCGCGGCCAGGCGGGACGTGCCCTTGCCCGCCGACCTCTACCTGCGCTCCGAGCAGGCGCTGATGGCGGGGCACCCCTACCATCCCGCCCCCAAGGCCAGGGGCGGGATGGGGCCGGAGGCGTGGCTGCCGTACTCGCCGGAGGTGCGGGCCGGCTTTCCGCTGACGTTGCTGGGCGTGCCGGACGGGAAGCTGATCGAGAACGGGGACGTGAGCGCGCTCGACCGGCTCGGCGGGCCGCTGCCCGCTCATCCCTGGCAGGTCGAGCTGCTCGGCGGGCTGCCGGACCTGCACAGGCTGGGACGAACGCAGGGCATGGCGGTGGCGACGGCCTCCATCCGTACCGTGTACCTGCCGGACGCGGACCTGTTCCTCAAGTTCAGCCTGGACGTCCGGATCACCAACGACCTACGCCGCCTGTGGCTGCACGACCTGCGGCACCTCCCCGTCGTGGCGGCCCTGCTGGAGACGGTCTTCGATGACCTGCCCGGCCCGTCGCTGCTCCGGGATCGGGGTTACCGCAGCGCCGAGCTGGACGGCGACGGCGGCGAGGCGCTGGCGGTGATCGTCAGGGACGGGCTGGGCGAGCACGTACGCCCGGGGCTGACGCCGCTGCTGGCGGCCGGGATCGCGGAGGGCTTCCCCGGCAACCCGCTGGACGCCCTGGACGAGGACGCGGCACTGCTGTGGTGGCAGCGCTACCTGGATCACGTGGTGCCGCCGGTGCTGCACGCGTACCTCAGGCATGGGGTGGTGCTCGAATGCCACCTGCAGAACGTGCTGGTCGCGGTGGACGCGGCCGGGCTGCCCGCGCAGGCGCTGTTCCGCGACTACGAGGGCGTCAAGCTGGTCGCCGAGCGGCACGGCGAGGGGCCGCTGCTGGGCGCCGTACGGGCGTGGGAGCGCCTGGTCTACTGCCTGGTCGTCAACAACCTGTGCGAGATCGCGGGCGCGCTGATCGAGCGGCATCCGGGGCTGCGGGCGGAGCTGTGGGCGCGGGCCAGGGCGGTCTTCGCGGCGGCGGGCAAGGAGTACGGCGATCCGCCGGAGCTGCGCGAGCTGCTGGCCGCCGCGTCCGTGCCGGCCAAGGCCAACCTGCTGCTGCGCTGGCTGGACGCCGACGGCGCGGCCATGCGCTGGGTGCCGGTCCCCAATCCGTTGAGACTCTTTACGGCATAAGCTATTGTCGCCGCATTAATTCTTTACGGCGTAACGAATCAGGGGAGGGCGCCATGGCCGAGGCGACGATGCACGACGGCGAGACGATCGAGGTGGAGGTGCACGGGCCGGGACCCGCCGTGCTGCTGCCGGTCGATCCACACCCTGTGGAGGGCGAGCGGGCCGAGGAGATGCGCAAGTGGGGCATGGACCCGGCGCTCGGCCGCACCTTCGTCGACGGGCTGTCGGACGCCTTCCAGGTGGTGGTCTTCGACTACCAGGGGCACGTGATGGACCACCCCAAACCCGGCACCCTCACCCCCGATAACGTCGCCCGCGACCTCCTGGCCGTGGCCGACGCCGCAGGGGCCGAGCGGTTCGCCTACTACGGGTACTCGTGGCTGGCGCTCAGCGGGCTCCAGCTCGCCCTCCGCACCGACCGCCTCTCCGCGCTGGTCATGGGCGGGTTCCCGCCGTACGCGGGGCCGTACGCGGAGATGCTCAAGGTGACGATGGCGACGTACGAGATGGCCGTCGACCCGCCCGCGCCCGAGCAGAGCGACGACCCCTGGTCGTCGACGGACGGGCTGCCGAGCGAGGAGCAGGCCAGGCAGTTCGTCACCCTCTACGAGGGGCTGCAGGGCTTCGACGACAAGGAGGCCGGGCTCACCTGTCCGCGCCTGTGCTTCGCGGGCTCGGAGGACGAGATCCGTTACGAGGAGAAGTGGGGCGGCGTGACCGTGGACCTGCGCGGCCCGCTCGTCCGGCACCGCGCCGCGCTGGTGGAGCGGGGCTGGGACGTCGAGGTGCTCGACGGGCTCGACCACATGAGCGCGATGCAGCCCGTCAACGTGCTGCCGGTCCTGCGTCCGTGGCTGTCCAAGGCACTGGGGTGAGTCAGGGCAGCAGGCGCAGGCGGCCGATGATGGCGGTGGTGGAGCGGTCGGGCAGGTAGTCGAGCACCCGCACCTCGCCGCCCAGCGCCCGCACCAGCGGCGCCTCGGGCAGCATCTCGGCGGTGTAGTCGCCGCCCTTCACGTACAGCTCGGGGCGGATCATCCGCAGCAGCCGCTCCGGGGTGTCCTCGTCGAACTCGGTCACGTAGTCCACGAAGGTGAGCGCGGCCAGCACCGACATGCGGTCCTCGCACGGGTTGACCGGGCGGCCGGGGCCCTTGAGCCTGGCCACGCCGGCGTCGCTGTTCACCGCCACCACCAGCACGTCGCCGAGCCGGCTCGCCTGCTCCAGGTACGTCACGTGCCCCCGGTGCAGCACGTCGAAGCAGCCGTTCGTGAACACCACCCGCTCGCCCCTGCGCCGGTGCTCGTCCAGGAGCCTGGCCAGCTGCTCGGCGGCCCGCACGGTGCCCTCCTGGCCCTCCTGGCGGCGCAGGGCGCGCTGGAGCTCGTACCGGGTGCAGACGGCGGTGCCGTGGCGGCGGACGACCACCCCGGCCGCCGCCTGCCCGGCCCGCGCCGCCTCCTCGGGGGCCGCGCCGCCGGCCAGCCAGAGCGCGAACGCGGCGGTGTACGTGTCGCCCGCACCCGTCGCCATGTGCTGCGGCGCGGGCTGGGCGTAGGTCCGGTACGGCGGCTGCCCCGGGCGGTGCAGCAGCGTGCCCTCGCCATCGAGGGTGGTGACGATCATGCGCGCGCCGGTCAGCTCCAGGAGCTGCTCGGACCTGGCCATCAGGTACGCGGGCCGGTCGCCGGTCTCGTCCTCGTCGTCGAGCAGGCGGACGACCTCGGCGAAGTTCGGCAGCACCGCGTACGGGCCGCACTCGCGCCAGGGGGCGACCGCGTGCGCGTCCACGACCAGCAGCGGCAGTCCCGCCAGGGCCTTGCGGACGGCCGGCGTGCAGACCCCGCCCCCGTAGTCGCAGGCCACGACCACGTCGGCCCCCGCCAGGGCGCCGGTCAGCCGGCTGAGCAGTTCGCGCTCGGCGTCCTCGGGGAGTTCGCCGTGGTCCTCCTCGTCGTAGCGGGCGGTGAGCTGGCCGCTGGTGATCAGCCGCCGCTTGTGCGCCGTACGCCGGCCGGGCACGGTCACGAGATCGACGCCGACGCCGAGCAGGCACAGCGACTCGACGAGCGTCGCGCCGCACTCGTCGTCGCCCACCACGCCGACGAGCCGGACGCGGGCGCCGAGCGCCACCAGGTTGGCGGCGGTGTTGGCGGCGCCGCCGGGGGCGTCCTCGGTGGTCTCCAGGCTCATCACGGGCACCGGCGCCTCCTGGGCGAGACGCTTGGCAGAGCCATGGAGCCACGAGTCGAGCATGACGTCGCCGACGACCACGGCGCTGGGGATCTTGTCTGTGCCCATGAGGGGGAGGTACCAGTAAAAGCCCTGCTCAAACCCGTCATACCGGAAGTTAGGCGCGATAGGGGACGGGTAGCCAGGCGGCTATGCACGGCCCTGGAGACCTCGATGTGCTCGTACCGACCAAGGACCGCCCGGCTTCGCTGGCGGTGACGCTGGCCGGGCTCGCGGCGCAGGACGCGCGCGGGTTCCGGGTCGTGATCTCCGACCAGTCGTCCGTGCCGGTGACCGGCGACCCGCTGGTGGCGAGCGCCGTACGGATCCTGGAGCACCGCGGCCATCCCGTCTCCCTGCTGCGCCACGTGCCCGCGCGGGGGCTCGCCGAGCAGCGGCAGTTCCTGCTGGAGCAGTCGGAGCGGCGGTGGTGCCTCTACCTGGACGACGACGTGTGGCTTGAGCCATGTGCGGTCTCCGTGCTGGTGTCCGCTCTTGGTGAGCTGGGGTGCGGGTTCGTCGGGTACGGGCTGCACGGGCTGTCCTACCGGCACGATCGGCGGCCCCACGAGCTGGCGCCGTACGAGGAGTGGGCCCGGCAGGTGTGGCCCGAGCGGGTGCGCAGGGACGGCCCCGCCTGGCGGCGGCACACCCTGCACAACGCGGCCAACCCGCTGCACCTGGCCGAGAAGGTGGGGATCAGGGCGGCGTGGCGGGCGTACAAGGTGGCCTGGATCGGCGGGTGCGTGCTCTACGACCGGGCCCTGTTGCAGGGGTGCGGCGGGTTCGAGTTCTGGCGGTCGGTGCCGGTCGCGCACGCCGGCGAGGACGTCGTGGCGCAGCTCCGCGTCATGGAACGGCACGGCGGCGCCGGGCTGCTGCCCAGCCGCGCCTACCACCTGGAGCTCCCGACCACCGTCGTGGATCGCGGCGCCGAGTGCTACGACTACGTGATGGAGCCGTCATGATCGCTCCTGATCCCGCAGTGAGCGCCGGGCCGGCGACCGTGGCCGGCTCGGAAGCGGGCGGCGGGCTGGTGGCGGATGTGCGGCGGATCGCGGTGCTCCGGGCGAACGCGCTCGGCGACTACCTCATGGCCGTGCCGGCGCTGGACGCGCTCAAGCGTGCCTATCCCGGTGCGCATCTGACCCTGCTCGCCACGCCGTGGCACGCGGCGTTCCTCACCGGGCGTCCAGGGCCCGTGGACGACGTGGTGGCGCTGCCGCCGATCACGGGCGTGTCCACGTCCGAGGGCGGGCGCAGCGCCCCCGACGTGCTCTACGACGAGCTGCGCGAGCGGCGCTTCGACCTGGCGGTGCAGATCCACGGCGGCGGGCGCTACTCCAATCCGTTCGTGCGCCGGCTGGGCGCCCGGGTGACCGCCGGGCTGCGCGCGCCGGGGGCGGAGAGCCTGGACCGGTGGCTGCCGTACACCCACTACCACCACGACACCCTGCGCTTCCTCCAGGTCGCGGCGCTGGTCGGCGGGGTTGTGGGCGGGGTTGTGGGCGGGGTGGGCGGCGGGCTGGAGCCGCGCGTCGAGGTCACCGGCGGCGACCGGGCCGAGCTGGCCCGCGTGCTCGGCAGGACGCCGCGGGGGCTGGTCGCCGTGCATCCCGGCGCCACCGACCCGCGCAGGCGCTGGCCGGTCGAGCGCTTCGCCGAGGCCGCCGACCGTACCGGAAGACCGGTGGTCGTGACCGGCACCCGCGCGGAGGAGGACCTGGTCACGGGCGTCGTCGCGGCGATGCGGCGGCCCGCGATCCCCGTCGTCGGCACCCTCGGGCTGGGCGGCCTCGCCGCGCTCTACGAGCGCTGCGACCTGCTCATCGCGAACGACACCGGCCCGCGCCACCTGGCCGCGGCCGTCGGCACCCCCACGGTCGCCGTCTACTGGTGCGGCAACCTCATCAACGCGGGCCCGCTCAGCAGGGCCGCGCACCGGCCGCTGATCTCGTGGACCACGGCCTGCCCGGCCTGCGGCGCGGACGGCGTGGACCCGGCGGCCGAGCGCTGCCCGCACGTGGAGTCCTGGGTGCGCGACGTCACGGTGGACATGGTGGCGGAGCAGGCGGACGACCTGCTCCACGGAACTCCGGGGGAGAGCTGATGACGGAACACGCGGTGCTCGACGAGCTGCGCCAGGCGATCGACGAGGCGTTCCAGGGACGCGAGCGGGTGGCGATGAGAGACGTGTACGCGCAGGCGTCCCGGCACGTCAGCCTGCCCGCCGACCTGCTCGGGCACCTCAACGAGCTGCCCGAGGGCGCCTACGACAGGCAGGAGCTGACCGAGGCCATCAACGCGGTCATCACCCGCAGAGGCGAGCAGGACACGCTCGGCCTGCTGGAGGTGCCGGGGGACGACGCGTCGCTCGACTACCTCAATCCCACGCCGACCCGCCCAGAAGGCGAAGATCGCTAGGCGGGCGGGAGCAGGGCGGGGGACGCGTCCAGCAGCTGGAATCCGTTGTCCCGCTGCCGGACCCGTCCGCCGGTGGGATGCGTGAAGTGGGTGCCCAGCAGCAGGTCGTCGGTACCGGCCAGCTCGGTCAGCAGGAGGCGGCGGGTGGTCCGTGCCTCGCCGGGATCGACGTCGCCGACGCTCCCCATGTCGGGGTACGCCAGTTGCACGGGATGATGCAGGCTGTCGCCGCTGATCAGTGCGTTGCGGCCGGTGCCGGTGAGCTTCACCGACAGGTGGCCGGGCGTGTGGCCGCGGGTCGGCACCAGGCGGACGCCGTCGGCCACGTCGAGGCCCGAGGCGGGGATGTCGAGCAGGTCGTACAGGTCGTGGTCGCGGATGGGACGCAGCGAGTCGCGGTGCACCTGGGCGACGTCCTCGTCGGTTTCCGCGACGGCGGTCCAATAGTCCCATTCCCTGCGGTCGGTGAGGTAGCGGGCGTTGGGGAAGGTCGGCGTCCAGCGGCCGTCGGCCAGGTGGGTGTTCCAGCCGACGTGGTCGACGTGCATGTGCGTGGTGATCACCAGGTCGACGGTGTCCGGGGCGAAGCCCGCGGCGGTCAGCCGGTGCAGCAGCGGGGTCCGCAGGTTGTCGGCGTCGGGGATCTGCCGGGGCTTGTCGTTGCCGATGCCGGTGTCGACCAGGATGCGCTTGCCGTTCGCCTCGATGGCGAAGAGGTGGACGTGCATCGCGACGGCTCCGCCGTCGGTGAAGTCGGGGTGGAGCCAGGGGTGGTGCAGGTGCTCCGGGGTGGCGTCGGGCAGCAGCCATTGACTGGTCGCCGGTGACATGTCGATCTCGTCGACTCGGCGCACCACGATGCCTCCGAGGTCCCAGCCGAGGAAGGCCGGGGATACATGGCTCGCTACCACTTTGAATCCATTCGTCGGGTTTCCGATGCGTCGACCCTAGAGCCGTTGCTCACCTTTCGTAAGTACGTACCTTTATGTAAGGTCGTGGCATGGCGGTGAGTGAGCAGTTCGAGCTTCCGGCGGACTCCTTCGACAAGGACTGTCCGACCCGGCCGGTCATGGCCGAGGTGACCGGCCGGTGGGGTGCGTTGATCATCGCCGCGCTGGTTCCCGGGCCGATGCGCTTCTCCGCCCTTCACCGGCACGTCGGCGGCATCAGCCAGAAGATGCTGTCGCAGCACCTCAAGTCGATGGTGCGCTACGGGCTGGTCGAACGCCTGGTGGAGCCGACCGTCCCGCCGCAGGTCAGCTATCGCCTGACGCCACTCGGGCGGAGCCTGGCGCGGCAGCTGTGCGCGCTGCTGAGCTGGTTCAGCGACAACACCCCGGCGCTGCAGGCCGCCCAGCAGCGCTACGACGAAGACCGTCCCAAGGTCGCATAGCGGGGCGGCGCCACGGCGTCTGCAAGGGTGAATGTCGATCCCCTTGGAGGTGACCGTGGACGCCGCGGACGAACACCTGTTCCGCGAGTTCGTCGCCGCTCGATCGCCTGCCCTCATGCGGCTCGGGTACCTGCTGACCGGCGGTGACCAGCACGCGGCCGAGGACCTGGTGCAGACGGCGCTGGCGAAGCTGGCGGGCAGATGGCGGCGGGTGTCGGCGCCGGAGGCGTACGTCCGGCAGATCATGTACCGGCAGCAGGTGAGCTGGTGGCGGGCGAGCGTACGCCGGCCCGAGGTGGTGCAGGCGAGCCCGCCGGAACGTGCCGCGCGCGACGCCCACCACCAGAGCGAGCTGCGCCTCGTGCTGCGCTCGGCTCTGTCCAGGCTGACCGCCCGGCAGCGGGCGGTGCTCGTGCTGCGGTACTTCGAGGACCTGCCTGAGCAGGAGGTGGCGAAGATGTTGGGCTGCACCGTCGGCACCGTGCGCAGCACCGCGCACCGGTCGCTGGCGCGGCTGCGCGAGATCGCCCCCGAGCTGGCACAGGTAATGGAGGAGGTGGCCAGATGACCAGGTTGCTGCGTGACACGTTCAAGGATTGGGCGGACGAGGCCGAGGTGCCGGCCGACCTCGCCGACCGGGCGCTGCGCAGGCGCGCGCCCTGGCTGCCGATTGGGGCCGCGCTGCTGGTGGGCGCCATGATCGCGGCCGTCGCGGTGTTCGTGACCTGGCGCGCCGACCCGGTCGTGGTGCCCGCCGACGGGGTGCAGCTGCCCGCCAGGCCGTCGCCCGCGCCGACGGACGTGCATACCGACACGGAGAACGTCCCGCCGGCCAAGCTGATCGCCGCGGGGACCATGGCTGTGTCGGCCTACTACCAGAACAGCGCCGAGCCCATCGAGAACGGCCTGAAGCGCGTCCGGTACACCTGGTCCCTGTACGACCCGCGCACCGGCGGCTACGAGCGGATCCCGTACGCGTGGGTGGACGTCGCCCCCGGCCTTCAGGTCGCGGCCGTCGTCGAGGGCGACGTTATGGGCAAACGGGTGGGCGTGCTCGACATGAACACCCGGCAGATGCTCGCCTGGTACGAGCTGGAGCGCGACGTGGCCTCGGTCGCCTGGTCTCCAGACGGCACCAGGATCCTCGCCACCGCCTACTCCGAATACCCTGACCTGCAGGAATCCCGCGGCGAGGAGTTCGGCCCACGCAGGGCCCCCAGCCCGCGCACCGGCTACTACGTCATCGACGTCCCGGCGGGCACCACCGACTACCACGAGCTGGCGCCGCTGCCCACCATGGACGAAGGTCTTCCCTTCCTGCGCACCCCTGGGGAGCGGCGGCTCGAAGGGAACAGGCGCCAGGACCTCGGCTGGAGCCTCGACGGCACGCTGATCTGGAGCCCCACGATCAATCGCCCCGATCGCGTCTGGTACACGATCGACGGCAAGGAAACGGAGGCGCCGGCCGGGCAGCACTACGTCGGCCACTCGCGACACTCGGCGCTCTCGCCGGACGGCCGGCTGCTGCTCGGTGACGACGGGCTGCCCACGAAGATCACCGATGTCAAGACCGGCGAGGTGGCCGGCCGTCAGCGGGTGCTGCAGCTGCACGCCTGGGCCGGCGACGACGAGGTCATCGCGCTCGGGTGCGCGGGGACGTGCGAGAACGAGTTCAAGAACGGGCTGGTGCTCGTCAGCGTGGACGGCTCCAGGTCCACCCAGCTCGCCGCCAACTCCAACAGCCAGGCGGACGGCGCCTGGAGGGCGGTCCTCACACCGCGCTGAGGGGTGGCTCGGCGGACCCGATTTTTGACCGATCGGTCTCGATACTGCTAGCGTCACGTCCGTGGCAAGGACCAAGGAGTTCGACCCGGACGTGGCGCTGCAGCATGCGCTTGAGCTGTTCTGGGAGCGCGGCTACGAGTCGACCTCGATGGCCGACCTCGTGGAGCGGCTCGGGGTCGCGAAGGCGAGCATCTACGCGACGTTCGGCGGCAAGCGGGAGCTTTACGTCAAGGCGCTCGACCGCTACGTGCGCGGGCGCGACGTGATCGGCCCGCTCTCCCAGCCGGGGCCGGCGGTGCCCGCCGTCCGGGCGCTCCTGGACTCGTACGTGGCCACCTGCCTGGCCGACGAGCTGCGGCGGGGCTGCATGGTGGTCAACTCGGCCGTCGAGTTCGCCGCCCGCGACCCGGCCGTGCTGGCGAAGGTGGCGGCGAGCTGGACGGAGCTGGAGACGGCGCTGACCGGCGCGCTCGTGCGGGCCCGCGCCCAGGGCGAGATCCCGTCGGGCAAGGACCCGCAGGCGCTGGCCGCGTTCCTCCTCGTCCTGCTGCAGGGGCTCCAGGTCCTCGCCCGCGCCGACCCCGACCCGCGCCGCCTGCGCGACGCGGTCGACCAGGCCATGATGGCCGTCCAAATATGAGAACGATTGGTATGGAATCCATGCAGCGAAGGTTCGAAGGCAAGGTCGCGCTCGTCACGGGCGCGAGCGGGGTCGTGGGACGGGCGGCGGCGCTGGCGTACGCGCGGGAGGGCGCCGCCGTCCTGGTCGCCGGCCGCGACGAGGCCCGGCTGGCGGAGCTGGTGAAACTGATCGAGGACAGCGGCGGGCGGGCGAGCGCGTACGCGGTGGACGTGACGCGCTCGGCGTCGGTCGCCGCCATGGTGGACGCCGCCGTGACCCGCCACGGCCGCCTCGACATCGCGCTCAACGCAGCCGGCATCTTCGGCACAGTGGCCCCGCTGGCCGACTACGACGAGGACACCTGGGACGACGTGGTCGCCGTCAACCTCAAGGGGGTGTTCCTGTCGATGAAGCACGAAATCTCGTACATGCGGGCCCACGGCGGCGGCACGATCGTGAACGTCGCGTCGAACCTGGGAGCCCACTGGCGCCTGGCAGGGGCCAGCGCCTACGCCGCATCGAAGGCCGCCGTAAGCCACCTCACGAGAACCGCCGCCCGCGACCACATCGCCGACGGCATCCGCATCAACGCCCTGAGCCCCGGCCCCATCGATTCCCCCATGTCGATGCGCCCCGGCGAAACCCGCGAAGACCGCGACACCCGCATGAAAGGCTCGCTGCCGATCGGCCGCGTCGCGACCCCGGAGGAAATCGCCGCCGCCGCATTGTGGCTGTCGTCAGAGGAGTCAAGCTTCGTCGTGGGCACCGACCACGTCATAGACGGCGGTGCCACCGCCTGAAACGACCCTCTGGCAGTCGCGGTCAGACGCGCAGAGTACGCAGCGCCTTCAGGACCTCTGACCCTCCCAGCACCACCTCGGCACCGGGGCGGGGTGCGGCCCTCAGCATGGCGTGCAGCACGTCGACGAACGGCTGGACGAGGAGAGCGTTGGCCATCTTGGTGGCCTCGCGCGAGTCACCGCCGTCCTGCAGGCGCAGAGATTCGCGAAGCATCGCCTGGCATCGCGGAAAGGCCAGCTCCCTTCCCCGCCGGAGCTCCCCACGGTTGAGATCGAGGACGTCGATCGTCGTCCGGCCTTTGAGGGTAAGCCCGCGATACGCGCCCGTGCTCAGAACGAGGCGTAAATGATCGAACGGATCCTCTGCGGTGGGGTCGATGAGCAGCGGTTCCCCCGCCTCGTCACACGGGAACCGCTCCCTCTTGGCGTTGCTGTTGCAAGAAGAGCACGCCAGCAGGTGGTTCAGCCAGTCGAAGGTGCGTACCGGCGCCAGGTTGAGGGGTTCGAAGTGATCGACGTCGGTCCCGCGGCTGTCACCGCAGTACATGCACCTTTCGAGCGCGGACGACATCTCCTGGAGCTTCTCGCGGATGCGGGTCGTCTCGACACGAGCCCTGCTCCAGGCACGACGCGCGGCACGGGCGTCGGCGCCGGTCGCCATCAGCTGGTCGGTGCGCTGCTGCAGTCTTCGAGATAGGTCGGCCTCGAGGTCCAGGCGAGTGATCCGGATCAATCGCGTCTCCCGAACCGTGCGGAGACTTCGTCGACGCGCGCGCTCAGCGAGCTTTCCAGCATCTCGCTGAGCCTGCGGTATTCGTCGACCTCCGCTGGTGAGGCAGACCCGCCGAGCACCTTCTCCTCAAGGTCACCGAGCACGCGCCGGAGGTCTTCCGCGTGCCGGGAGTAGGGGCTGTCCATGCCGAAGAGCTCGGTCAGGACGGCGTCGTCGCCGCTGCCGAACACGACGCGTTCGTACAGCTCCCGGTCCACGACGTGAGGTGGCCTCTGCTCGTTCGGGCCCGGCAGCGCTATCAGCCCGTTGGGGTCGGCGCTCTGGCAGATGTATGGGCTGTGGGTCGTCACGATGAACTGGACCAGCGGGAAGTGGGTCTTGAGCCAGTCGCCGATCTTCTTCTGCCAGCCGACGTGCAGGTGGTTCTCGATCTCGTCCACAAGGACGACGCCGGGGTAGCGCAGAGTGGGTGCGGTTCCGTCGTAGGTGAGGGTCAGTTTGCCGTACGCGAGGTGGAGTTGGCGCATGATGTCGACGACCAGGGCGGTGATGGCGCGGTAGCCCTCGCTCATCTGCTGGAGCGGTAGCTCGTCGCCCTTGTCGTTCCTGAGCCACAGCCCATCCGAGTTGACCCTGACGACCCTGTGATCGTCGGGGAGCAAGCCGTCGGCGAGGACGGCCAGGGCGGCTTCGAGGAGGTCGGCGGCGCCCGGTCGCTCCTCGAATGCGTAAAGGTGCTGCTCGATGAGCCAGTTCACGCCTTCTAGGAGTGGTACGTCCTCGTCGAAAAGGGTGCGTAGACCGGCGTACATCGCCGTGCGCGTATTCGTCTGGCGGTTGAGGGCCACTGCGGAGAGGCGGCGGAATGCTCCATAACCGGCGAAGAACCAGCCTTCGCCGGGGCCGAAGCGCAGGGATCTGTCGCCTTTGCGTTTGATCGGCCAACCCGTGTGGCTGTAGTAGCCCTCCGCGTCGTTCCAGCGGAGCTCGAAGTGCTGGGTGCCGAAGTCCAGGCCGCCGTCATATTCAGCGTCTTGCTCAACGGTCACGCGCACCCGCGAACCTTCGGCATTCTGCTCGCCGCCCCATGCTGTGAGGTCGCGGACGAAATAGTCGCCGACTACTCCGAGCGCGATGGCCTGCAGCAGGGTCGTCTTTCCCGAGCCGTTGCGGCCGGCCAGCACGGTCCAGCCTTTGTGGGAGCCGTCCGGACGGACGAAGTCGAGATCCGCCTCTCGTGGCCCGGTGAATCCGCGAACACCCTGGATGGCCAGCTTTGACACATACATTGCTGAGCCTCCTCCCATGGAATTCGTGCCGGTGAGTCTACGCGAGACGGGCACAGTCGCTGGGAGGAATGCGGCCCGCGCCCGGGAGGTGAGCGGGCGCGGGCCGGGGTTGTTCAGGTGGTCAGCGGCTGATGCGGACGGCGTCGGCTATGACGAGGCCGGTGCCTGAGGTCCAGCGGCTCACCCCGACCACGTTGTACGTGCCCGCGTTCAGGGAGAAGGTGCCGATGGAGCGCCAGGCTCCGCCGCCTGAGCGTTGGTCGACGTACACGGTCTGGTTGCCGCTCGACGTCGCCACGATGTACGGCGCCGAGCTGCTGTAGCCGGGGTCGGCCGGGTACCAGACCTCGACCCGGTACGTGCCGGCGCTGGGGATGGTCGCCGAGTACCAGGCCGGGTCACTGGAGGCGACCGGGTCGGCGAAGCGGTAGTCGGTGCCGTGGCGCTGGCTGGAGTAGCTGGAGGTGCCCCAGTTCGCGCTGGCGGTGAACTGTCCGGAGGTGCTGTTGTCGACCGTGGTCGTCCAGGTCGGGGTGCCGCCGCCACCGGTCACGTAGTTCATGTACGTGGTCCAGTTCCAGTTGGAGCCGGGGTCGGTGTGGGTGGCGCCGGGCACCTCGTTGTGGCCGATGATGCCGGTCCGGTTCTTCGGGATGTTGTACTTGTCGCACAGGTAGCGCGTGAGCGCGGCCGAGGCCCGGTACATGGCGTCGGTGAACCACGAGGCGTCGTTGACGAAGCCTTCGTGCTCGATGCCGATGGAGCGGTTGTTGTAGCTGGAGTTGCCGGCGTGCCAGGCGACGTCCTTGTCGCGGACCATCTGGGTGATGGCGCCGTTGGAGGACTTGACCACGTAGTGGGCGGAGACCTGCGCGGCCGGGTTCTGGAACCAGGAGATGGTCCCGGCGTAGGAGCCCTGGGTGACGTGGATGACGACCTTGTCGATGTTGTAGCTGGTCTCCCGGTTGGAGACGCGGTAGTTGCTGGAGCTGGCGGCGACCCAGGCGGCCGGCGGGTAGTCGGCGCTGGCGATGGCGGCGGGGGTCTCGGCCTCCTTGCCTGACTTGTCGCCGGCGCGCGCGTTCAGGTCGCGGGCCTTGGCGTACTCGCCGCGGTCCGCGGTGATCTCCTGGGGCGCGACGCGGACGCCCTTGCTGTCGATGCCGAGTCCGAGCTGCTCGTAGACGGCGTCGGCGTACAGGCGGGCCAGCTCGGGGGAGGAGGCGTTGCCGTACTTGGCGACGGCCGGGTACCAGCGGCCCGGGTCCTTGCGTGCGCTGTCGTCGAGGCCGAGCGCGTCGGCGTGGGCGCGCAGGACGGCCGCGCCGCCGAGGATGTTGGCGGCGTCGTCCTTCTTCAGCTGGTCGGCGGGGATGCCGGTGAGCTTGGCGGCCTGTTCGAGCGAGTGGTTGGTCGGGTTGCTGACCAGGTGCATGACGCCGTAGCCGTTGCTGGCGCTGGGCTCGCCGCCGTGCCCGTCGAGGTGGGTCTCGGCGTAGGCGAGCGCGACCAGCAGGTCACGCGGTACGTCGTGCGTCTCGGCCGCCTTGGTGAACGCGGCGGGCAGTGGAGGCTCGGCGGCCTGGGACCAGGCGGGCTGGCCTGCGCCGATGAGGATGAGGGTGAGGATCGCGGTGGCGAGGGCTGCTAATCGCGTGCGGGCGAGAGTCATGGGGGGCTCCTCGTTCACAGACGTGACGGCAGCACGCTACGGCAATCTCCTGACAAATGTCGATAATTGACATTACTTCCGAGTTAAGTGAAACTTCTCGCCCTTCAACGGACGCCTGGGTCGTCCGATCTTTCTGAAAACCATTGCGCAATCCGTCGATTGCGCTGAAACTTTCCTTCGTGACCGCGCTTCCGCGTATCGTCCTGGCGGCGCTCACCGCCGCACTCCTCAGCCTCGTGAACCCCCTCTCCGCCGCGGCCGCGGCCTGCACCCCCGACCCCGCCACCCCGAAGCGCCAGCTCCGGGCCATGTGGATCTCCTCGGTCGCCAACATCGACTGGCCCAGCCGCACCGGCCTCAGCGTCTCCGCGCAGCAGGCCGAGTATCGCGCCTGGCTCGACCTGGCCGTCTCCAAGCGCATGAACGCCGTGATCGTGCAGGTCAGGCCGACGGCCGACGCGTTCTGGCCGTCGCCGTACGAGCCGTGGTCCCAGTGGCTGACCGGCACCCAGGGCCGCGACCCCGGCTACGACCCGCTGGCCTTCATGGTCGCCGAGGCCCACGCCAGGAACCTGGAGTTCCACGCCTGGTTCAACCCTTACCGGATCGCCAACCACGACGACCCGTCCAGGCTGGTCTCCACGCACCCCGCGCGGCAGCACCCCGGCTGGCGCTTCGCCTACGGCGGCAAGCTCTACTACAACCCGGGCATCCCCGAGGTCCGCGCCTTCATCGAGGACGCGATCATGGACGCCGTCAGCAGGTACGACGTGGACGGCGTGCACCTCGACGACTACTTCTACCCGTATCCGGTCAGCGGCCAGAACATCCCCGACGCCGACGCCTACGCCCGCCACGGCGGCTCGTTCGGCAACGTCGGCGACTGGCGCCGCGACAACGTCAACCGCCTCGTACGCGAGCTCGACCAGCGCATCCACGCCGCCAAGCCGCACGTGGCGTTCGGCATCAGCCCGTTCGGCATCTGGCGCAACGCGGGCACCGACCCGCTCGGCTCGCGCACGACGGGCCTGCAGTCGTACGACGCGATCTACGCCGACACCCGCACCTGGGTCAAGCAGGGCTGGGTCGACTACCTGGCGCCGCAGATCTACTGGCACATCGGCTTCTCGACGGCCGCGTACGAGGTGCTCACCGCCTGGTGGTCCGATGTGGCCAGGGGCACCGGCGTGCAGCTCGTCGTCGGCCAGGCCGCCTACCGGGCGGGCGCGTCGGGGCAGGACGCCGCCTGGCAGGACCCGGCCGAGCTGAGCGACCACCTCCTCGACAACCGCCGGCATCCCGAGGTCGTCGGGGACGTCTTCTTCAGCGCCAAGGACGTCAAGGCCGACAGGATCGGCGCGTTCACCAGGGTCGTCCGCGACCACTACACGAGGCCGGCGCTGGTGCCCGCGCGCGGTTCCGCCGCCGCGCCCGCTGTGCCGTCGATCACGTCGGCCACCCGCTCGGGCGGGAGCGTGCAGCTCGCCTGGACCGGCTCGGGCACCGCGTACGCGGTCTACCGGGTGGACGGGACGGCCGGCGAGTGCTCGTTCGCCGGTGCGACGAACCTGATCGGGACGACCAGGCAGAAGACGTTCACCGACCCCGCGCCGACCGCGTCGCCCACCTACTACGTGACCGCGCTCAACCGCACCCACCAGGAGAGCGCGCCCAGCCAGGGCCGCGCGCCGGGCGGTGGCGGCGGCGGGTTCAGCGTGGTGGTGGACAACGCCGACGCCGCGTTCACGGCCGGTTCCGCGTGGGGCACCTCGACGTACTCGGGGCAACTGCACGGCACCGACTACCGCTTCGCCGATCCGGTCGCGGCCAGCGATCCCGCGTGGTTCCGCGCCGCGATCCCGAGCGCGGGCAGCTATCGGGTCGAGGTGTGGTATCCGGCCAACGCGGGTTACAACAGCGCGACGCCGTACGTGGTGACGGCCTCGGGCGGGAACCAGACCGTCACCGTGGACCAGCGGAGCAACGGCGGAGCCTGGCGGTCGATAGGCACCTTCTCCCTCAACGCGGGGACGTACAACGTGGTCGGGGTGAGCCGCTGGACCTCCACCACCGGGTACGTCATCGCCGACGCCGTCCGCATCACGCGGGTCTGACCGGCTACCGGATCGGGGGTGGGCAGGCACGGCGGGTGATCGTACGATGAGGCGGTGGACGGTGCCCGCCCGCGACCGATCGACGCCATCGCGGTCCTGGTCGCGGCCGGCTTGACGCTCGCGACCGGCCATACGGGCGCGGTCCTGGTGATCCTGCTGGCGGCGGCGGTCCCGGTGTTGTGGCTGCGCCGCGCTCCGCTCGCGGTGGCCTGGGTCGGCGCGGCCACGGCGGTCGCGCTGCCCGTCCTCGCGGTGCTCTTCCCCTCGGTGGTGCCGCCGCCCGCGCCCGGTGCCCCGATCTGGCCGCCCGCCGGACCGTTCGCCGCGTACGCCGCGATGGCGTTCGCCTCCGGGGAGCGGTCGCTGGCGCGCTGGCTGCCGGTGATCGTGCTGGCGCTCGGCGTGCTCGCGCTCTCCGACCGGCTCCCGCTGGCCGGACGCACCGAGGCCGTCATCGCCCTGTCCGTCATGTACGGCCGCTACGTCCGCGTCAGGGAGCGCCTCCGCGCCGAGCTGGCCGAGCGCGACCAGCGCGTCGAACGCGAACGCCTCGCCGGCGAGCTGCACGACGTCGTCACCCACCGCGTCAGCCGCATGATGCTCCAGGCCGGCATCATGGCGATGAACTCCGGCGACGAGCGGGCCAGGGCGGCGGCCGAGGAGATCAGGGCGGCGGGGTCGGAGGCGCTGGACGAGCTGCGCCACATGGTCGCGCTGTTACGGCGCGGCACCGGCGAGGGGTTCGACCTCGGGCTGCCGCTGCCCGACCTGCGGCCCCTGGTGATCGACTCGGCCAGGGAAGGGCTGCCGGTCGAGCTGACGGTGGACGGCACGCCGGTGCCGGTGCCCGGGCTGGTGGGGCGGACGGCGTACGTGGTGGTGGAGGCGGCGCTGGCGCACGCCCGCAAGCACGCGCCTGGGGCGGGCGCGCGCGTGCTGGTGCGGTGGCTGCCGGGCGCGGTACGCGTGACCGTGCGGCACACCGGCGGGCGCCCCGACGCCGGCGTGCCCCACTTCACCGCCACGTCCGGCATCGGCCTGCTCGACCTGCGCCGCCAGGTGGAGCTGGCGGGCGGCACGCTGGAATGCGCCCCCCTGCCGGAGGGCGGCCACCGCATCGAGGCCACGTTCCCGACCTGACGCCGGGACCGGCCGTGGACGGCCGAACCCGGCGCCGGGGGTCAGCCGCCGTAGATGACCGACAGGAAGCGCACCAGCACCGCCTCCCTGGACGCGGGCGGCAGGGCGTCCAGCACGGCGTTCACCACGGCCATCTCCGGCTGTCCCGAGCCGGGCCGCAGGTCGACGCCGACCGACGCGCTCAGTTCGGCGAACGTGGCGTCGTCGATCGTCTCCAGGTCGATCCCGGCGACCAGCTCCACGAGGCCGTCGGGCAGCACGGCGGGCCCGCGCTCGCGGGCGGCGTCGGCCGACTCGGCGATGACCTTCAGCATGGCCTCCACCCCGGACAGCGTGACGCCGGTGACCGTGATGTGCAGGTTCGCGGGTATCCCGGCGTACGAGAGCTGCGGTTGCAGGAACCAGCCGCGCGCCCGCGCCTCGTCGGCCAGCACGAACACGTCCACGTCCGCGCCCGTGAAGGCGACCAGCGACGACTCGGGCGCGCCGAGCACCCGCAGCCCGGGGATGGCGGCGAGGCCGTCGCGCAGCCGGCGGGTCGCCTCCAGCGTGGCCCGGCCGAGCTCCACGTACCCCTCGCGGCCCAGCGCCTGCAGCGTCGCCCAGGCGCCGCCGAGCGGCCCGGCCGAACGCGAGCTCTGCACGGTCGCGTTGATGATCGTGTACCCGGGCCAGCCGGCGGAGGCGAAGTACGCCTTGCGCCGCATCGCGGGATCGGCGAACAGCAGCACCGAAGCGCCCTTGGGGGCATAGCCGAACTTGTGCAGATCGCAGGAGAGCGACGTGACACCGGGCACCGACAGGTCGAACGCCGGCACCGCCGCGCCCGCCTCCCGTAACCAGGGCAGCAGCCACCCGCCCACGCACGCGTCCACGTGGCACGGCACCCCGGCGGACGCGGCCAGCGCCGCGACCTCCTCGACCGGGTCGATCACGCCCTGCGGGTACGACGGCGCGGACACGACGACCAGCACCGTCCGCTCGTCCATCGCGGCGGCCACGTCGGCGGGCCGCACCTTGTACGTCTCCAGGTCCACCGGGACGGACTTGACCTCGACGCCCAGGTAGTGGGCCGCCTTGTGGAAGGCGGGGTGCGCGGTGACGGGCAGCACCAGGTTCGGCCGGTCGAGGGCGGCGCGGTCGCGGGCGGCCTTCACGGCCAGCATGATCGACTCGGTGCCGCCGCTGGTGAAGATCCCGTGGCCGCCGCCGAGCAGGTCGGACACCGCGCCGACGACCTGCCGCTCCATCTCGACCACGCTGGGGAACGCGGTCGGGTCGAGGCAGTTGACCTCCAGCATCTCCAGGTACGCCCGGGTCGCGGCGTCGTGCACGGCGGCCCGGCCGGTGTCGTAGACGTAGGCGGTCACCTGGCCGCCGCGTACGGGCAGGTCGTGCTCCTTGAGCCGGGCGATCTCCGCCAGCAGGTCATCGGCGGGCCGGCCGGCAGGGGGGAGGTTCACACGGCCTCCTTTCCAGCGAGGGTGAGCCTGCCGTAGCGGAGGACGAACGGCAGGCTGATCAGCATGAGCAGGGCGGGCAGCGCGGTGAAGCCGAGCAGCAGCCCGGTCAGCGCGCCAGGGGACTGCGCGACGGGGGCCGCCGCGGCGACGAACCCGGACAAGGCCAGCACCAGCGCGTACAGGCCGGGTCCGAGCGCGAGGCCCGCCGTCTCGCCGGCGTCGTAGCCGAGCAGCCGGCCGCGCCCGAGCGGCGCGGCGCCGCGGCCGGTCACCGGGGGTCGCCGGGCAGGCCGAGCGTGCGGTGCACGACGCGGTGCAGGTGGGCGCGGAAGCGGCGCAGCGCCGCACGGTCGCCGGCCGCCCTGCGGCGGCCCTCCGCGTCGAGCACGCCGCCCTTGGCGAAGCCGTGCACGGCCCAGACGACGGTCCAGACGGTGTACTCGACGTCGGCGTCGGGGGAGATCAGCCCCGACTCGACCGCCGGACGCAGGGCCGCGGTCACCGTCTCCATCAGGGGTTTGACGTATTGGCGTTCGAGCTGGGTGATGTCGCCGGCGTCGGAGAGCCAGCGGTGCATCCACAGGGCGGGCACCTCGGGGTGGTCGACGCAGAAGTCGAGGTAGTCGTCGGTGAGCCGGTGCAGGGCGGCCACGGGGTCGTCGCCGGGCAGGCGTTCGAGCGCGCGTTCCAGGGCGGCCTTCTCCGCCTGGTGCGCGGCCTCCATGACGGCGAGATAGAGCTCCCGCTTGCCGCCCACGTGGTAGTTGACGGTGGCGATGTTCAGCCCGGCGGCCTCGGCGATCTGGCGGGTGGACGTGCCGTCGTAGCCGAGCGCCGCGAACAGGTGGGTCGCGACCTTGAGGATCAGGGCGGCCTGCGTGCTCTCCCCAGGGGTCATGGGGCCGACGGTAGTTCTGGTCCGGCTTCTTGGTCAATCACTTGATGGAGAGCTTTACTCGTAGCTGACCGGGCCGCCGGGCTCCCAGCGGGTGAGCACCGTCCGGTGGCCGGTCTGCACGCCGGTGCCCGGGTCGAGGGCGAAGGCGCCGTACAGGGTGGTGGTCCGCAGCTCCGCGGCGGCCCGCCACAGGTCCTCGGGCGCGGTGCCGCCCGCCAGCTCCGCGCAGTGGACGGCGAGGATCGCCGCCGCCGCGGCCTGGACGGCGGGATAGTCGGGCGGCCCGCCGTACGCGGCGATGAAGTCGGCCTCGGAGCAGCCGATCGCCGCCTCGGCGCCGCTGCCGGGGAACCACTGGCCGACGCCGTAGACGCCGCGCGGATCGGGTACGGACTCGCCGAACGCGCGCACGCCCGCCGCCACCGCGCACACCGCGCCTGGCACCTCCGTGTGCGTCACCGTGGTGACGTCCTCGTCGAACGAGCCCGCGGTGAACAGGTGCCACGACGGGTCGCGCGGCCGCTGCCTGGTCACCGGCAGGCCCGCGATCCTCGCCCGCCGCTCCGCGCCCAGTGCCACCTCGCGGGCGAAGCGGCCGGTGCCCTGGACGATCCAGAGCGGGCGCGAGTCGCCGCCGCGTACGAGGTGCCGGACGAACGGCTCGGCGTACCGGCTCGCCGGGGTGAGGACGGGGACCATGTGACCGGGGAAGGCGGGACCGCCGGAGCCTCCGTGGTTCCACAGCAGGAGCCCCTGCTCCACGGCGACCCGGCCGGCCCGGCGGGCGAGCCCCGCGGAGTACGGCCCCAGCAGCAGGTCACAGCGCCCCGCCAGGTCGCGCAGCACGCGCTCGACCATCTCGGGGTCGCTCTTGTCGTCCTCGACCACCAGCTCCACGCCGTCCGTGAGCGACCGCCAGGCGTCGAGGCCGCGCGCGGCCTGGCCGCCGAACCGGGCGTACCGGCCGGACAGCGAGAGCGGGACCCCGATGCTGAGCACGCCGTTCTCCTGCCCGCGACCGGCTCAGTCAGGCGCCCAGTACTTTTCCATCGCCCGCTCCAGGTCGCCCACCACGGGCTTCCAGGTCGCGGGCAAAGAGTAGCGGCTGACGCGGTGCCGGTCGTACACCAGTGTGTACTTGAGGAAGCCGGCCCCCTGCGGCCTGGCCTCCGACGTGCCGAGCCGCAGCTTCCCGAGGTGGGTCCGCAGCCGGCGGCGCTCCTTGAACATGAGGGCCCTGGCGATGGCCGTGCGCCGGCGCCCGTCCCCGGACATGCCGGTCGGGTGCGTACACCCGGCCCGGTGACCGGGGCCGAGACGCTACGGCGCCGCCAGGGCCCGTCCCCGCGAAGCCGGTCCGGTCGCGAGGGGCGACCGGTTCCGGCTCCGTCCGGCAGCGTAGTGGTCTTCGTGCCGTCCGAGGACGTAACTACCTAAATCCGGGCGAACCCGCTCGGAGGTTCACCCGCAGCGGGCGCCGTTCACATGGAACACCTCGGGCGCCGGGTTCGGCCCCGACGGATTGGTGCCGTTGAAGCCGAACGTCACCGTCCCGCCCGGCCTGATCCGGTCGTTCCAGCCGGTGCCCTTGGCCGTCACCACCGAGCCGTCCTGCGAGAGCCCGGCCCCCCAGGAGTGCCCGGCCTTCTGACCGGCCAGGAACGACCAGCGCAGCCGCCAGCCGTCCACCGCCTTCTTGCCGACGTTCTCGATCACGACCTGCGTGGTGAACCCGCCCGGCCACGAGCCGTGCGCCGAGTAGCGCACCTTGCAGTCCGAGCGCTCGCCCCGGTCGGCCAGGAACGCCGAGACCCAGGCCAGCGGCGAGTTCCAGTTGATGGTCAGCTCGTTCGTCGCCCACGACTCGATGTCGTCGATGTAGCAGAACTGCGGCTCGCAGCCCTGCAGCAGGCGCTGCGCGACCGGGTCCTGGATGGCCGAGTTCGGGCCGCCGGCCAGCGTGCCGCGCGGCGGGTTGGGCAGCTCCGGGTTGAGCTGGCGGGCGTACCAGCGGCTGTGCTGGTTCTTCGAGGCCACCTCGCCGTAGCCGGTCACGTACGACTGGTTGAGCGCGTTGCGGCCGAGGATGTAGTCCATGCCCTCCCTGACCGCCGCCCGGTACTTCTCCTTGCCGGTCAGGTCGTAGGCGGTGGCCAGCACGACGAGGTTGTTGAGCACCAGGTTGTTGGAGCCCCAGTCGTAGTCGGGCACGTCGTACGGGATGCCGTACGGATGCGCCTGCTGGATCGCCAGGTACTTCTCGGCCCCCTGCACCACCGACTGCCGCACCCTGGCGCGGTCCGGCAGCGCGTTCGGCACGGTCGCCAGCTCCAGGCGGCCGAGCTGGGCGGTGTTGCCCCAGTCGAAGCCGCGATCGCGCCAGATGTCGCCCGTGTGGTGCGGCGAGGCGAGCACGAAGTCCTTGAACTCCTTCTCGCCCGTCGTGATGAACAGCTCGGCCGCCGCCCAGTAGAACTCGTCGCTGACGTCGCCGTCGCTGTAGGCGCCGCCGCCGACGCCGTCGTTCGGGTCGGCGTACTTCTCCGGGTTCGCCTTGGCCGCCGCCCACGCCTTGCGCGCCGCCGCCAGGTTCTTCTCCGCGAACGCCGCGTCGTACGGCGCGAACAGCCGGGCCGCCTGCGCCGCCGTCGCGGCCAGGTTCAGCGTGGCCGCGGTGGACGGCGGGTGCAGCTCGCGCGGCTGCGGGTCCAGGTGCGGCAGCAGCGGCAGGCCCGTCCACGCCTGGTCGTGGATCTTGTGGTGCGCCATGCCCGCGAGCGGCTTCCCGTCCGGCACCTGCATGCTCAGCAGGAACTCCTGCTCCCAGCGGGCCTCGTCCAGGATGTCGGGGCGGCCGTTGCCGCTCTCCGGGATGGTCAACTGGCCGTCGCTGAAGGCGGCCTTGTCCCGCTCGTACGCCGACATGAGCTGGTGGACCGAGATGCCGCCGTTGACGACGTACTTGCCGTGGTCGCCCGCGTCGTACCAGCCGCCCTTGACGTTCAGCGTGTAGTCGCAGACGCCGGGCTGGCAGGGCACCTCCACGTCACCCTGGTTCGGCGCGACGCCGACGTGGCCGGCCGGGCGGCCGTAGCCGGGCCTGAGGCTGTCGAGGATCTCGATGCCGCTGCGCTGCGGGTAGTAGAACTTCAGCGCGTCCGTCGGCAGCTCGTCATAAAGGTCTTCCTTGATGTCGAACGGGCGGCTCGTCTCGCCGTCCGCCGTCAGCGTGTAGCCGGCGCCCGGCTCGCGGTGGGCGCCGAAGTCGATCGTGTGCACGTTCTGGCCGGAGCTGTCGTCCACACCCCTGGGGACGGTCCTGCCGCGCGCCACCGTATTGCCGTCCGCGTTCTTCAGCTCCCACTCCAGGGCGCTCGTCCCGGACGTCACCAGCGTCGCCTTCTTCGGGCCCGCCGGGAGGTAGCCGACCATGTTGACGCGTACCCTCGGGCCGGTGTCGGGCTCGTACACCTCCGGCTCCGCCCCGCCCTTGAGCGACACGTCGTCCATGCAGAATCTCCAGGGTTCGGCGCTGCCTCCCAGCTGGAAGACGGCCTGCGCGTTCGTCAGCGACACGGGGGCGGTGAAGGTGTACGCGTAGTCGTTGCCCGAGACGCTCAGCTCGGGGTTGGCGGCGAAGTACTGCGTCCAGGGGTCCACCGGAAGCTGGATCAGCGCCTTGCCGACCTTGGCCGGGGTGCCTGAGGCGTAGAACCTGTAGGCGTAGGTCTCGCCCGCCACCAGGGGGAGGTTGTCCTGGCCGATGATGACGTCCCAGGGATTGGCGGTGCCGCCGGGGATGTCGGCGCACAGACGGCCGTCTTCCACCGCCGGCGTGATGTTCGCCGTGCCCCACCAGGGGGCGGTGCCGGTGTCGAAGGTACCGTTCACGATCTGCTCGGGGCCTTCGTCCGCCGCCGCGGCGGGGACGGGGGATAAGGCGAGCGTGGTGATGAGGGCCAGTAAGGCGGCCCGGTATCTCTTCATGGAGGTTCCTTAGGTTTTGGGAGCGCTCCCAACAGAACGCCCCGATCCTCTGTTGCCCACCGCCTCCCCGTCAACGGTCCCGTCCTGCTCCGGCCTCCTCCGGCGGCGGCACCTCACGATCACCCCTGCCAAAGTGATGAAACTTTCATCGACCCGGGGTGGGCGAGGCAGGCCGCGACGGCCTCCGCCCGTACGCGGTCATACGGGACGTCCAGTCGCGTCGCCACCCGCACGGCCTCCTCCGCCGCCCGCCGAGCCGCACCCCGCCTACCGGCGACCGCCAGGACGAGCGCCCGCGCCCACCCCACCCGAGCCGCCGCACCCGGGTTGCGGCGGACGAACCGGGCGAGATGCCCGTGCAGCCGTCGCGCGACGGCCGGTTCCGGCCACGGATCCATCGCCCACAGCAGCTCGGCCAGCCCTGCCCAGCACTCCAGCATCCCCCGCTGCGCCGAGGGCAGCCGCTCCGCCATCCCCAGCACCTCACCCACCACCCGGCGCTCCGCCTCGCCGGTGAGGCGGGCGGTGGCGGTCAGGAGGCGCATCTCCTGGATGATGGTCATGGTGGGCCCGTCGTGCAGGCCCAGCTCCTTGGCATGGACGCGGCGGCGGTCGTGGGAGGCGCGGGCCGCTGCCAGCACGTCGCTTATGTGGGCTTCTGAGAGGCCGTCCCATCTGAGCAGGGCCTCTGCCCGGCCCATCAAGCACCAGTGGCGGCCGATGTCGTCGCCCACCCGCCTGGCCGCCTGTTCCGCCGTGGCGGCGAACAGGTCCGCGGCCTCCTCGAAGCGGCCCTGCCAGAGTGCGGTTTCCGCGAGCATGCCCGCGCAGTTCTCGGCCACGCGGGGCGCGAGGGTCCCTGCCCGGCAGGTCGTGAACGAACGCCTGGCTGCTTCGAAGGCGCCCGCGTGCAGGTGGTCGATGCCGCGGGCCAGGTGGGCGCGGTGGGCGGGCTCCGCGGGGTGGGTGACGGCGGACAGCGCGTGGTCGGCCATGGTTCCGTAGCGGTCGGCCGTGCGGCGGAGCCCGGCGAGGCGGGCGATGGTGGCGGCGTTCGCGTACGCCTCCGCCCGCAGCGCGGCGTCGCCCGACTGGTCGGCGGCCTTGAGCTGGCGCAGGGAGGCGGCCAGCATCGTGAGCACGTCCTGCTGGTGGTAGGCCAGTCTGGCCAGCATCGTCAGCGCCTGCGCCGCCTCCGCGCCATGCCCAGGCGATCCGCGCCCGCCCTCGGGGAGGAGCCTGCGGCCGGCGGCGGGCAGGGCGGTGGGCAGGGCGGCGGGCAGGGCGGCGGGCAGGGCGGCGGTCGCGGTCGCGATGAGGAGGCCCGCTCTGGACTCGGGCAGGGGCTCGCCCAGCGTGGTCAGGGCCGTTCTCGCCAGGCAGGTGGCCTCGCGTTCGCGGGCCAGGTGGTGCTCGCTGGTGCCGGCCATCCACAGGTGCCTGGCCCGCAGCCTGGGCTCCTCGTCGGTACGCGCCAGGTGCCGGCGCACGACGGCCGCCGACTCCTCGTACAGGTGCAGGCGCAGGCACAACGTCCAGTACAGCTCCAGGAAGCGGGGGCGGCCCGACGTGGTCCAGGCGGCTCTGACGTTGTCGAGCTCGGGGGCCAGCAGGCGGATGACCTCGGTGTCGGCGGCGTCCTGGAGGGCGGTGGCGCGGTCTTCGAGAAGGCGGCCGAAGCAGGCGGCGTGGCGGCGGCGGGCGGCCCGGCGTTCGGCGGGGGTCAGGTGGGAGGCGGCGTACTGCCGGATCAGGGGGTGGACGGCGTACCTGCCCGAGGGGGTGAGCTGGAGCATGCTGTGGTCGACCAGGCGTACCAGCACGTCCGGAGTGGTCATGGCGACCTCCACGGCCGCCTCCAGCGTGCACCCGCCGCCGAACACCGACAGCGCCGCGAGCGCCGCCTGCGCCTCCTGATCCAGCAGCCGCCACGACGTCTCGAACACCGTCCGCATGCAGGCGTGCCTGGGACGGGCGGCGGGACCGGCCACGGAGAGCAGGCCGAGGTCGGCGCCCAGCAGCCGGGCCAGCTCCGCGCAGGGCACGGCCCGCAGCAGGCCGGCCGCCAGCTCGATGGCCAGCGGCAGGCCGCCGGTGGCGGCGCAGATCGCGGCCACCGGCGCCGCCTCCCGCTCCGGGGCGAACGCGGGCTGCGCGGCCCGCGCGCGGGCGGCGAACAGGGTCTCCGCCGCCTCCGCCGCCAGCTCCCGTACGGTGATCGCCGTCTGCCCCGGCAGCTCGGGCCGCCGCCTGCTGGTGACCAGCAGCCGCACGGCCGGAGCGGCTTCCAGGATCCGGCCGATCACCGCGTCGAAGGCGGGCAGCTGCTCAAGATTGTCGAGCACCAGCAGGAGCGGACGCGACCGTCCGGACAGGGCGGCGAGCAGCAGATCGAGCGCCGGCCGGGAAGGTGAGAGATCAACCCCGAGCCGCCGCGCCAACGTCGTGACCGCCGCCTCCTCCCGCACCCCGGCGAACCCCACGAACACCGCCTCCGCCCGCGCCGCCTCGGCCCGCCCCTCCTCCGCCGGCTCGCGAGAGTGGGCGGCGGCGATGGCGAGGCGGGTTTTGCCGATGCCGCCTGGTCCCAGGAGAACGACCAGGCGTTCGCGGTCGAGCAGGGCAGTTAATCGGCGGACGTCCGCCTCGCGTCCGATCAGTTCGGTCGAGGGCACGGGCAAGGCGCCCGGCCGGCGCTTTCCTGGCGGTAGTCCGCGCGCCCGCCGGAGCTCCGAGGCGAGGCCGGGACCGGTCAGCTCTCTTCTGAGGGCCTGGGTTTCCGGGGCGGGGTTCACGCCGAGGTCGGTGGTGAGGCGGTGGCGTAGCTCGTCGTAGCGGGCCAGGGCGGCGGCTCGGTTGCCCGCGCGGGCGAGCGCGGTCATGAGGACCCGGTACGCCTCCTCGTCGTACGGGTCCAGCTCCGTCACGATGGACGCCAGCCGCGCCACCTGCGCGCACGGCGAGGAGATCGCCGAACGCAGCAGCACCTCGCGCAGCAGCAGCCGGACCCGGGAACGCTCGGCGGCCAGCCAGTCACCGAAGACGGGAGCGTCGCAGAAGGAGACCCCGTCCATGAAGTCGCCCCGCCACAACCGCAGCACCTCGGCGACCGGAGGAGCGCCGGCGAGCTGGTGCCGGTCGACGAAGCAGCCCTCGGCGGCGGGGAAGCAGACGTGCTCGCGGGTGACGTCCAGCCAGCCGCCCACCTCTCTGCGCAGCTCGGACAGGGCGAGGCGGAGGCTGCCGCGGGCGTTGGCGTCGGGCCGTTCGCCCCACAGCAGCGTGGCCAGCTCGGCACGCGAACGGGGCGCCTGCGCGGTGGCGAGGTAGCAGAGCAGGGCCCGCGCCTTCGCGGAGCGCACGCCCAGCGGGGTGCCCCCGGCGGCGAGCCGCGGCGAGCCGAGCAGCAGCACGGACAGCGACTCCCTCATACCGCGGAGGGTAAGCACGCCGAGGCCGTCCGGACTGTGCAAAACGTTACATCCAGCCTGTGCTTCAGGGCACTCACCCGCTGACCGGCCCCGCCGCGGACGGTGGCGGGGCCGGCCCGCGGTCACAGGACCGAGGTGACGGCGGCGGCGACGGCGGCGGTGACGGCGGTGGCGAAGCCGCGCATGCCGCGCGCGTTGGGGTGGAAGGGCACGGCGGGGGAGGTGGGCACGTACGGCTCGATCCACCGCCGGCCGGACGAGGCGCACGGGGAGTGGCCGGCGCTCGGCGTCTGGAGGTCGATGAAGCCGACCCCGGCCGCGGCCGCCTGCTCGGCGAGCATCTGGTTGAAGTACATCAGCGTGGCCCTGATGTAGTTGGCGTCCGCGCGGATGATGGGGACGCGCGGGTAGCAGCCGTTCGGCGGCGCGTACGTGGCGTAGCCCACCATGAAGATCCGCGCCTGCGGAGCGCGGGCGCGGATGTCGGAGACCAGGGTGAGCAGGCGGGGCCGTAACGCGTCGGTCTCGACCCGCCACTTGTCCTGGCCGCCCACGATGTAGTCGTCGTTGCAGGCGTCGCCGACGGGCGGGGGCAGCAGGTTGAGGCAGTCTTCGATGAAGTCGGTCAGGCCGAGGTCGTTGGCGCCGATCTGCACGGTGACCAGGGTCGTGTCGGGGCCGACGGCGTCGAGCTGGGGCGGCACGTCGCCGAGGTCGGTGCTCTGGGAGTTGTAGAGGTCGTCGGTCTCCGCGCCTGAGCAGGTACGGTCACGCAGCACGCTCGCGCCGATGGCCTGGGCGGTCAGGTGGGCGTAGTTGCGGTCGGAGCGCCAGCAGCCGTAGTCGGGGCCGATCTGGTTCGGGATGAGCGGTCCTGAGGCGGCCGAGTCGCCGAGTGCGACGTACACCTCTCCCTGGGCGGCCTGCGCGGGCGGCGCGAGGCTCAGGACGAGTAAGGCCGCGGCGAGCACGACGAGCATCCGTCGGACCATGGGGACTCCCTCCGGCAGGGTGTGCGGGGTGCGGGCAGCCACGACCGGCCGGGGGTGCTGGCCGGGGACGTGGGGCGATCACCCACACGATGAGCCATGTCCGCCGGTCTGTGAACCGCGCGGAGGGAGTGATGCTGATGCGGTATGAATCAGCGCCCGCCGAACCGCTGCTCAGAGCGGCTGCGAGCCGTTGCGGTCAGGGGTCGCCCACGTCAGGGGGCGGCGGGGCGCCACATGGGCCAGAACAGGGCGCCGTCGGGCAGTGCGAACGGCTCGCGGGCCTGGTAGCCGTGGCGGGCGTACAGGTCGCGGTTGCGCGGGTCGCTGGCCTCCAGGTAGACGGGCAGCCCGCCGAGCCGCGCGTGCTGGTGACGCAGCAGGGCCGTGCCGAGCCCCTGGTTCTGGCAGTCGGGGTGGACGGCGAGACAGGCCAGGTAGTGGTGCGGCTCCGTGGGGTGGTGCCGGCGGAACAGCTCGTCACGCAGCCGGAACCGGTCGGCGAACTCGCCGGTGGCCTCGCCCAGCCGCCGGTCGTAGTCGGCGGGTTCGGACGCGCCCTCGGCGTACGGGATCCACACGGCCGCCGCCTCGTCGTCGATGAGGTGCACCGCGCCGTGCTCGATGGCGTGCTCGACGACGATCAGGAAGCCGTCGGCCAGCACCTGGTGCCGCCGCCTGCGCTCGGGCACCAGGTAGGCGACGGACCGCAGCCCGGCGAACGCGGTGGCGATCAGCTCGGCCGCCCGCGCGGCGTCGGCGGGTGTGGCGGTGCGGATGCCGGGCCGGAAGGACATCTCCTGCCCGGCGCCTCTGTCGCTGACCGGCCAGGTCTCGATGGTCTCTCTCATAACTCCAGGTCTCCTCTCGTCAGTGGTGCGGTGCCTGGAGGTCTCCTGAGAGGTGGTCGCCGAAGGCGCCCATCCCTATGGGAGCGTAAACACCGGACCGCCCGGTGTGCTTCCGAAATCAGACAGGAAAGCCTGCTCACAACCCGCGGACCGGCAGGTGACGTGCTCGGCCGCTAAGAGCTGACGTGTCCCTTACGCGGTTGGGAGATCCACTTGTTCTGGCCTGGGGTATCGGTGCCCGTGATCACGATCAGGAGGCAGCAACATGGCGGACTTTCCCATTGTTGTCGGTATAAATCGCACCCAGGATGGTTCCATTGCCGTCGCCGTGGGCGAGTCGGGCATGTACAGCCTGCAGAAGGAGCGGATCAGCCGAAGAAAGCACCACTGGGGCCGCCTCGGCGACCTGCCCGACCGCTACCTGCCCGCCATGCCGCTCCTCAAGGAGCCGATCGACCTCGTGGTCGAGGGGTACTCGTCGGACACCGAGATCGAGCACTCGGGCGCGTACCAGGAGGAGGTGCGCGAGACGCTCGGGCTCAAGGAGAACGCACAGATCGTCCTGGTGTCCCACCACCTCAGCCACCTCTACAGCGCGTTCTACCCCTCGCCGTTCGACGAGGCGGCCGGGCTGGTGATCGACGCGCAGGGCAGCCACGTCAGGGACTTCACCGAGCAGGTCGAGCTGCCGCGGGACGCGGGCGGCGACCTGCTGGAGGTCGCCTCCTTCTACCGGTGCTCACGTGGCGGCCGCATCGAGTGCCTGGCCAAGCAGCTCTGGGACGGTGACTGGACACGGCCCGCCGGGCTCGGCTGCTTCTACGCGCTGCTGACCAAGATGCTGTGGCCCGAGGGCGAGGGCAACGAGGGCAAGGTGATGGGGCTGGCCCCGTTCGGCGACCCCGATGCGCTCGGCCTGCCCGACCTCGACGTACGCGGCCACGAGGTGCACATCCCGCCCGCCTGGCTGGAGCTCTTCGCCGACCGCGACGCCTACCTCTACGAGCCGGGCGGCGAGGAGTTCCGCCGCGCCGCGAACCTGGCCGCCGCCGGCCAGCGCGCCTTCGAGCGGGCGCTGACCAGGGTCGTCGCCTGGCTGCACGACAGGACCGGCCTCGACGCGCTGGCCTTCGCCGGCGGCACCGCGCTCAACTGCTCGGCCAACGGCCGGCTCATCCGCGAGTCGCCGTTCCGCGAGCTGTTCATCCCGCCCAGCCCCCACGACGGCGGCACGGCGATCGGCTGCGCGCTCTACGGGCTGATCGCCTGCCTGGGCGTCGAGAGCCGGTGGCGCTGGACGGACGACTTCCTCGGCCCCGACCCGGACGAGAGCGCTATCGAGGCGGCCGTCCGCGGCCTGCCCGCGGGACTGTACGCCGAGCGGCCCGACGACCTGGCAGGCGAGCTGGCCGGGCTGCTGGCGAGCGGCCGCGTGGTGGGCCTGCACCAAGGCCGCGGCGAGTCCGGCCCGAGGGCGCTCGGCAACCGCAGCATCCTCGGCGACCCGCGCAGCCCCGACATGCAGGACTACATCAACTTCGAGGTCAAGGGCCGCGAGTGGTTCCGCCCGCTGGCGCCGCTGGTGCTCGCCGAGCACGCAGGACGCGTCTTCGAGGTGGACCGCCCTGCCCCGTTCATGCAGTACGCCGCCGCCGTCCGCCCCGCCTACCGCGACAGGCTGCCCGGCATCACCCACGTGGACGGCACCGCCCGCCTGCAGACCGTGGAACGCTCCACCACGCCCTTCCTGCACGCCCTGCTGACCAGGTGGCACGCGCTCACCGGCGTTCCTGTGCTGATCAACACCTCGCTCAACGGCCCGGGCGAGCCGCTGACCGAGACGCCGGAGCACTCGATCGAGGCCCTGCGCACGACCGGCATGCACGCCCTGGCGCTGCCGCCGTACCTCATCCGCAAGCACGAGGAGCCGCGGCTGCCCGGCGCCTAGGAGAGGCGGTCGAGCACGTTCGCCGTGATGCGCTCGACCGCCGCGCAGGTGGCCAGGCCGCGCGGCCAGTCGGTGGTGGCGGCGTTGAACACGATGCCGCCGGACGCGGGGGGCCGTGTGGCCGGGGCGCCGGACGCGCGGGGCATCGTGGCCGGTGCGGCGGCCTCGTAGAGGCCCATCGTGGCGGCGCCGTTGCCGAAGCCCCACCCGCTCGCCCTGGCGTCGCCCACCGCGAGGATGGTGAACCCTGGAGGCGTGCCGTCGGCGCCGGTGGGCGCGTACGGCGGCGCCGCCGCCCGGTCGAAGTCGGCGCCGTCGCACTCGTAGCCCACGAGGTTCTCCGCCAGCCCGAACGTGTCGCCGTCGCGCAGCCCGGTGCCTTCGTAGACCCAGTGATCCGCGTGCTGCACCCGGTAGCCGACCGGCTCAGGATGATCGTCGCGGTCGCGCTCGCCGCCGTTGCGGAAGCTGACGCCGATCAGCTCGTTCTCCGGCGGCCCCTCCTCGTGCCAGACACCGACGCGGGAGAAGGTGAGCGGGTCGTGGAAGACGACCCGCCACCAGCAGGTGTTGCCGCCGAAGAAGGCCGCGTTCCGCCCGGCCGCGACGTGCTCGGCGACGGCGGCGCGCATGGCGTCGCTCCAGTACTCGTCGTGCCCCGCGCTCACCGTCAGCCGGTACGGCTCCAGCAGCGCCGCCCCCTCCTGATGCAGGTCGAGATCGGTGCAGTAGTCCACCGCGTACCCCCGGCGCGCGGCCCAGGCGATGAACCTGGCGTCCCAGTGCACGAACGTCTGGCGCGGCGTCGGGTCGTAAGGGTCGAAGTTGTGGACGTCCCACGGCGTGCCCCCGGTGCCGCCGCCCGGCCGGTGCAGCGACACTCCGGGCTCGGGGACCTGGTCGGGCATGGTGTAGAGGCACCAGTGGCCGGTCAGCCGCTCAGGATCGTACGGCCGCCCGTCGATCAGGTTGTAGGCGTGGTAGGTGAACAGCGGCAGCTTGTAGAGGATCCGCGCCGCCGGGCGCACGGGCCTGACCACGAACAACGCCCTGGCCTCCCGCCCGTCGGGGGTCGTCCGGTCAGGGTCGGTACGGTCGGAGCCGCTCTCGTCGCCCTCCACCAGCACCGCCACGTAGACGCCTGGCTCGGCCGGCGCCCGCACCGGATAGACCGCCCAGGGCCGCAGCGGCTCGCCGCGCAGCCCCGTGCCCGGCCGGCCCCAGTCGTGCGCGGGCAGGTGCGGCGGCGCGTGCTCGCCGGGCAGCCACGGCGTCTTGTCGGTCAGCGTCATGCCGGTCTCGTATCGGTGGAACTCCACCCGGAACGTGGGCGCGTCCGTCGAGACCCGCAGCGTCATGTGGCCGCCCGCGTACGGGCTCGGCTGCTCCGCGTACCCCCTGATCATCTCGCCAGTCTCCCACCGTTCATGGGCCACGTCACGACACGAAAGGCCAGGTCAGGGCGGGTCGTGGGTTTCTCCGGCAGCGCCGGGTACGGTCGTTGCCATGCGCGCCCACCTCACTGCGGCCCTGCTGATGACGCTTGCCGGCCTGGCCGCCGGATGTGCCCAAGGCGCGGCGCCCGCCGTACGCGAGGCCGGGCCGGCCGTACGCGAGGCCGGGCCGGCCGCCTCGCCCACCGCCACCGCCTCGGGGCCGCTGGCGGGCAAAGTCGTGGTGATCGACCCGGGGCACAACGGCGGCAACGCCTCCCATCCCAAGGAGATCAACCGCCAGGTCGACGTCATCACCGGGCGCAAGCCCTGCAACACCACCGGCACCCAGACCGCGTCGGGCTTCCCCGAACACGCCTTCACCTGGGACGTCGCCACCAGGCTCAGGCCGATCCTGCAGCGCATGGGCGCCAAGGTCGTGCTCACCCGGCCCAACGACAAGGGCGTCGGCCCCTGCGTCACCGAGCGGGCCGCCATCGGCAACGAGGCCAGGGCCGACGCGGTGCTGTCCATTCACGGCGACGGCGCCGCGCCCAGCGGGCACGGCTTCCACGTGATCATGCCGGGCCTGCTCAAGGGCCACAACGACGCCGTGGTCAAACCGTCGCGCCGGCTCGGCATCGACGTGCGCGACGCCTTCCGCGAGGGCACCGGCATGCCGTACGCGACCTACAGGGCCCGCAGGGGCCTGGAGACCCGCACCGACCTCGGCGGGCTCAACCTGTCGAAGCGGCCGGCGGTGTTCATCGAGTGCGGCAACATGCGCAACGAGGGCGACGCGGCCAAGATGACCGACCCCGCCTTCCGCGAGCGCATGGCGACCTCGCTGGCCGCCGGCATCAGACGTTTCCTGACCTGACCGGTCAGCCGTCACGGCACAGCGGGTCACCGCCCACCACGCAGGCGATGTCGTCGAGCCGGCAGCTCAGCAGGGTGCCGTCCATGCCGAGCACGAGCACGAGGTCGCGCTGGGACGAATGAGCCAGCACCACCCTGCCGACGACACCGTTGTCCAAGATCACGGTAGGGCGGCCTGCCGCGTTGTCCATGCCCTCGCGACTCCTCTCGGGTCCGGAACGAGCCCTCGCGCCGGACCCGTCCCCACCAGGATGCACAGGCTTATGCCTCGAGCGCATCGGTCAGGCGGCGGTAATTACGTACGCGGAGGACAGTACCTTCCCCATCGGCGTCCGCACATGCCGGGTGCGAAAGCCAACCGGCGAGTAATATAACGGCCAAGCTGCCCCCGGTGAAGGAGACGGCCCTGTGACCGAGCTCGAACGGGTACCACCCGGCATCGACCCCTATGTCCCCAGCTCAGCGCGGGTCTATGACTACCTGCTCGGCGGCAAGGACAATCTGGGCGTGGACCGCGAGGTGGCCGAACGACTCCTCGCCGTCGCCCCCGACAGCCGCCTGGTCGCCCGCGCCAACCGGCAGTTCCAGATCGAGGTGGTCGGGCATCTGAGCGAGCAGGGCATCCGCCAGTACATCGACCTCGGCACCGGCATCCCGACCTATCCGAACGTCCATGAGGTCGCCCGCAAGGCGCGCCCGGACGTCCGGGCGATCTACGTCGACAACGACCCCGTCGTCCACATGCACGCCCAGGTGATGCTCACCGACTCGCCGACCGTCGCCGGCGTGCACGCCGACCTGCGCAGGCCCGCCGACATCCTGGGCCACCCCGACGTCGTCGAGCTGATCGACTTCGGCGAGCCGGTGTGCGTGCTGATGGTCGGCGTGCTGCACTTCATCATGGACGAGGAGGACCCGGCCGGCATCGTGGCCGCGTTCAGGAAGCGCATGGCGCCGGGCAGCCACCTGGTGATCTCGCACGCCATGGCCGAGAGCGACCCCGAGGCCATCGCCCAGCTCACGGCCGCGACGGCCGGCTCGCCCGCGCAGCCCACGTTCCGCACGCGGGAGGAGGTGCTGGCGCTGTTGGACGGGTTCGAGCTGATCGGGCCCGGGCTGGTGCCGGTCCAGGACTGGCACGTCGTCCCCGACGACGGCCGCATCCCCCTGCTGGACGCTCCGCCCAAGCTCCGCATCGAGGGCGCCGCCGGCCGCCTCACGGCATGACCTGCTCGTACGACTTGAGCTTGATGTCGGTGGCGAACTTGTCCGTCACCTTCAGCATCAGGCCGAGCAGGAAGCCGTACTTGAAGGTCCAGTTGCGCAGGCGCATCTTGGCCGGGCTTCCCGGGGCGAGGAACGGGCCCGCGTTGCCGTTCTTGGCGATCTTGGCGTAGGGGCGGAACCGGCGTTCGTACTCGGCGAAGGCCGCCCGGTGGTCGCCGCCCGCCGCCGCCAGCTCGCCCGCCAGCACGTACGCGCCCACCACGGCCAGGCCGGTGCCGAAACCGCCCAGAGTGTTGCCGTACGCCGCGTCGCCCAGCAACACCACCCGGCCCTGGCTGTACCGGTCGATCCTGACCTGGCTGAGCGAGTCGAAGTAGACCTCGCGCGCGTCGCGTACCGCGTCCATGACCTCGGGGACCCGCCAGCCCATGCCGGCGTAGGCCCGGTCGAGCAGCTTCTTCTGCTGTTCGACGTCGTAGCGGTCGTACTCCAGCGGTTCCGAGGCGAACACGAAGAACGCCGGCGCCTTCGTCCCGCCCACCGCCACCATCCGGCCAGGCTCGTTGTACATCTTCGCCGGCTCCCCGAAGTCCAGGCCGGTCTCCACCAGCGCGTAGTAATGGCCGAGGAACCTCACGAACTCCTCCTCGCGCCCGAACGCCAGCCTGCGCACGTTCGAATGGATCCCGTCCGCGCCCACCACCAGGTCGAAGGTGCGCGGCGCCGCGCGTTCGAAGGTGACGTGCACGCCGTCCCTGGTCTCGGTGAGCGAGGTGATGGAGTCGCCGAAGACGTATTCGCAGGCGAGGGCGGTGCGCTCGTACAGCAGGCGCGACAGGTCGCCCCGGGTGATCTCGACGTCGCCGCCGGTGAACTCGCCGGGGATGACCGCCAGCCTCCGCCCGGCCGCGTCCACGATCTCCTGGTCGCTGCCGCCGGTCCGGAGCCGGCGCACGTCGTCCAGGACGCCCATGCGGCTCAGCACCGTACGGTGAGTGACGCCCTTGAAGTCGACGGCCTGCCCGCCCAGCCGCAGCGACGGCGCCCGCTCGACGACGGTGACGGCGAATCCGTACCGGATGAGCCAGTGAGCCAGTGCGGGTCCGGCGATGCTGGCGCCCGAAATGAGGACGTTGGTGTTTCGCATGCCCCCACGTTCGCGATTCCTGCTGACAACCCGCCGATCACTCGCTGACAGCCCGCTTCCGGGGTGTCAGCGACCCGTCGCCTTGAGCGTGGCCAGGGCGTCGGCTCTGGTCATGGCGGCGCCTTCGGCGTAGGAGGCGGCGAACGCCTCAGCGCCGAGGATCGCGCCGGCCTTCGCGGCGGTACGGGCCACGTCGCGGTCGCCCGCCACCGCCATGCCGCGCAACGCCACCGCGACGCCCAGCAACAACGCCGCCCGTTCCGCCTCCTCCTCGCTCACGAGACCGCCCGCGAGACCGCCCGCGAGACCGCCCGCCAGGGCTTCGGTGGCGTCGGCCCAGTCGGAGGTCATGGGGGAGGAGAGGGCGGCGGCCAGGGCGTCGGTGTGCAGGGTGGTGGCGCGTTCGACGTCACCGTGGGCCTCGGCGAGGCGGGCCAGGGCGGTGAGGACGTGGGAGCGGGTGCCGGCCGAGGTGAAGGCGCCACTCCCGGAGCCGGCCAGCGCCGCCGACAGGAGCCGTTCCGCCTCGGGCAGGTCGCCCTCGTGGCGGGCGATGTCGCCGAGCTGGAGCTGCACCCAGGCGGTCAGCTCGGGGCGGCCGAGCCGCCGTTCCAGCTCGCCGGCGCGTTCGTAGTCGGCGCGGGCGGCGGCGACGTCACCGGCCCGCCACAGGGCGGCGGCCCGCCGGATCAGCACGTCGGCCAGCTCGTCGAGCCCGCCCAGCTCCTCCAGTAGCCCGAGCGCCTCCTGCCACAGCCGCCGGGCCCGCGCCCAGTCGCCGCGCCAGCCCGCGATCACCGCCAGCCAGTCGAGCGCCTGCGCCTTGCCCCATCGCTCGCCGAGCCGGCCGAAGGCGGCGAGCACCTGTTCCAGCTCGGGTTCGGCCTCGGCGGGCGCGCCGTTGAGCACCTTCATGAGGGCGGTGCCGAGGTCGCCGAGCGCCCGGCTCCACGGGTCGTGGCTGAGGTTCTCGCGGCGGCCGCGTTCCTCCTCGTCTTCGCCGGGCGGCCCGGCGATCATGCCCCACAGCGCCACGCCGAACCGGTGCCGCATCGGCCGTCCCAGCGACTCGACGATCTTCCTGGCCTGGCGCCAGTGCGGTGACCCCGCGTCGGGGACGGCGTGCAGCACGGTCATCACGTACTCCTCCGCCAGCCCGTCGGGCGGCTCCGTGCCGACGCGGTCGAGCAGGCGTACGGCGTGCGGGGCGGCCTGGCCCCGCCGCCCGCTCAGCCACCAGTACATGGCCAGCGCCGCCGTCAGCCGCAGTCCGGTCGCCGGGTCGTGCTCGGCGCTCCACCGCAGCGCCGCCCGCAGGTTGGCGTCGTCGGCCGACAGCCGGGCCAGCCAGTCGAGCTGCTCGTCCCGGTAGAGGTGGTCGTCGGCGCGGCCGGCGAACTCCAGGAACCAGGCCGCGTGCGCCCGCCGTACCGCCGCCTCCTCGCCGGCCGCCGCCAGGCGTTCGAGGCAGAACAGGCGGATGGTGTCGAGCATCTGGTATCGCTCGCCGTCGGTCTCGACCAGCGACTTGTCCACCAGGCCGGCCAGCACGTCCGCCCCGTCGGGGAAGCAGACCCGTTCGACGGCCTCCAGGGTCGCGCCGCCGCTGAACACCGACATCCTGCTGGCCAGGGCCTGTTCGTCGGCGTCCAGCAGGCTCCAGCTCCACTCGACGACCGCGTGGAGCGTACGGTGGCGGGCCGCCGCCGTACGGTCGCCGCGCGACAGCAGCCGGAACCGGCCGTGCTCGGCCAGCCGCTCGGCGATCTCCGCCACCCCGAACGTCCGCACCCGCGCCGCCGCCAGCTCGATCGCCAGCGGCAACCCGTCCAACTCGGCGCAGATCCGCGCCACCACGTCCAGCGTCCGCGGGTCCAGGGCGCCGGGGCGCACCGCTGCCGCCCGTTCGGTGAACAGCCGGACCGCCGGGTACGCGAGCGGGTCCTGCTCCGCCCCGGGTGGCGGGACGGGCAGCGGGGTGAGCGGGACGAGGTGCTCGCCGGTCAGGCCGAGCGGCTCCCGGCTGGTGGCGAGGACGCGCAGGCCCGGGCAGCCGGCGAGCAGGCGGCGTACGAGCGTGGCGGCCTCGTCGATGACGTGCTCGCAGTTGTCGAGGACGAGCAGCAGCTCCTGCCCGGCGAGCGCGGCGACGAGCCGCTGCACGGGATCGGGGCCGGCGTTGGACGGCCGCAGCGCCGGTTCGCGCAACCCGAGCGCCTGCCACACCACCCGCGCCACCGCCGACCCCGGATCCGGCTCCCCGCCCACGCTCACCAGGGAGAGGTCGGCGAAGGCGGTGGTGCTGAGGCGGCGGGTGTGTTCGATGGCCAGGCGGGTCTTGCCGGTGCCGCCGGGGCCGACGACGGTGATCAGGCGAGCCTTCAAGGTCGCCAGGTGGGCCAGCTCGGGGTCGCGGCCGATGAAGCTGGTCAGTTGGGCCGGGGGGCGAACCAGGGACGTGCGGTTCTGGTGGCCGCGAAGGATCTCCAGGTGAAGGGCGGCCAGCTCCGGCGAGGGATCGGCGCCCAGCTCGTCGGCCAGGAGGCGGCGGCCTTCTTCGAAGACCTGCAGGGCCTCTGCCTGCCTGCCGGATGCGTGAAGGGCGCGCATGAGGAGGGCGCGGGTTCGCTCCCGGAGGGGGTCGGCGGAGAGCAGGTCGCTCAGGCCCGTCACGGGCGGGGCGGTGCCGGGGAGGGAGAGTTCGGCCTCATAGAGGTCTTCTGCCGCCGACAGGCGCAGGTCGTCGAGTCTCTGCGTCTGGGGCGCGGCGAAGGGGGCGTCGGCGACGTCGGCGAAGGCGGGGCCGCGCCACAGGTCCAGGGCCTCGCGGAGGACGGTCGCCGCGGCGGCGTGGCGGCCGGCCGAGAGCAGGGCGCGGCCGTCCCTGGCCAGGCGGTCGAAGCGGTGGACGTCCACGTCGTCGCGGTCCACGGCGAGCCGGTAGCCGGAGCCGTGGGACTCGATCAGGCCCCCTGGGAGGTTTCTGCGCAGCCGGGAGACCTGGGCCTGGACGGCGTTGGCCGCGCCCGACGGAGGGCGGTCGCCGTACTGGCCGTCGATGAGGCGTTCGAGGGTGACCAGGCGGCCGGCGTCGAGGAGCAGCAGGGCCAGCAGCGCGCGCGGGCGGGGGCCGCCGACCGCGACGGGCTCGCCGGCGGCGGTCCGTACGTCGAGGGGACCCAGTACGCGGAACTGCACCCTGCCGATTGTCCCCCAAGCGCCGGACGCCGGTCGCATCGCCGGAAGGGGGAGGCGATGTGCGAGTCAAGATCCTTTTGGGGCAGAATGATCTTGTGCGAGCCCTCTCCGCAGCGGGGGCTCGCACGCCTCCCGGTAGGCTGACCGCACTATGGACCCCACGCCCGGGCTGCGCGAACGCAAGAAGGCCGAGACTCGCCAGGCCGTCCACGAGGCGGCGTTGCGGCTGGTGGTCGAGCACGGCCTCGACGCGGTCACGGTCGAGTCCATCGCCGACGCGGCCAACATCTCACGCCGGACGTTCTCCAACTACTTCGCCGGCAAGGAGGACGCGCTGCTCTACGGCGAGGAGCAGCGCATGGGCGCCCTCGTCGAGCGGGTACGCGCCCAGCCGCCCGGCATGCCCGCCTGGCAGGCGCTGCGGGTCTCGATCGAGGAGCTGCAGGAGGAGCTGGGGGAGCCGGAGCGCGAATGGGCGTTGCGTACCCGCCTCGCCCGGCGGCATCCGTCCCTGCTGGCCCGGCAGCTCGCCAACCACGCCGGTCTGGAGAGCGACCTCGCCGCGGCCGTCTCGGGGCGGCCGGGTGACGTGCCCGGGCGGGTGCTGGCGGCGGCGTTCCTGGTGGGGTTGCGGCTGGCGTCCCATGTGTGGACCGAGGAGGGTGAGGCCCGCACGTTGCATGAGGTCATCCGCGAGACCCTCGACCAGATGGCCCGTCCGTTCAGCTGACCGGAGCCCGGCGCGCGGGCCGCCTGATGGGCACCCGCGCGCCGGAGTTCAGGTAACTACAGCGTTCGGCCAGCATGGTCTCGTTCGGCGAGCCGTCGTGGTCGAGCCTGATCGCCCTCGGGTAGCTCGCGTCCCCCTGGGGGAACGTGGCCAGGTCGGGCGAGTAGAGCACCTGGCCGGCCGGGGCCGCCGAGGCGGGGCCGGCCAGTGCTCCGAGGCAGGTGGCGATGAGGGCTAACGCGGTCACGATCCGCGTGGGGGGTGTCAGCCGCACGTGCTTACTCTCCTTGGCTAGGACTGGCGGTCGTCTCCGATGACGGGAGCTGTGTGGGTGTCGACGTCCACGGCGGAGCGGGCCACCACGACGCCGTCGCTGACGAGGGCCAGGTGCAGGCGCCCGCTGGTCCAGCCGTCCGGCAGCTCGGCGGTGACCTCGGCGGGGCCGCTGAGCAGGAACGGCTTGGCCTCGATCCACGGCCCCTCGGCGCCGGGACCGGCGGGCGGCGCGCCGAGGACGGGCGTCCAGGCGGTGTGCAGGTGGCCGTTGACCGGCTCGGCGCCGTGGTGCGAGACGCGGACGGGCACGCTGACCCGCCCCGACTCGCTGAGCAGGTCGCGGCCAGGTGCGACGGGGACGACGTCGAGGACGAGCGTGGTCGTGGCGTTCACGTCGGACGGCCGCACCCCGCCGAGGTCCTTGGCGCGGCGCTCGTAGTCGAGCAGGCCGGCCATCTCGTGCTCGATGTCGTACAGCTCGGTGTAGACGTAGCCGGCCACCCGGTCGTGGCGGCGCAGCTCCTGGGTCTGCCAGCGCAGCTGCCAGCCCCGCTCGACGGAGGTGAAGCCGGTGCCGTACTCGCTGTTGAGGTTGGGCAGGCCGCGCAGCGGCTGGTCCGGGACGCCCGCCAGCTTCTTGCGCACGACGTAGTCGGGGCCGAGCTTGACGGGGAAGTCGTCCTGCTCGCCGTCCAGCAGTGCGGCGACGGTCCTGCCCCAGGAGGCGGCGGACTCGTCGTAGTAGTGCCAGTCGAGCAGGTCGGTCCTGACGTGGGTCCAGCCGGAGTTGTCCACCGCGGGCCGGCTCGGGTCGAGGGCCTTGATCAGGTCGTACGCCCGCGCCACCGCCTCCTGCTTGGCCGGGTCGCCGGGGATGTCCCAGTCGAGACCCCATTCCTCGTTGTAGAGGCCCCAGATGACGATCGCCGGCGAGTTGCCGTCGCGCTCGACCATGGGCGCGATCTGCTCCTCGAACGCCGCCACGGACGCCTCCGTGAACGTCCCCGTCGCGGCCGGTTCCGCCCACACCAGGATGCCGAGCCGGTCGGCGTGGTGGACGAAGCGCGGGTCCTCCAGCTTGAGGTGCTTGCGCACCAGGTTGTAGCCCGCCTCGGCGGCCAGTTCGAGGTCGCGGAGGAGAGCGTCGTCGTCCGGCGGGGTGATCCCCGTACGCGGCCAGTAGCCCTGGTCGAGCACCCCGCGCACGAACAGGCGGCGCCCGTTCAGAAAGAGGTCCTCGCCGATGACCTCGATGCGCCGCAGCCCGGTGTAGGCGGCGACGGTGTCGGCGCCGGCGGCGGAGGTGAGGGTGGCGTCCACGTGGTAGAGGTGCGGGTCCTCGGGGGACCACAGGCGCGGCTCGGTCACGGGCAGCACCGCCTCGGCCCGCCCGCCGGAGATCGGCACCTCGACGCTCGTGTCCGTGCCGCGCAGCGTCAGCCGCAGCAGGGCCCCCTCCGCCGGCCCTCCCACGGTGGCGACGACCGCTATGCCGTCAAGACCCTCGGCGGGCCGCAGCCGTAGCCCGGCGAGGAAGGTTTCGGGCCGCGCCTCCAGCCACACGCTCTGCCAGATGCCGGACGACGGGGTGAAGCAGACGCCGTCGAAGTCGTCGCGCGGGACGCTGCGCTGCTTGCCGTGCGCGATCTCCCGCTTGTCGAGCGGCGCGGAGACCCGGACCACGACCTCCTGCTCGCCGGCACCGCTCAGCGCGCCGGTGATGTCGGCCTCGAACGGCGTGTAACCGCCCCGATGGCTGACCACTTCGGTGCCGTTCACCCAGACCGTGGCCTCGTGCTGCACCGCGCCGAAGTGCAGCACCACGCGCTGCCCCGACCACTCGGACGGGACGGTGAAGCGGCGGCGGTACCAGGCGAGGGGCAGCCAGTGCGCCTCGATCCCCGACGCGGGCGTCTCCCAGGCGAAGGGCACGGTGATGGTGGCGGTCCAGTCCGGCTCGGTGTCGGCCCGGAACTCCCACTCACCGTTCAGGCTCGACCAGGAGTGCGACCGGTCGAAGTGGGGGCGGGGATATTCCGCACGCGGCGTCATGGTTCTCCGTTTCATGTGTGGGGTCAGCCCTTGACGCTGCCCGCGAGGATGCCGTTGATGAAGTGGCGCTGCAGCAGGACGAAGATCACCAGCAGCGGCAGCAGCGCGATGCTGCCGGCGGCGAGCAGCTCGCCCCAGACGGTGGCGAAGTCGGCGCCGATGCGGTTGCCGGTGACGTTCTGCGCCAGTGTGGACAGCACCACCTGCAACGTCTGGTGTGCGGTGTCGTTGACGGCGACGACCGGCCAGACGAAGTCGTTGTAGATGTTCATGGTGGTCAGCACCGCCAGCGCGGCGAGGCCCGGCCGGATGACCGGCAGCACGACCCGCCAGAAGATGCCGAACTCGCCGGCGCCGTCCACCCGCCCCGCGTCGATCAGCTCGTTCGGGATGGCGGCGATGGTCTGCCGCATCCAGAAGATGCTGAACGCGTCCACGCTCCCCGGCAGGATCAGCGCCTGGTACGTGTTCACCCAGCCCAGCGCGCTCATCTCCAGCAGCAACGGGATGATCAGCACCAGCGTCGGCAGCATCAGCGTCAGCAGCACCACGCCGAACAGCAGGTTCTTGAACGGGAAGTCGTACTTGGCGAAGGCGTAGCCGGCCAGCGGGCAGAAGAACATCGTCATCGCGCCCTTGACCGCCAGCACCAGCGCCGTGTTGGCGAAGCCGGTGCCGATGGGCACGTCGGCGAACATGGCCCGGTAGTTGTCCAGGGTCGGCTCGCCGAGCGACAGCGGGCTCGTGATGATCTCGGCCGCCGGTTTCAGCGACGAGCTGACCGCCCACCAGATGGGGTAGAGGAACGCGATCGCGAGCAGCGTCAGCACCGCGTACTGGACGATGCCCGGCCTGTTCTGCGTCATGACACCTCGTCTTTCGGGCGCAGCAGCCTGACCGAGATCAGCGATAGGCCGAAGACCAGCAGGACCAGCAGGAACGAGTTCGCCGCGCCGGTGCCGAGGTCGGAGGCCGTGATGTGGTCGTAGAGGTAGAGCCCGGCGGTCGTGGTGGAGCCGTACGGGCCGCCCTCGGTCACCACGTACGGCTCCGAGAACATCTGGAAGACCGCCAGCGTCTGGATGACGACGAGGAACGCCATGCTCCGCCGCACCAGCGGCAGCGTGATCGACCAGAACTGGCGCCGGCGGGAGGCGCCGTCGAGGGAGGCGGCCTCGTACACGCCGCCCGGCACGGCCTGCAGCCCCGCGAGCAGGATGATGATCGCGAACCCGGTCGTCTTCCACAGGAACAGCAGCGCCAGCGTCGGCTTCGACCACGTGGTGGAGGTGAGCCAGCCGACGTCGGGCAGCCCGACCAGGTTGAGCAGGTAGTTGACCAGGCCGTAGTCCTGGTCGAACACCACGATCCAGACCTGCGCCATGGCCACCAGCGGGGTCACGAACGGCGCGATGAACGCCACCCGGAAGAACCCGCGCAGCCGCAGCTTGGCGTTGGCCAGCAGCACCGCGCCGCCGAGGCCCGCCACGACCTGGATCGGCACGATGAGCAGCCACATGACGGCGCTGTTGCCGAGCGAGGCCCAGAAGTCGGGGCTGGTCAGCAGGTAGAGGTAGTTGTCCAGGCCGACCCAGCGCGCCGCCCCCGCACCCCGCCAGCGCATGAAGCTGAGCTGCAGCGCGTAGATCAGCGGGTAGACCCCGAACGCGGCGAAGACCACGAAGAACGGGGCGATGAACAGGTACGGCGACAGCCGGGCGGTCCGCCACGGCGACGGCCTGGCGGGCCGCCGGAGACCACGGGTGAGACTCGTCATGAGCGGTCGATGAGGTTGCGCTGGATCTTCTCCGCCGAGTCGGAGATCACCTGGTCGGGCGTCATCTTGCCGTCGATCAGGCGCTGCATGTTGTTGCCCAGGTAGTCCACCGACTGCGCCCACCACCACGGGATCGGCGCGGCGGCCGGGATGGTGGCGGCGGCGTCCACGGCGACCTTCCACAGGTCCTGGCCGCCGAGTGCCTCGATGGGCTGGAACAGCGGCTTGGCGGGGTCGAGTGCGGGCTGGTAGCTCGGGATCGAGGTGGACAGGCCGCCGGGGTAGACGTCGTTGGGGCCGTACACGGCGGTGTAGCCGGGCTCCTTGAAGCACAGGAACTCGTACAGCAGCCAGGCCAGCTCGGGGTTCTTGGCCTTGGCGGGGATGACGAAGCTGCTGCCGCCCATCGCGCCGCTGCGCGCGCCGCCCGGTGTCCAGGCGGGCAGCGGCGCGGCCCGCCACTTGCCCTTGGTGTTCTTCAGCAGTTGCTGCGGCGCGAACGACCACCAGATCGCCCACGGCACGAACACCTGCTGGCCGTTGTCGAGCGTGTTGACGTCGGCCGGCTCCAGGTAGGGCGCGTGGGTGACGAGGCCGTCCTTGACCGCCGTGTCGATCCAGCCGAAGATCCGCCGGTACTCCTCGGAGTCGAGGCGCAGCTTGCCCTGGGCGTCGGTGAGGCTGGTGCCCTGCTGGTTGGCCAGCATCTCCAGCCAGAGCTGGCCGAGGAACGGCGTCTTCTCCAGGTGGATGGGCCTGGTCTTGGGGTCCTTCTCCTTGACCGTCCTGGCCGCGGCGAGCAGGTCGTCGTACGTCGCGAGGCTCGCCGGGTCGACGCCCGCGTCCTCCAGGATGTCCTCGCGGTACCACAGCAGGCCGGGGTCGAGGTCCCACGGGACGCCGTAGATCTTGCCGTCCACGGTGTTCACCGACAGCTTGTACGCCGACGTCTGGTCCTTGTACGGCGCGATGAGGTCCGTCAGGTCGAAGAGGTGCTCGGCCTGCCCGCCGATCTTGGCGTCGTCCCAGAAGCTGCCGTCGGGCACGTCGGTGCCGCTGATGAGGGTGTTGGCGAGCTTGGCGTCGATGTCCACGGCCTGGTGGTTGACCCTGACGTTCGGGTACGCCTTGCGGAACTCGCCGATCGCCGCGTCGAACACCTTGAACAGGTCGCCCGACCGGTTCCAGATGGTGATCTCGCCCTTGGCGGCCGAGGCGGCGGCGGTGGGCCTGGTGAGCTTGCTGGGCTCGGCGCCGGTCCCGCCGGGGGCGGCGCAGGCGGCGGCGAGCGAGCCGGTGGCGGCGAGGGCCCCGATGCCCAGGGCTCCCTTGAGAAAACCACGGCGGCCAATGGGGGATGGGGGCATCTTCGACTCCTAGCCGGACGGGATGAGACGGTGTGAGGGCTCTGCAACGATGCAGACATCATGCATACTCGTCTGCAACGATGCAAGAGCGGGTTTAGGATCTACCCAACAGACAGCGCGGGAGGTATAGGAGACGCATGGCCGGTCCAACCTTGCGTGACGTCGCCAAGCGGGCGAACGTGTCGATCCGCACGGTGTCCAACGTGGTGAACGGTTACGCGCCGGTCTCCGACGAGCTGCGCGCCCGGGTGCAGACCGTGCTCGACGAGCTCGGCTACCGTCCCAACCTCATCGCCCGCAACCTCAAGCAGGGCCGCACCGGGATGATCGCGCTCGTCGTGCCCGAGCTCGACGTGCCCTACTTCGCCGAGCTGGCCCGCGAGATCATCACCGCCGCCCGCGCCCGCGGCTACGTCGTCATGATCGACCAGACCGACGGTGACGGCGACAGGGAGCGCGAGCTGCTCGGCCGCGACTCGCGCGCCACGCTCTTCGACGGCCTGCTGATCAGCCCCATCTCCGTCACCGCGGAAGAGCTGCGCGGCCGGGCCAACAAGGTGCCGATCGTGCTGCTCGGGGAGCACATCTTCAACGGCAGCCTGCCCCACGTCGCCATCGACAACGTCGCCGCCGCCCGCGAGGCCACCACCCACCTGCTCGACCTCGGCCGGCGCCGGGTGGCCGCCATCGGCGACCAGCCGTACGCGACCGGCGAGACCGCCCAGCTCCGCACCACCGGCTACCGGCAGGCGCTGGCCCGCGCCGGCATCGAGGTGGACGAGACGCTGATCGTCTCCACGCCGCACTTCCACCGGCGGCTCGGCGCCGAGGCCGTGCAGCGCCTCATCGCCCTGCCGGAGCCGCCCGACGCCGTCTTCTGCTACAACGACCTGCTCGCCCTCGGCGCGATCAGGGCGCTGACCAGGGCGGGGTGGCGGGTGCCCGACGACGTCGCGGTGGTGGGCATCGACGACATCGAGGAGGGCCAGTACAGCACGCCCAGCCTCACCACCGTCGCCCCCGACAAGGGCGAGCTGGCCAGGCGGGCCGTGGACGCGCTCCTGGAGACGATCAACGCGGCCGAGCCGTCAGGCCCCCCACCCGAGATCGTGGTGCCGCACCGGCTGATCGTCCGCGAGAGCACGGCGGGCGGGCAACCGACCTGATCGGTCGTTCTGATCGGACGACGTAAGGTTGGATGATGCCCGTCGCTCGTCAAGGTCTCCTGCTCGGCGCGGCGGCGTACGTGCTGTGGGGCCTGTCCGTGCTCTACTGGCCGCTGGTCGAGCCCACCGGCGCCATCGAGATCCTCGCCCTGCGCGTGCTCTTCTCGCCCATCGCGGTCGGCCTCCTGCTGCTCGCCATGGGCCGGGCGAGAAGGGTGGCCGAGATCCTGCGCAAGCCCCGCGAGCTGGGCCTGCTCACCCTCGCCGGGGTGCTCACCTCGGCCAACTGGGCGCTGTTCATCTGGGCCAGCACCAACGGCCACGTGGTGGACGCCTCGCTCGGCTACTTCATCACCCCGCTGGTCAGCGTCGCGTTCGGCGTGGCCGTCCTGCGCGAGCGGCTGCGGTCTGGCCAGTGGGCCGCCATCGGGCTCGGCGCCGGAGCCGTCGCCGTGCTCACCGCCGCGTACGGCGGCCTGCCCTGGATCGCGCTCGGCCTGGCCGCCACCTTCGGCCTGTACGGGCTGATCAAGAAGCACCTCGACGTGGGCGCCGTCGAGGGGCTGATGGTGGAGACCGCGGTGCTGTTCCCGTTCGCCGCGGTCTACACGATCGTGTTGCAGACCTCGGGGCAGGCCACGTTCGGCCAGGTGTCGCTCGGCAACACCCTGCTCGGCGTCGGCTCGGGGTTCGTCATGATGGCGCCGATGCTGCTGTTCAACGCGGCGGCCACGCGGGTCCCGCTGAGCGTGGTCGGCATGCTGCAGTTCATCGAGCCGATCGTGCAGTTCCTCCTCGGTGTGCTGGTGTTCCGCGAGGTGATGCCGGCGGTCAGGTGGGCGGCCTTCGCCCTGCTGTGGGCCGCGCTCGCCATGCTGACCGCCGAAGGGGTCAGGCGACGGAGCCGGGCTGCCGCCGCGGCTCGTCGAGCTCCACCGCGCTCCGCTCGATCATCTCGAACTGCGTCATCAGCCGTTCGAGATCAGGGGGAGACACCGTGAACGTGTCGTGCACCGCCTCACCGGCCGCCGTGTAGCTCAGCTCGTGGCCGCAGGTGCCGTCCCACACGCCGCTGATCACCCGCATCGCCGGCGGGAGCCGGTCCACGTGCACCCTGCGCACCCGTACGCCGGCGGCGATCTGTTCGCGGGCCAGCGACTCCAGCTCCTCGCTCCACTCGTGGTAGATGAAGACCCGGCGGATCGTCACGCCCCGCGCCAGCGCGTCGAGCTGGGCCTGCCAATACTGGCGGCCGACCGGCTCGCGCCACCAGGTGAGGTCGACCGAGGGCACGCTGGTGGCGCACATGGTGGCCTTGGTCTGCTCGATCAGCCGCTGGAAGACCGCGTTGTCGCCGTACGGCGCGCGGAAGTGGCCGCGTTCGAGGTCGGCCAGCGTGCGCAGGCAGTCCTCGAACGCCACCCGGCACGCGTCGGCCGCCGGGGTGCCCGCGTACTCGCGCTCCACGTGCTTGGCCGCCCGCAGCATCGGCACCATCAGGTCGGGCAGCCACGGGATCTTCTCGATGGTCGCCACCATCTGCCCCACCCGCGTCTCGTGGTCGATCCTGCGCTTCTCCCGCAGCAGGGTCTGCACCTGTAACGTGATCACGCCGCCGATGAGCCCCGCCACCATGCCCAGCCCCTGCGCGGTGTCCTCCCGGACGTAGAAGATCACGCCGAGCAGGACCGACAGCGCGGTGCCGATGACCAGGACGGGGTCGAGCGCGAACGTCGGCTGCTTCTTCGCGCGTTGCGTCATATGGATCTCCCGGGAGGATGTGGCGCACTGGAGTCCCTGGGTACGTACCCCGTTTGCGATCAATGCTCGCCCGTCATGCCGCCAGGGAACCGGTTAACCTCACCATCCCAGCCGTTGACGGCCCTGAGGCTCCCACGTAGAGTCACGTGGGCTTATTCGGTTTAGTAGGGAGACAACACGTGTTCCGTGCGCTGCACGACGGCTGGACCCTCCGCGCAGACGGCGAACGTGACCTCGCCGGCATCCCGGCGGCCGTGCCGGGCAGCGTGCACACCGACCTGCTCGCCGCCGGGCTCATCGACGACCCCTACCGCGACGACAACGAGCGGCGGCTGGGCTGGATCGGGCGGACGGACTGGAGCTACGAGACCGCCTTCGACTGGCACGACGACGGGGAAGAGCGGGCCGACCTCGTCTGCGAAGGGCTGGACACGGTCGCCACCGTGCTGCTCAACGGCCACGAGCTGGGCCGCACCGCCAACATGCACCGCACCTACCGCTTCGCCGTCCGCGACCTGCTGCGCGACGGCCGCAACACGCTGGAGGTGCGCTTCCGCGCTCCCTACGCCTACGCCGAGGAGCAGCAGGCCAGGCACGGCGACCGGCCGGCTGCCTACGACGAGCCGTACGCGTTCATCAGGAAGATGGCCTGCAACTTCGGCTGGGACTGGGGACCCACGCTGGTGACCAGCGGTATCTGGCGGCCCGTCGGTCTGCACTCCTGGTCCGGCGCGCGCCTGGCCGAGGTGCGGCCGCTGGTGCGCGGCGACGGGGTCGACGTGCACGTGCGCGTCGAACGTAGCGGTGAGGCGCCCGTCACCGTCACCGCCGAAGTGGCGGGCGTGACCGTGGAAGCCAAGCTGGAGCAGGGCGAGAGCGAGGCCGTGCTGCGCCTCGACGTGCCGCACGCCGAGCGGTGGTGGCCGCGCGGCCACGGCGCGCAGCCGCTCTACCCGCTGACCGTGCGGGCCGGCTCCGACCAGTGGCGGCGCGACATCGGCTTCCGCACGGTCGAGCTGGACACCGACGCGTTCCGGCTGATCGTCAACGGCCGGCCGGTGTTCGTACGCGGCTTCAACTGGATCCCCGACGACTGCTTCCCCGCCCGCGTCACCCCCGGCCGCCTGGCCGAACGCGTCGATCAGGCCGTCGCCGCCGGCGCCAACACGCTGCGGGTGTGGGGCGGCGGCGTCTACGAGTCCGACGCCTTCTACGACCTCGCCGACCGCCTCGGCCTGCTGGTGTGGCAGGACTTCCCGTTCGCCTGCTCCGCCTACCCCGAGGAGGAGCCGTTCCGCTCCGAGGTCGAGGCCGAGGCGCGCGACAACGTGGCCAGGCTGTCGGCTCACCCGAGCCTCGTGCTGTGGTGCGGCAACAACGAGAACATCGAGGGCCACCAGCACTGGGACTGGCGCGAGCGGCTGGACGGCAGGAGCTGGGGCGCCGCGTTCTACTACGACCTGCTGCCTTCGGTGGTCTCCGAACTCGACCCGACCCGTCCGTACTGGCCGGGCAGCCCCTACTCGGGCAGCCCCGACCGCGACGTCCGCGACCCCTCGACCGGCACCGTGCACATCTGGACGGTCTGGGGCGGCGGGCTCGACTACGTCCATTACGCCGACTACACGCCCCGCTTCGTCGCCGAGTTCGGCTACCAGGGGCCGCCGACGTACGCCACCTTGCGGGCCGGCTCCTCCGACGAGCCGCTGACCCCCGGCTCCTCGCACCAGAAGGCCCCAGGCGGGCAGGACAAGCTGCTGGCCGGGCTGGGCGAGCACCTGCCGCGCCCCGAGACGTTCGACGACTGGCACTACTACACCCAGCTCAACCAGGCCCGCGCGATGACGTTCGGGGTCGAGCGGTTCCGTGCGCTGATGCCGTACTGCATGGGCACGATCGTCTGGCAGCTCAACGACTGCTGGCCGGTCACCTCGTGGGCCGCCGTGGACGGCGGGGGCCGCAGGAAACCCCTCTGGTACGCGCTGCGCCGCTCCTACGCCGACCGCCTCATCACCCGGCTCGGCGACGAGGTGGTCCTGGTCAACGACACCGACGACACGTGGTCCGGCACCCTCACCCTGGCCCTGCGCGACCTGACGGGCCAGGCCCTGGCCGCCCAGACCGACCAGGTGGAGATCCCCGCCCGCACCACGGTCCGTGTGGCCCCGCCACAGGGCCGGCAGGCCGCTCTGCTGACCGCGGAACTGGGCGATCACAGGGCCCTGTTCACCACTGCAGAAGACCCCGCCATGAATTACCCCCCGGCAGACTACACGGCGGCCGTGACCCCGGAAGAGGGCGGTCACGCGGTCACCATCACCGCGGAGACGATCCTCCGCGACCTGGCCCTCTTCCCCGACCGCCTCGACCCGGCGGCGACGGTGGACGACCAGCTCGTCACGCTGCTCCCGGGCGAGACCGTCACCTTCCACGTCACGGGGGACGTGAACCCGGAGGCTCTGACGTCGTACCCGGTGCTGCGCTGCGTCAACGAACGGCGCGGCTGACCGGGGTCAGACAGCGTCGAGCGGCTGGTCGCTGGTGACCCGCAGCCGTGTCATCCCGCCTCGCTCCACCAGCAGTCCTTCGACGGACACGCCGCGACCGTGACGGGAGGGCGGGCGCAGCCGCAGCGGCGCGCAGCCCGTCACGGAGAACATCGCGGCGGCCCGACCGGTGCCTGCCGGCACCAGGTGAGAGCCGACGAACTGCTTGTGCGGCTCGAGCCCCACACCGGCGAGCTGCTCGATCTCCTCGTCATCGAAGTCGAACAGCGGCGCGAGGGTCGCGGCGTCGCTCCGCAGCCCGCTCAGCGAGGCGGGCCTGAAGACGAACGTGAACTGCGGCGCGATCAGCTCCAGGAGCAGGCAGGCGAACATCAGCTCGGGGAAACCGAACACGCCGATCATCGTGTCGATCGCGGGCTTGACCACGCCGGCCCTGGCCAGCACGTAGGGCGGCTCGATGATGACGGGATCAGGCACGATGACGTCGCCGACGCCGCCCTCCCTGAGCCGGTCGATCAACGTCTGATGGAACGGCCCGGTGTCGCGCGAGTGCGTGACCACGCGAACGTCGCCGAGCCCGCGGCCGTATTGGGCACCGATCAGATCGACCAGCTCCAGCGCGTGCTCCTCCGGCGGAGTGCTGATGTCCAGCCGGGAGGCGATCGAGATGGGGGCGAGCACCGCGTACGCCTGCAGGTCGGGCACGGCCCGCAAGCCCACGCCGAGGCCGCCGAGCGACAGCGCGCCCGGCAGGCCGAGCGCCGTGAGCGTGGTGCCGTCGACGTAGTCGAAGACGCCGCTCCAGGTGCGCCCGCCACCGGCGCCGAACTCCTGGCCCAGCAGAGCGCCGGGCATCTGCTCGCCGGGGCCCTCGCCGGCCACGATGACCAGGCGTTCGGTGAAGCCCTTGAGTATCGACTCCGCGGCGGCGGTGGCCTGGCCGTCGATGCGGCGCTTGCGTACGTGGATCTCCTCGTCGCCCTGCCCGTCGTCGGGCTCGGCGGCCGACCAGCCGGCGCGGGCCGCGGCGGCCATGGCGGCGACGAGGACGGCCTTCGGGTCGGAGCGGTGCCGCGCCGGCTCGCCGGATTGGGCGGACGAGACCGTGCGCACCTCTGTCACCGAGGCGTCGAAGGCTTGGATCCGCCGGGTCCACGACCGGCTGAAAAGAGGTGTCGCATGGATCGCATCGTCCGTGGCAGTCATTTCGCCGCCTGGCTGGTGAAGGGCACGGAAATCATCGACGGCCTTTCCAAATCTTCAGGATCACCGCGATTATCGTAATGGCAAGGCAGAATGCCAAACCTACCTTCCACCAACTCCGCTCACCGATCCAGGCATCGACTTGTTCCACTACCTGGGGTATTCCGCCGATTGCCAGACCGGCGGCGAGTGCGGCCAGCAGGGTGTTGGAGTTCGACTGCACGAGTTGGTCGCGAGCGCGGCTCAGCTCGGTGGCGAGCTGCGCCACGCGATCCATTTCCTTCATGGTGCGCGCCACCGCCTCATCCGATTTGCGCAGGAGACACAGTTCCTCGTCGAAATGCCGGTTACGGGCCTCCCGCATGAAGTGACGAAAGTGCTGCAACTCGACCAGCATCGCCGAATGCCGCAATTGGGACTTGCTGATGTCGATGTTGCGCTTCGTGGTGATGGACGACTCCTCGACCAGAGCCCCCATCGCGCTGCGGTAGTGCCGCTCCAGGTTGTCCGACACCGCCAGCCGGAGGTTCGCGATCGTCCACACGAAGATCGAGCTCGAGTCGTAGCCGTAGTACCGCATGCGGAACTCTGAGCGTGTCCGCAGGCCGACGGGAAGGTGCGAGATCTCCAGGCAGCAGCTCGTGTTCAGGAACACCATGTGGTCGCCGAGCACCGTGTAACCGGTGCCGACGTCGTTGAAGACCTGGTCGGGGCTGCGGCGGCGCCACAGCCCGTCGAACGCGACGTGGTCCGTGGCGTGCGCCATCAGCGTGGAGATCTCCCAGCAGAAGCGACGCGACTCGGCCACGCCCTCGTACGGCGCCTCCTGCCGGTCGGAGCCGCCGAGGTCCCAGATCTGGATGGCCGGCAGCGCGTACAGCGGGCGCACGTCGTACACGTCGCCTTCGGCTAGGACGCCCTGCTCGACCAGGGCGGCGACCGCCTGTCCAGCGACCTTCTCACACACCTCCCTCCTGGTGATCTCCGTGACCAGCCGCAGCAGCTCGTCCAGGCTGAGCGGGTGAGCCAGGCGCAGGCTGCCCAGCGCGTCGGTCCTGTTGGCGGTGGCGAACACCCAGGGCAGGACGAGCAGGGCGTACTCGTCGTCCAGCCAGACGATCGCCTGCTGCAGATCGCCTTCCTGCGCGTGGGCGACGAAGGCGATCCCGTTGGGCAGCCTGCCCGCGGGGACCAACTCGGAGTAGTGCAGCCCGTGCTGGTCGATGAGCTTGGTGAGATACGAGTTCGGCCCGGTGTCCTCGTTGAGCCTGCCGGCGGCGAGAGCGGTCGTGAGCGCCTCCCGCCTGAGACGCACGGCCGTGTACGTGACCAGGCTGAGCCCGCTGACGAACAGCTCGGCGGTCGCCGGTGCGGCAGGGATGTCCTCAGGGCCGGTGAAGATCACCGTACGATGGTTCGCGTCCGTCATTCCTGCCGCGCCTCGAGTCCCCGGACGACCTCGGCCGTCACGGTCTCCAGCTGTTCCAGCGGGAAGCCGGCGCCGGTCGGCAGGCACAGCACCCGCTGGGCGAGGTCGGCCGAGCGTTCCGGCGACGGCATGTCCCAGAGCCGGCTCTGCGACTCGAAGTAAGGCCTGATCTCCAGACCGACCTCGGCGAGGCGGGAGATGAGCGCGTCGCGCCGGCTTCGCCCGGAGCCGGGCGGCAGCAGGAACGGCGCGTGCAGCCGGTTGGACCTGCCGCCGTCGTCCTGCCCGCGCAGGCCGGTGCCCACGAGCTGCTCGCAGTAGGCGTCGTACACCAGGCGCAGCTTGTCGACCACCGCGGGCAGGTCCGGCCAGGCGAGCGCCAGGTATGCCGCGTTCAGCTCGGGCAACCGTCTGGGATAGGTGAGCAGTTCGGGACGTCCTGCCCGGTCCTCGACGACGGGGCGGGGCGCGCACAGGGCGCCGCCCATGCCCGCCGCGTGGATGGGCTTGGTGAAGCTGAAGCTCAGGGCCACGAAGTCGGCCTGATGCCCGGCGTTCTCCTGCGCCTCCGCCGCGCCGAGGCTCTCGCAGGCGTCCAGCACGAAGGGGATCGCGTGCTCACCGCAGACGCGGGCGATGCCGGCGCGGTCGCACGGCGTGCCGTAGTTGTCGACCGCGATCACCGCGGCGACGGCCGCGGCCTGGCAGGCGGCGGCCAGGTCGGCCACGTCCAGGTTGAGCGTGCGCGAGCCGACGTCGATCCACCGTGGGACGGCGCCCACCTGGGAGATCGCCGCGCCCACCGCGTGATAGGCCAGGTCGGGCGCTGCGACGAGGTCTCCTGGACGTACGCCGGCCATCGTCAGGGCCATGACGAGCGCGTCCGTTCCCGACCGGGTGGGCAGCACCTCCCACGAGTCCGGCAGCCGCAACTCCGCCGCCACATAGCCAGCGATCTGCGCGGACCAGCCGGTCATACTGCGATAGGTGCCGGTCTCGGTGACTGATTCCATGACGGCCATGAACTCCGACTGCCGCGTGGCGCCGAGCCGGTAAGGGCTGACGTTCGGCACCGTGAATGTGGTCCTGCCGGTGTACAGCATGTGAAATCTCCTGTCGGAGACCGGCTGATCAGAACTATAGATTCCGCACCGGCGGAGTCAAGGTTTCATACGGTGCACGCAGGTTTCGGTGCGTGAATTATCGATATGTGCATCAGGATCGGCTCTTTTTGGCCTCCTGCCCAAAATGCGGATCTATTTCAGTGGGATCAGGGCGCGTTTGAGGATCTTGCCGGTGGGGCTCATCGGGAGTTCGTCGACGAATGTCAGGCGGCGGGGATACTTGTACGCCGCCACCCGCTCCCGTACGAAGGCGCGCAGCTCGTCCCCGTCCACAGGGGTGCGCAGAGCCACCACGGCGGCGATCTCCTCGCCCAGTTCCGGGTGTGGCACGCCCACCACGGCGGCCTGGCGGACGGCCGGGTGTTCGTACAGGACCTCCTCGACCTCGCGCGGATAGACCGTGTAGCCGCCGCGGATGATGACGTCGCGGCGGCGGTCCACCAGGAAGAAGTAGCCGTCGGGGTCCACCCGGCCGAGGTCGCCGGTGTGGAACCAGCCCTCGCGGATGGCCTCGGCGGTGGCGGCCGGGTCGTTCCAGTAGCCCTTCATGACGTTGGGGCCGCGGACCACGATTTCCCCGATCTCGCCGCTCGGCACCTCGCGGCCGTCCTCGTCCACGACCTTCATCTCGACGTCCCTGATGGGCCAGCCGATCGAGCCGGGCCTGCGGTGGTGGCCGCCGCGGTTGGTGGCGGCGACGGGGGAGGTCTCGCTGAGGCCGTAGCCCTCGATGATCTCGCAGCCGAAGCGGGTCTCGTACGCGCGCAGCACGTCGAGCGGCAGCGCCGCCCCGCCCGAGGCGCAGACCCGCAGCATCGACATGTCGGAGGCGCCCGGATGGTCGAGCAGCGCGATGAACATGGTGGGCACACCCTGGAAGACGGTCACCCCGTCGCGCCTGATCACCTCCAGGGCCCGGCCGGGGTTGAAGCGGTTGAGCAGGGTGAGGCGGGCCCCGGCGTGCACGGAGGCGTTGAGCGAGCAGGTCTGGCCGAAGGTGTGGTAGAGCGGCAGCGCGCCGAGCACGACGTCGTCCACGCCGAGTGCGTGCATGCGGGCCACGGTGGCGGCGTTGCCGCCGAGGTTGCCGTGGGTCAGCTCGATGCCCTTGGGCCGGCCGGTGGTGCCGGAGGTGTAGTGGATGACGGCGGTGTCATCGGGCGCGGCCGAGGCGATCGCGGGCTCGGCGGCGACGCGGCGCAGCAGCCGGCGGAACTCGCCCGGCACCACGAAGAAGCAGTCGGCCTTGGTGCCGGCCGAGCCCGCCTCGGCCGTCTCGGCGAAGGCGTGCCAGGCGATGAGCAGCCTGGCTCCGCAGTCCCCCAGGTACGCGGCGATCTCCCGCCGCTTCAGCAGCGGGTCGAGCGGCACCACCACCGCCCCGGTCCGCAGCACCCCGTAGTAGACGACGCCGAACTCCGGCACGTTCGGCAGCATGATGGCGACCCGGTCGCCAGGGCCGATGCCGCGGCAGCGCAGCAGGCCCGCCAGGCGGGCGCTCAGCTCCTCCAGCGCCCCGTACGTCAGCTCCGCCTCGTCCAGCGTGAGAACCGCCCGGCCGCCCAGCCGGTGGGCGGCGGCGTGGAGCCGGTCAGCGAGGTTCATGCAAAGACCGTACGTCGGCTCTCCCACGCCCCTCATTGGTCGCGGCACCCAGTCTTTCCCGCCCGGCATTGGTGGGAAGCGCATCGTGCAGCGCGATGGCGACGAGCAGCTCCAGGAGATCGTTGATCGAGCGCAGGCTCCGCCCGGTGCGCTCCTGGATGCGGCGCAGCCGGTATTGGGCGGTGTTGGGGTGGATCTGCAGGCGTTCTGCGGCGGCCCGCAGGTTGAGGTCGGCTCCGGCGAACGCCCTGATCGTGGCGGTGAGCACGCCGCCGCGCGCCCGGTCCTCCGACAGCAGCGCGGTGATGCGGCGGTCGACGAGGTGCCGGGCGGTGTCGTCGGCCTTCAGCGCGAGATACTGGAACGGCGTGATCCTGGGCAGCGCGGCCACGCCGCCGTCCTCGGGCACGAAGTCCAGCACCGCCCGCGCCTCCTGGTACGCCTGCGGGATCTCCGCGGTGCCCGCCGCGACCGTGCTGATGCCCATGGCCAGCCTGACGCCCTCGGCGGCCAGGCTCTCGCGCACGCCCTGGAGCCGGTCGCACAGCTCTTCGGCGTCCACACCGGGACCGAGCACGGGGATGGCGACGATCTCCGACTGGCGGACGACCGACAGCGTACGGGTGCCGTTCCCGCCGGTCCGCGCGATGGCCGCGCAGGCGGCGTGCCGGGCGTCGGCGCCCTGGTCGGGCCCGGTCGCGACGGGCGCGGTCGGACCGGCCAGCACGGCGATCACCACGAGCAGCGGCGTGCGCGCGTCGGGGGCGAGACCATGCGCCTGAGCGGCGGCCAGCTCCCTGCCGCGCGTCGGGACGGCGCCGGCCAGCAGCGTCTCCAGCAGGTCGCGGCTCTCGCGCACGGCCTCGGCCGCCGCGTACTGCTGGAACTCCATGTACGCGTTGGCCGCGTGCGTGCTGGCGAAGTCGCAGTAGCGCATCAGCGGGGCGGCCAGCGTCAGGGCGGCCTCGCGCCCGGCGTACGCGTGCCCGGCCCGCTCGACCACGGCCTCCCAGAAGACCTGCTGCCCGACCCTGAACGCGTTGATGTAGTCGGCCAGCGCCACCCCTGCCCTGGCCCGGCGCATCGCGGCCCGCCGGGTGAAGGTGATGTCCTCCAGCGTGACCGTGCGGTCCTCGAGCAGCACGCCCAGCTTGGCGCGGTAGTGCTTGACCACCTGGTCACGGACGTCGGCGTGGAAGGCCGGGCCCTGGGCCTCGTAGGCGGGGATCTCCTCGCGCATCGTCGCCACGGCGACGTCGGCGAGCGCGGGCAGGTCGCTGAGCAGCTCGGAGAGTATGCGTGTGCGTTCCGCGCGTACGGCGGCTTCCACGGTGCTCGAACCGGTGGACATGCCGGGATGATCCATGGCCTGCGGCGGGCGGTCAACGGGTCGTAACCGGGATGAGACCCACGCTGTGCTCAGAAGACAACTCGCCGGAGACATCTTGGGTCACCGTGCCCAATGCGGCTCCTGACGAGCGGCTCCTACGCTGAGGCCAACTTCAGAACATTGTTCTCCAGGAGGCCGGATGCTGGAGGTACACGATCTTACCGTTCGCTTCGGCGGCATCACCGCGCTGGACGGCGTGGGGTTCGGGGTCGCGGGCGGGGAGATGGTGGGGCTCATCGGGCCGAACGGCGCCGGCAAGACCACCCTGTTCAACTGCCTGACCCGCCGGTACGACCCGGACGCCGGGACCGTCACGTACGAGGGCGCCGACCTGACCGCGCTGGCCCCGCACGCCATCGCCAGGCTCGGCATCGCGCGCACGTTCCAGAACCTGGGCCTGTTCCCGCGCCTGTCGGTCCGCGACAACGTGCTGGTCGGCGCGCACCACCGGGGCCGCGCCGGCTTCCTGTCCGCCGGGCTCCGGCTGCCCGGCGTGCGACGCGAGGAGCGGGCGCTGCGGGAGGACGCGGACGCGGTCCTGGACCGGCTGAACCTGTCCGGGGTGGCCGGGCATCCGGCGGCGGGGCTGCCGTTCGGCACGCTGAAACGGGTCGAGCTGGCCCGCGCGCTCGTCGCCAGGCCCCGGCTGCTGCTGCTCGACGAGCCGGTCAACGGGCTGAACGCGGCCGAGGTGGAGGAGTTCGCCGGCACGCTCGCGGCGATCCGCGGCGAGTACGACCTGACGGTGATCGTGGTCGAGCACCACATGGGGTTCGTCATGGGCACCTGCGAGCGCATCGTCTGCCTCGACTTCGGCCGCAAGATCGCCGAAGGGCCGCCCGAGGAGGTCCAGCGCGATCCCGGCGTCATCGAGGCGTACCTGGGGACCTCGGGAGAGGAGGCGGGCGCGTGAGCGACCTCGTGGTGGACGGCCTGTTCGCCGGCTACGGCGACGCCCGGGTGCTGCACGGCGTGCGCTTCACCGTACGGCAGGGGGAGGTCTGCGCGATTCTCGGCCCGAACGGCGCCGGCAAGACCACCCTGCTCAGAGCCCTGTCGGGGATGGTCAAGGCGCGCGGGAAGATCACTCTCGGCGACGCCGACCTGACCGGGCGCCCGCCCGACGCGGTGGCCAGGCTCGGCGTGGCCCACGTGCCCGAAGGGCGCGGCACGTTCATGCCGCTGACCGTCGAGGAGAACCTGCGGCTCGGCGCGTTCGTCCGCCGCGACCGCGCCTCCGTCACCCAAGACCTCGACCGCATCTACACCTACTTCCCGGTGCTGAAGAGCAGGCTCAAGCAGGCCGCGGGCAGCCTGAGCGGCGGCGAGCAGCAGATGCTGGCCATCGGCAGGGCGCTCATGCTGCGCCCCAGGGTGCTGCTGCTCGACGAGCCGTCGCTCGGCCTGGCCCCGCTGGTCACCCGGGAGCTGTTCCGCATCGTGCAGACCATCAACGCAGAGGAGCAGACCACCGTGGTCGTCGTCGAGCAGAACGCCCACCTCGCTCTCGGCATAGCCCAGCAGGCGCACGTCCTGGAGACCGGGCGGATCGTGCTGTCCGGCACGGCCGAGCGGATCAGGGCGGACGAGCAGGTCGCGCAGTCCTACCTCGGGTACCGGGTGTAGCCGATGGCCGGATTCCTGCAGCAGGTCGTCGAGGGGCTCGGCGCGGGCGCCATCTACGCCAGCCTGGCGCTGGCCCTGGTGCTGATCTACCAGTTCACCGGGATCGTGAACTTCGCCCAGGGCGAGCTGGCCATGTTCTCCACGTACATCGCCTGGCAGTGCGTGGCGGCCGGGCTGCCGTTCTGGCTGGCGCTGGTGCTCACGCTGGCGGTGTCGTTCGCGGGCGGGATGCTCATCGAACGGGTGATCATCCGGCCCGTCGAGGGCGCGCCCGAGCTGACCCTCGTCATCGTCACCGTCGGGCTGTTCATCTTCGTCAACGCGGCGGCCGGGTGGATCTGGACGTTCCTCATCAAGGACTTCCCCAACCCGTTCCCGGGCGGCGCGCTGGAGGCGGCCGGGGTCAGCGTGAACGTCTCCACGCTGGGCGTGCTCGGCGTGGTGGCGCTCACCATGGGCCTGCTGTACCTGCTCTTCCAGCACACCAAGATCGGGCTCGGCATGCGCGCGGTGGCGACCAACCCCGCCTCGGCGAAGCTGGTCGGCATCAGGGTCGGCTGGACGCTCGCGCTCGGCTGGGGCCTGGCCGCCACCGTCGGCGCGGTGTCCGGGGTGCTGGTGGCGCCGCTGCTGTTCCTGGAGCCCAACATGATGGGCGGCGTCCTCATCTACGCGTTCGCGGCGGCCACGCTCGGCGGCTTCGACAGCCCGGTCGGCGCGGTCGTCGGCGGGCTGATCGTGGGCGTCGCCGAGACGCTCGCCGGGGCGTACGTCGGCGTCATCGGGTCCGACCTCAAGGTGGGGGTGCCGCTGGTGATCATCCTCGGTGTGCTGCTGCTGCGGCCCCAGGGGCTGTTCGGGCGAGCGGTGGTGGAACGCGCATGATCCAGATCAAGGAAGCCTCACCCCGGGCGCCCGTACGGGCGCGGCGCGCCCCCGACCCGCGCCGGCGGTGGGCCGGGCTCGCGCTGCTGCTCGCCGCCGCCGTCTACGCGCCCTTCCAGCTCGCGCCCTTCCACGTCTTCCAGCTCACGATGGTGCTGATCTACAGCGTGGCGCTGCTCGGGCTCAACCTGCTCGTCGGGCACGCCGGGCAGATCTCGCTCGGGCACGGCGCGTTCTTCGCCGTCGGCGCGTACGCGGGCGCCATCATGCTCGACCGGTACGACCTGCCGTACCCGCTGACCCTGCCCATAGCGGCGGCCGTGGCGTTCGTGATCGGCCTCGCGCTCGGCGTGCCGGCGATGCGGCTGCGCGGCCTCTACCTCGCGCTCGTCACCCTCGCCATCGCGATCTTCCTGGTGCCGCTGCTCAAGCGGTTCGAGGAGCTGACCGGCGGCTCCATGGGGCTGACGCTGGCCAAGCCGGCGCCGCCCGCGTGGAGCGGCCTGGCCGAGGACCAGTGGCTGTACTTCCTCACCCTCGTCGTCGCCGTCGTCGCCTTCCTGGTGGCGGCGGGGCTGCTGCGGTCGCGGGTGGGGCGGGCGCTGCACGCCGTCCGCGACAACGAGACGGCGGCCGAGGTCATGGGCGTGCGGCTGTCGTCGTACAAGACGCTCGCGTTCGCCTGGAGCGCCATGTACGCCGGCGCCGCCGGATGCGTCTACACCTGGGTGATCGGCTTCGTCTCGCCTGACTCGTTCACCGTGAACCTGTCGATCACCCTGCTGGCCGGCCTGGTCGTCGGAGGGCTCGGCTCGCTGTCGGGACCCGTGCTCGGCGGGCTGTTCGTGATGTTCGTGCCGAGCATCTCGCAGGACCTCAACGACGCCGCGCCCGGCGTCATCTTCGGCCTGCTGATCATCGCGGTCATGTACGTGGCCCCGACGGGGCTCGCCGGTCTGGCCGGGCGCCTGCTCAAGAAGATTCCCCGGAAGGAGTAAGAGGGATGCGAGTATCTGCGATCGGCTGCACGGCGCTGCTCCTGCTCGCCGTCGCCGCCTGCGGGGGGCGGGACAGCGGCGGCGGCACCACCGGTACGGCGGCCACCGGCCAGTGCCAGGGGCAGCAGACCACCGGCATCACCGACACCAGCATCAAGCTGGGCGGCATCTACCCGCTGTCCGGCCCCGCCTCCGCCTACGGGGACATCCCCAAGGGCATCAAGGCGTACTTCGACTACGTCAACGCCGAGAAGAACGGCATCGGCGGGCGCAAGGTCGAGTTCGTCGTCCGCGACGACGGCTACCAGCCGCCCAAGGCCGTGGAGGAGGCCCGCAGGCTGGTCGAGCAGGAGCAGGTGTTCGCCCTGTTCCAGACGCTCGGCACCCCCTCGACCGCGGCCACCTGGGACTACACCAACCAGCGCAAGGTCCCGCAGATCTTCGTCGCCACCGGCGCCTCCCAGTGGGGCACCGACACCGCCCACCCGTGGACGATCGGCTGGCAGCCCAACTACATCTCCGAGGCCCGCGTCTACGCCGCGTACCTGAAGAAGGAGAAGCCGCAGGCCAAGGTCGCCGTCCTCTACCAGAACGACGACTTCGGCAAGGACCTGCTCGGCGGCTTCAAGCGGGCCATCGAGGGCACGCAGGTGCAGGTCGTCGCCGAGCAGAGCTACGAGGTGACCGACCCCAGCGTGGACCCGCAGATGCGCAACCTCGCCGAGTCGGAGGCCGAGGTGTTCCTCAACGTCACCACGCCCAAGTTCGGCTCGCAGGCGCTGGCCGCCGACGCCAAGAACACCAAGTGGAACCCGCTGCACATCGTCAACAACGTGGCCGCCTCGATCACCGTGCTCAAGCCGGTCGGCTTCGAGAACGTGCAGGGCGTCGTGTCCTCCACCTACTACAAGGACCCGAACGACCCCACGTGGGAGAGCGACCCCGAGATGGTGCTCTACAAGGAGAAGATGAAGCAGTACGCGCCCGGCGCCGACGTGAACGTGCCGTACCACACCTTCGGCTGGGCCGTCGCGAGCAGCTTCCACAAGGCGATGGAGGCCGCGCCCTGCCCGACCCGCGAGGGGCTGCGCGACTCCGTACGCGCCCTCAAGGGCGTCAAGGTCGACATGCTGCTGCCCGGCGTCACGCTCGACACCGCCGCCGACGACGGCTTCCCCATCGAGTCGATGCAGCTCATGCGGTTCAAGGGCGAGCGGTGGGAGCTGTTCGGCGAGGTGATCGACACCCGCGCCGAGTTCGGCCCCCTGACCGGCTGACCCCCGCTCTACGGCTTGATCGTCCCCGCGCGCACCAGCCAGTCGACCGCCTCGGCGATCGCCTCCAGCGAGGTGTAGCGGGGACGGTGACCGAGCAGCCGCGCCGCCTTGTCCATGCTGCAGTGGGGGCTGTGGGCGATGTGGTCGTACGTCGCCGCCGCGTCGTCCTCGGAGACCGTCTTGCGCCACTGCTCCCACGGCAGGAACGACAGCCGCGCCTCCTTGCCGAACCAGCCCGCCACCGCCTCGGCGTAGCCGCGCAGCGACAGGGCGGTGGTGGCGACCGAATGGAAGCTCTCGCCCACCGCGGCCGACCGGCCCGCGATGGCGTCCATGAACAGCCGGGCCACATCGTCGGCGTGCACGTGCTGGACGGTCTCCAGCCCCAGGTTGGGCAGCGCCAGCTCCGACCCCTCCGCCAGGGTCTGGAACACCGCCGGGTTGACGTTGCCCGCCGGGTTGACCGGCACCCATCCCGGCCCGGTGATGTGGCCGGGATGGATGATCGTCGCCGGGAACCCGTCACGCTGGGCCCGCTCCAGCAGCATCGCCTCGATGGCCGCCTTGCGCACGCCGTAGTCGCCGAAGGGCGCCCGCTTGACGTCCTCCGTCGTCGGCACCTGCGCGCTCGGCCCGTGCACCCAGATCGTGCCGCAGTGCAGGAAGTGCCGCACCTTGCCGGCCAGCGCGTCGGCCAGCAGCGCCGCGCTGCTCTCGGTGAAGCAGATCAGGTCGATGACGACGTCCGGTTCGAGCTTCGCGATGCGCCGCCCGAACGTGCCGTCGGCCTCGTCCACCTTCCTGTCGGCGGTGACCGTGGTCACCTGCCGCCAGGCGCCATGGGGAGAGTAGGGCTCCCGCGACCCCCTGCTCACGTTGACCACGTCATGCCCGGCCGCCACCAGCCGCGGAATGAGATACGTCCCGATATGCCCACTACCACCGATCACCACAACGCGCATGCGCCCAGCGTAGACCCGCCCGAGCCTCTCCCCGAGAGCCGGTGACGAGCATGGAACATTCTCACCGGCTGTACGTAGGTGCAAGTTGACACCGCGACCCTCGTGCTGCCTAGAACGCGACATCGCCGCGAGTTACCATCGAGTGCATATACTATTGATGGTATGTCACAGTGGGAGATCGCCCTAGAGCCGGAGGTGGAGTCCTGGCTGGACGGACTTTCTTTCCCGCTCTACCAGCGTGTCATGCGCAACGTAGACGACTACCTCGTCACTGGTGGACATCGCCCGAGCAATCGCCGCCAAGAAGCGGTGTGAGGCAGAGCACGACCTGACCACCACGCATGTGTTCGAGAGGAGTGCATGATGGGTCACAGCCGTTGGGAAACCTACAAGGCGAAGCGTCTGCGTGAGATGGAAGCGGATGCACAGCCCCACCCCGAATACGAGCAGGCGGGACGTGATCTGGAGCTCGGAGACCAGTTGCGTGAGATCCGTAGGCGCCGAGGCTTGTCCCAGAAGACCGTAGCGGAACGCTCTGGGATGTCCCAGCCTGCTCTGTCTCGCATCGAGGGTGGCGGCGGCATTCCCGATATAGCGACCCTGCTGCGCCTCGGTGCTGCGATGGGGGTACGGTTCCGCGTCGAACTGGTCGTCGACGACGACATCACTGAAATCGAGCCTCTGACCGTGTATCACCGACAGCTCACGAACGCATAAGTGCAGGTGGCCGTATCGAACCCGCGCTGTCGGCCCGAAAAGGATCCGGATCGGGATGGGCAGAACCGCTGACCTGTCGCCGTCACCGCCGACGGGCCCTGGACGATCAAGCGCGGCCAGCGGCCCCGCGTCATGCCCGACCACGGCCTGGTACCTCCGTTACCAGGCGACCTCCAGGGAGGCGAGGCCGTAGACGATGCTGGAGGTGCGGAACTGGGCGGCGTTGTCGGTCAGGCGCAGGTTCGGGAAGCGGTTGAGCAGGGCCGGGAAGGCGATGCGCAGCTCCATGCGGGCCAGCGGGGCGCCCAGGCAGTGGTGGACGCCGTGGCCGAACGCCAGGTGGCCGGGGGCGCCGCGGCCGAGGTCGAAGGTGTTCGCGTCCGGCAGGAACGACGGGTCCCTATTGGCGGCCGGCAGGCTGCACAGCACCAGGTCGCCCTCCGCGATCTGCCGGCCGCCCACCTCGACGTCCTTCGTGGCGACCTTGGTGGTGCCGCTGTTGACGATGCTGAGGTAGCGCAGCAGCTCCTCCACCGTGGCGTCGATGCGCTCGGGCTCGCGGCGCAGCAGGTCGAGCTGCTCGGGGTGGCGCAGCAGGGCCAGCGTGCCGAGCGAGAGCATGTTGGAGGTGGTCTCGTGGCCGGCGAACAGCAGCAGGCCGCCGATCCCGATCAGCTCGTCGGTGGACAGGTCGTCGCCGTGCTCGCGGACGAGCATGCCGAGCAGCTCCTCGCCCGGGTCGGCCTGGATGCGCGCGACCAGGGTCTCCATGTAGGCGCGCTGCTCGAACTGGAGCATCATGCGCTCCTCGCCCGGCACGGTCATGTCGAGCATCCGGTTCGTCCGCTGCTGGAAGCCCTCGCGGTCCTCGTACGGGACGCCGAGCAGCTCGCAGATGACCAGCGACGGGATCGGTAACGCGAACGACGGCACCAGGTCGGCGGGGGAGCCGGCGGCTTCGAGCGCGTCGAGGTGCTCGTCCACGATGCGCTGGATCCTGGGCTCCAGGCGGCGCATGCGGCGGATGGTGAACTCGGGCGTCAGCATCCTGCGCAGCCGCGTGTGCTCGGGCGGATCGACGCCGAGGAGGTTGCCCGCGCGTACCTTGGCGAGCTGCTCCTCGGTCATCGGCGGCGCTCCGGGCAGGCGGGCGATGGTCTGTGGCGCCACCTTGAACGTCTCCGCGTCGCCCAGCACCTCCCGGACGTCGGCGTGGCGGGTGACGAGCCATGCCTCCGCCCCGAACGCTGTCGTTATCTTCCTGATACCTTCCGCATCCCGCACCGCCGCCAGCTCCGGTGCCGGATCGAACGCCACCCGCCGCATGTGCAGCGGCATCGCCGAGGTCTCGCTCATGCAATCCCCTGAGATGGTTCCGTTATTTGCACAGCACCGTACTGATCCCGGTGATCGGTTCACTAGAAGCGATCATCAATCGTTGTGGGGTCGTACTTGAACCATGGCCGCATCGCAGTCGGGCGGCTTGACGCGGGCTCGGCGACGCCGGAAACATACCCCCACTTATCAGGATGAAGAGGACGGCCCATGGATGTAAGGCAAGTGCCCGTGCTGGTCGCCGGCGGCGGGCCCGTCGGCCTGGCGACCGCGGTGGAGCTGGCGCATCACGGCATCGAGTGCTTAGTGGTGGAGCCGCGCGAGACGGTGTCCTGGCTGCGGCCGCGGGCGAAGACCACCTCGGCCCGGTCGATGGAGATCCTGCGCAGGTGGGGCCTGGCGGAGACGCTGCGCTCGCGGGCGCCGCTGGCGGTGGCCTGGTCGGACGAGGCGGTGTTCGCCACCAGCCTGCTCGGCAGGGAGATCACCAGGATCGACCGCTGCTTCGGCCTCGACCTCGTCGGCTCCGACCTCGCCGCCGAGCCCGGCCAGCAGGTGCCGCAGCCGCTGGTCGAGGAGGTGCTGCGGGAGGCCGTCGGAGACGCGCTGCTCACCGGGTGGCAGGTGACGGGCCTGGAGGAGGACGCCGACGGCGTGACCGTGCGCATCGCCGCCGCCGACGGCGCCGAGCGCGAGGTCCGCGCCCAGTACGTGGTCGGCTGCGACGGCTCACGCAGCGTCACCAGGGACGCCATCGGCTCCCGGTACGAGGGCCGCCAGGACGCCAGGCCCAACTTCAACATCGTCTTCCGCGCCCCCGACCTGGCCGGCCGGGTGCCGCACGGGCCCGCCGTGCACTACTGGGTGCTCAACCCGGCCCAGCCCGGCATCGTCGGCCGGCTCGACCTCAAGGACACCTGGTGGTGCATCGCCCAGGGGGTGCGGGCCGAGGACGCCGACCCGGTACGGCTGGTGCGCAACCTCGCGGGTGCCGACATCGACGTGGAGATCCTGGCCACCGACCCGTGGACGGCACGCATGCTGCTGGCCGACCGGTACGCCAGTGACCGCGTCTTCCTGGCCGGCGACGCCGCGCACCAGAACCCCCCCTACGGCGGTCACGGCTTCAACACCGGCGTCGGCGACGCGGTCAACATCGGCTGGAAGCTCGCCGCGGTGCTGCGCGGATGGGCGCCGGAGGCGCTGCTGGCCACGTACGAGAGCGAGCGCCGTCCCATCGCGGCCGACACCATCGAGGCCGCCGCGGCGAACATGGCCACCCTCGCCCCCGAGCTGGCCGACCCGGCGCTGATGGGCACGGACGAGGAGTTCACGAAGGTGCGCCCGGCCGTGGCGGAGGCGGTCAGGCGGACCAAGGACAGCGAGTTCCACAGCCTCGACCTGGTGCTCGGCTACACCTACACCGGTTCGCCGATCGTCGCGCCCGGGACGGGCGAGCGCCTGCCGCACCGCTGGCTCGCGCCGGGCGAGTCCCTGTACGACCGGCTCGGCCGCGCCTTCAGCCTGGTCGGCGACCTCGGCTCGCCGCAGGCCGCCTCGCTGGTGGCGCAGGCGCGCGAGCTGGGCGTGCCGCTGGAGGAGGTGGACCTGCCCGGCGAGCCGCTGACGCTGGTGCGCCCCGACCAGCACGTGGCCTGGCGCGGCGGCGACCCGGAGGGCGCGCTCCGCCTGGCTTTGGGGCACCTCAGGTAGCCGGCCGCCGGTTGTCCCCATGGGCCGGGGTTGCGGCGAGTTTACCGGGATCAAGACAGCCATAGAGTAATCGAAACACTACTCCTGGTTACGATGGCGAAGTTCGCGCACCTATCACTCCAGGGGGCTGGATATGACTGACGAGACCCGGGCCGGCAGGACGATCGACGAGGAAGACGGCGTGCTCGGCGGCGAGACCGCCCTGCTGCACGCCCAGGACGACCCGGCGGCCTCCGCAGCCGTGGACGCGGCCGTCGAGGCCGAGCTGCTGGAGGACGCCCCGGCCCGCGAGGCGGTCGAGGCCAGGCGCGAGAGCGAACGTCAGATCGCCGACCTCACCGCCCAGGACCAGCAGCGCTTCCGCGACTTCCAGCGCGAGCTGCGCACGATGGGCGCCGACGTGTGGCCGATCGCCCGGTGGTGGGGCTTCGAGATCCACCTCAACGAGTCGGCCGCGTTGCTCGCCGCCGAGATCCCGCAGCTCATCGCGCAGAGCGCGGCGACCGTCGTGGGCGGCTGGCTGACCCCGGTCATCGAGCGCGCCGTACGCGGCAAGGCCGCCTGGATCGCCTCCATCGCCCGCCCGTACGGGGTCAAGCTGGTCTCGCCGTGGACCGCGCCCGGCATGCTCGTGCCCGCCCGCCAGGACGGCAGGCCCGCCGGAGAGAGCGGCCTGTACTGGGCGGTCCACGAGCCGGAGCAGGGCTGGAGCGCGGACCAGCGGTTCGTCGACCACTTCAGCGTGACAAGCCCGGCGCTGGGCGAGTTCCAGGACCGGCTGTTCCTGGCCCACCGGGGCGGCGCGGGCGACGCGAGCCTGTGGTGGACGGTCTACGACGCCGAGGAGGGCTGGAGCGAGGACCAGCGCTTCCCGCAGCACCTCAGCCAGGCCGCACCGGCGCTGGCAGCGTACGACGGGCGGCTCTACTGCGTGCACCGGGGCGCGGGCGACGACACCGCGCTGTGGTGGACCCGCTTCGACGGGGCGAGCTGGAGCCAGGACGAGCGGCTGCCGCGGCACTTCAGCGAGAGCGCGCCGGCGCTGGCGGCGTACGACGGGCAGCTCTACTGCGTGCACCGGGGCGCGGGCGACGACGCCCTGTGGTGGACGCGCTGGGACGGGTCGAGCTGGAGCCAGGACCAGCGGCTGCCCGGCCACTCCAGCCGCTCGAACCCGGCGCTGGCCGTCTACCGGGGCCACCTCTACTGCGTGCACCGGGGCGCGGGCGACGACACCGCGCTGTGGTGGACCCGCTGGGACGGCTCGACGTGGAGCCCCGACCAGCGGCTGCCCGGCCACCACGCCGGCGAGGGGCCCGCGCTGACCGTCTACAAGGACCGCCTCTACTGCGTGCACCGCGGCACCGCCGACCAGAGCCTGTGGTGGAGCAGCTTCAACGGCTCCGCGTGGAGCTCCGACGAGCGGCTGCCCGGCCACTACAGCGGCGAGAGCCCGGCCATCATGGCCTACCGCGACAGGAACGCCACCCGCGACCAGCTCCTGGTCCTGCACAAGGGAGCCCGCTGAGCCCAGACACGCGGGTGCCGGCCCGCCCCGCGAGCCGGCACCCGTTCATGGCCGCCTACCAGCCGGCGAGCTGGTCGAGGAACCACTCGATGAGCGGCCTCGACACCGCGCCGTGCTCGGTGTTGGCCGTGTCACAGCAGAACGCGTCGAGGAACGTCTCGTCCTTCGGCAGGTCACCGAGGTCGCGGTAGAGCTCCGCCTGCCACTGGAACGGATCCCTGGCCAGCGCCACCGCGCTGACCGCGGGCACGAAGCAGCCGCGCCTGAACCGGTCCTGGATCGGCAGGCCCATCGCGTCGGCCAGCCGGCCCCACGAGTCGAGCGTGCCGCCCGGCGCGCCGTCGAACGCGGCGACGTGCGAGGTCGCGCTCGTCCACACCGGCGCGCCGAAGCGCACGACGCCGATGTTCTGCAGCTCGCCCATGTCCGGCTGGACGCGGGCGGTCAGCTGCAGCGTCTCGTGCTGCAGGTCGAAGACCGGCGTGCCGGGCGCGAGGTCGGGACCGACGCCGTCGCCGGTGCCGTTGGCCAGCCCCAGCTTGTACGGCCGCGTCGGGAACCAGCCCACCCGGCGCAGATCCTCCAGGAACTCCAGGCGCAGCGGGCTGGCGCTGGTCACCGGCCCCGAGTAGTCGGCGTCGTCCACCCAGCCCCACAGCAGCTGCTGCGCGGCCGGGCTGCGGATCAGCGCGGCCTGGCCCGGGCCGTCGGAGCGCGGGGCCAGCGACTCGTGCAGGTACGCCAGCTGCTGCAGCACCAGCGGGATCCAGGCGCCGAGGTGCGGGCTGTCGTAGGAGAAGTACTTGTCGGTCTGGTGGTCGACGCCCTCGCTCTCCATGCGGGCCAGCGCGTACCTGGTGACGATGCCGCCCATGCTGACGCCGCCGACCACGAGCTGGTCGTCGCCGAGGCGCTCGTCGATGACCCGCCGCACGCAGCTCACCGCCACCGCGGCGTTGGCCTGGACGGCGGCGTGCCGCTGGTCGAAGCCCAGCAGGACGACGTCGATGCCCATGGACCTCAGCTGGTCGAGGAAGCCGGGCACGCCCCTCTGGTAGGGCTGGTTGAAGTGCCGCCACAGCGCGTCGAGGTCGCTGGGCCCGTAGTTGAAGCCGTCGGCCAGGATCAGCGGCCTGGTCAGTGCGTCGTGCCCGTCGGCCAGATGTACGGCGGCGCGGCCGGTCGCCGTGTAGCCCTGGTACGGCTCGTCGCCGACCAGGTCCCAGGTGAGCTCGGGCCGGCGGGCCTCGCCGTCGCGGCGCGGCGGGGCGGCGAACCAGACCCCCTGCTGCCCGAGCGCGGCGGCGATGCGTTCGACCTGGTCGGTGCTGAGACTGCTCTCGAAGGTGTGGGCCCTGGTCTCGACGTCTATTCGCGGTTCCTGCGGCATGTCCGATCCTCTTTTCGCTGAGGGGCCAACTGGGGCCACTGACCACACCTTACGGTCACTGTCAGCAATTGACCGAGCACGCCACGTGATGTCGTTTTCGCAGGTCAGACCTGATGACGTGACACCCGGCGGTCACGGGGCAGGAGGTGCGCGACAGCCCGGCGAGCACGCCTGCTCTTCCACCGACGGACCGCGTGAGGTGAGCACGATGCCAGAACGACGCGACGACGACGAGTTCTTCGCTCCCGTGCTGAAGGAGCCGCCGCCCGGCGAGGACGCGAGCGACACCGGCGTGCCGCACGTGCACGGAGCAGGGCAGGGGGAGTGGGCGCGCCGGCCCGCGCCGTCCACCGCGGTCAGCGTGCGCCTGCTGGCTGCCGCGCTGCTACTGCTCGGCGGCGTGGTGCTGGCCGTGCTCGCGGTGCTCGCCGGCAACCCGCCGCTGGCCGTGCCGCCCGCCCTGGTGGCCCTGGCCGCCGCCTTCTACCTGGTGCTGTTCGGCATCCGCCGCGCCCGCCAGGACGGCGGCCCCCCGACCTTCGGCTGAGCCGCGGGGAGGGGGTCTGCCGGGTTTCGGCGCTGCTCACCGGGTATGCGGCCTGCTGGGAGGGCCGGACCGGAGGAGTTGCGATGTCCACGACGTCTTTGATCGACAGGGAGTGCGTACGCCGGCTGCTGGACTCCCGGCACCCGGACGCCACGCTGGTCTTCATCCGTGGCGGCTGCGAGGTGCTGCCCGCCGGTGAGGTGGACGACGCCCACAAGGGCCTGGTGATCGCCAGCCGCGACGATGTCATGGCCCAGATCCCCGGCGGCACCCCCACGGACGAGGTGCTCGACGCCCTGGCCCACCGCCTGGACAACATCGTCCGCGACCTGGGCGCCTGAGCCGCTAACGCCGGTGGCCGCTCTCCAGATATCGCAGGACGGCGGCCACCCGCCGGTCGGTCTTGTCGGTCGGCGCGAGGTCGAGCTTGGCGAAGATGTTGCGGATGTGCTTGTGTACCGCGCCGTCGGTGACGACCAGCCGCTCGGCGATGGCCGCGTTGCCGAGCCCCTCGGCCATCAGCGCGAGCACGTCGCGCTCGCGCGGGCTGAGCCGGTCGAGCCGGTTGTCGGGGCGGGAGCGGGTGAGGAGCTGCGCGACGACCTCGGGGTCGATGGCGGTGCCGCCCTCGGCCACCCGGTGCAGCGCGGCGAGGAACTCCTGCACCCGGCCCACCCGCTCCTTGAGCAGGTAGCCGAGCCTGGCGCTGCCGTGGGAGAGCAGCTCGGTGGCGAACGCCTGCTCGACGTACGCCGACAGCACCAGCACCGCTAGCCCGGGCAGCCGCCGCCTGGCCTCGACGGCGGCCACGATGCCCTCGTCGGTGTGGGTGGGCGGCATGCGCACGTCCACGATGGCGACGTCGGGCTCGCACTCGTCGATCGCCTTCAGGAAGCCGCTGGGGTCGGCGGCGGTGGCGACCACGTCGAGCGCCTCGGCGCGCAACAGCAGCGCGAGCCCCTCGCGCAGCAACGGGTCGTCCTCGGCGATCACAATCCGCATGGAAGGCTCACATTCATGGTGGTGGGTCCGCCGGCGGGACTGGTCAGCGCGAACGTGCCGTCGTGGGCCTCGGTCCTGCGGCGGATGCCGCTCAGCCCGGACCCGCCGCTCTCGGCCGCGCCGCCGCGCCCGTCGTCGGTGATCTCGATGCGCAGCCAGGCGTCGTCACGGCGCACGGTGACCTGCGCCCGCGTGGCCTGGCTGTGCTTGGCGATGTTGGTCAGTGCCTCGGCCACCACGAAGTAGGCGGTGGCCTCGACGGAGGCCGGACACCGTCCCGGCACCTCGGCGTCGATCCGGCAGGGCACGGGGCTGGCCGCGGCCAGGCCGGTCAGCGCGTCGGGCAGGCTCCGGTCGGCCAGCACCGGCGGCAGGATGCTGCGCACGACCGCGCGCAGCTCGGCGAGTGCCGTCTCGGCGGCGTTCTGGGCGCTTTCGAGCACGGCGTCGGCGGTGGCCGGGTCGCGGGCCAGCGCCCGCCTGGCCGCACCGAGCAGCATGGTGACCGCCACGATGCGGTTCTGCGTGCCGTCGTGCAGCGAGCGCTCGATCCTGCGCAGCTCGGCGGCGTGCGCGTCGAGCGCCGCCGCGCGGGTGGCGGTGAGCTGGGCGACCCGCAGTGCGAGGTCGGTGGCGGGGTCGGCGGCCAGCAGCCGGCGCCCCGGCCACGCCTGGAGCCTGGCCATGACGGGCACGAACGCCAGCGTGAGCGCCAGCCAGAACAGGCTGAGCGGGCTGACCGCGAGCGCGCTGGGGAAGGTGTCGGCGTCCCAGATGCCGAGCCCGGCCCCTGCCGTCTCGCCGGGCGGCAGGACCTGCCAGTACAGGGGGTAGAGCAGGTCGCGGACCGCGCTGAACGGCAACGTCAGCCCGACGAAGCCGATGAGCAGCCCGATCGTCGCGTGCGGCAGCACCCAGGCCAGCTCCCGCCGGCTCGCGGGCCGCTTGATGGCCGCCCGCCAGCCGTCGGGCACCGGATCGGGGCTGATGAGGTCGCCGGGACCCCAGCGGGTCAGCCGGGCCCGCTCACGGTCGGCGACCGCGCGCAGGGCGCGCAGCGCGCCGGGCAGCAGCGGCAGGCCCACGCCCACGAGGCAGAGCAGCCCCACGAGGACGAGCCCGACCAGCACGAGCAGCGCCAGGGCGCCGGTGCCGATGCCGCCGACGAGGTGTTCGAGCCCGTCGAGCGTCGCCCTGGCACGGGCGGACGGATCCCACCTACGGGCGGGCCGCCGCTCGGCCGGCGAGTCGTGGTCGGGCATCCGCACCTCCTTCGCCACCGACCCTAGGTCACCGGCGGGCGCCGCCGTCAGGGCGGCGGCGGAAGAGTACAGCAGGCTGTACCTCGGCTGTCGCGTTGGTGGGATCGCCGGGCCGGCAGGAGGTTCGTACCGTTTCGTGGTGAAAGCGGAACACAGAACGGCAAGGAGATCGCGATGACCCAGCACACCTCCGAGAGGCGTCAGGCCCGCCACAACGTCAGCCGTCCGGTGCTGTGGGCGCTGCTCGCGGTCTTCGCGGTCTGTAACGTGGTGACGTCGGCGTCGGATCTACCGGTGCTGGTCGGCATGGGCTTCGGTCTGCTCACCCTGGCCTGCGCCGGCGCGCTGATCCACCAGCACTACACCGTCCGCCGCCGCTGACCAGGGGGTGTCAGGTCAGGCCGCCCGCCGCTGAGCCGGGTGTCCTCCCCGGGCTCCCAGCCCGGTGAGCAGGGTGTCCATCCAGGACGCCCGCCGGTGAAGCGGCAGGTAGGATTTCCCCTTCCAGGGATGAAAGGGGATATTTATGGAAAAAGCCTCGGAAGATCGTCCTGAGCAGGAAGCATTCGTCCGCAAGGAGCTGCAGCGGCTCCGCGACAGCATCGACAACCTCGACGCCGCGCTCGTCCACCTGCTGGCCGAGCGGTTCAAGTGCACGCAGGAGGTCGGCCGCCTCAAGGCGGAGTATGAGCTGCCCCCGGCGGACCCCGAGCGGGAGGCCGCACAGATCCGCCGCCTGCGCGCCCTGGCCGAGCAGTCGAAGCTCGACCCCGTCTTCGCCGAGCGCTTCCTGAACTTCATCATCGCCGAGGTCGTCAGGCATCACGAGCTGATCGCCAGCAACCGGGCGGCCGCCCGCGCTACGTGAGCCGATCGAGGAAGGCGAGCACCCGCTCGGTGAGCAGCCCCGCGGCGGCCCGATCGTAGGACGGCAGGCTCGGGTCGGCGAAGTTGTGCCGGTCACCGGGATAGAGGAACAGCTCCGCGTCGGCGGCCGACCCCACAAGGGCCCGCGCCGCGTCGAGGTCGCCCTCACCGGCGAAGATCTCGTCGGCCTCCATCCCGTGCACCTGCACCGGCACCCCCTGCGGCCACGCGCCGCCGAACTCCGCGACCGGTGCGCACGCGTCGACCAGCACCGCGCCCCTCGCCCCCTCGCGCGTCTGCGCCAGGCCCTGGGCCGGCAGCACGCCAAGAGAGAACCCCACGTAGACCAGCCCGGCGGGCAGGTCGAGCGCAGCGGCCCTGCCCCGCTCGACGAACGTGCCGAAGCCCGCCTTCTCCGCATAGGTCACGCCGTCCTGGAGTGTGTCGAAGACGTGCCCGTCGTAGAGGTCGGGCGTGTGCACGGTGTGACCCGCCGCCCCCAGCGTCGCGGCGAACTCGCGCACACCCGCCGTCAGCCCGCAGGCATGATGGAACAGCAGCACCTCGGCCATGACCGGCCTCCCCTTTTCGATCGGGCGTTCGGATGTCGAGTATGTCAGGGCACGCGCGGCGGCGCCACCGACGAGCGCCTGATCAGCCTTGAGCGCAACGTGTGCATCGTGCCGGCCGGCTCGCCGCCGCCCAGGATGCCGAGCAGCACCTCGGCCGCCCGCGTGCCCAGCTCGTGGACCGGCTGGGCGATCATCGTCAGCGGCGGGTCCATGACCGCCGCCCACGCGCTGTCGTCGAACCCGATCAGCGCCACGTCGTCCGGATAGCGCAGCCCCGCCTGGCGCAGCGCGCGCAGCGTGCCCGTCATGCCGTCGGTCTCGGTGCAGAAGACCGCCGTGACCCGGTCGGGCAGCGCCAGCATCCTGCCCACCTCGCCGACCACCCGCTCCTCGGTCTTCGGCCCCACCATGACCAGCTCGGGGTCGAACGGGATCTGCGCGTCGTCGAGCGCGTCGAGGTAGCCGCGCAGCCGCTCGCCGTCCGTCCACAGGTTGCGGGAGGCGGCGGCCAGCAGCTCGCGCCGCGTCGCGGGCGGCCGCTCTACCGGCGGCCCCCACACGAACCCGATGCGCCGGTGACCCGCCGCGATCAGCACCTCGACCGCCTCCCGGGCCGCGTCGCGGTTGTCGATGACGACCGCGTCGAGGTCGAGCGCCGAGACCGCCCGGTCCACCAGCACGACCGGGATGCCCCGGTCCATCGCCCCCTTCAGGTGGGCCACCTGGTCGCGCTGCAGCGCCGCCGACGCCACGATGACGCCGTCGACCCGCTTGTCGATCAGCACGTTCGTCGCCGCCACCTCCTCCTGGAGGTTCTCGTACGTGCTCAGCACGATCACGTCGAACCCGCGCGCCCGCGAGGTGTCGGAGACGCCCCGCAGCAGCCCGGCGAAGAACGGGTTGCCGATGTCGGCCACGATGACGCCGAGTGTGTGGCTCACGCCCGTGGACATGCTCCTGGCCAGCGCGTTGGTGCGGTAGCCGAGCTTCTCGGCCGCCGCCAGCACGCGGGCGCGCAGCTCGGGGCTGACGTAGCCGTAGCCGCCGAGCGTGCGCGCCGCCGTGGCCCGGCCCACGCCCGCCTCCGCCGCCACCTCCGAGATGGTCGGCCGCGCCTGGCCGCGCTCAGCTGGCATGGATCTCGCCCCTCCTCGCCTGTCATGGTGACCACTCAAGTCTGACCGCTCCCCGCCGCGCCCTTCACCGTGGGCGGGGACGCCGTCAGGGAGTGCGGCGGCCGTGGCCAAAGGCGCCCTCGACCTGGCACTGCGCTCGGGCCGCCGCCGCCCCCGCCACCAGTGCGCGCTCTATCGCGGCGGGGGTGGCGGGCGCCTGGGCCGACCAGCCGTCGCGCAGCAGGGACACGGCGAAGCCGGTGACGAAGGCGTCGCCGCAGCCCATGGTGTCCACGATGTCGGACGCCAGGTCGGCGGGCGCCGACAGCATGCGCCGCCCGTCGCTCGCGATCGCCCCGTGCACGCCCCTGGTGCCCAGGGCGAGGCGGGCGCCGCGCCGTACGGCCTCGGCGAGCAGCGCGGCCGTGGCCTCCTCGTCGAGGTGGGAGCAGGACAGCAGCACCAGGTCGGCGTGCGGGCAGACGCGGTCGAGGTAGCCGGGGTCGCGGTGCTCGTCCTCGCTGGACAGGTCGAAGCTCACCAGCGGGCCGAGCCCGGTGAGCTTGGGCAGCTCCTCCTCGCTGCGGGAGTAGACGCTGGAGTGCACGAGGTCGAAGCCGCCGACGTAACCGAGCAGGTCGTCGTCGAGGGTGAGCGGCTCGCGTACGGTCACGCCGCCGCCGTTCCAGCCGAGGAAGACCCGGTCGCCGTCGTCCACCTTCAGATGGGAGACGCCGCTCTCGCCGCTCCGTACGACGCACCGATCGACCGCCACCCCTTCGGCGGCGATCGCCGACCGCAGGAACCCGCCCAGCTCGTCGTCGCCGAAGACCCCGAGGTAGGCCGACGCGACGCCGAGCCTGCGGGCGTAGACGGCGACGTTGACGCTGTTGCCACCGGGGTAGTCGATGCCCCGGTCGACGAACCGGTCGACGATGTTGTCGCCGAAACCGAGCACTCTCATGCCTCAGTAGTCCATGACCCGGTAGTAGCGGCGCAGGTCGAGCGAGTGGTCGCGGACCCGCTCCAGGTGCTTGCTGACCCGGCCCATGACGGTGTCGAGCACGACGGGCGCGAGCAGGTGGCGGTGCTCGGGGCTGATGCCGGTGAGCGGGTAGTCGCGGGTGTCGAAGACGGTGACGTCCTTGGAGACGCGCTTGGCGAAAGCCTCGGCCCGGTCGGTGAGCGGGCGCGTCTCGTCCTCGCCCTGGAAGACGATCACGCTGGTGTCCTCTTCGAGCAGCTCAAGAGAGCCGTGGAAGAACTCGGCGCTGTGCACGCGGGTGGTGCGCAGCCACTGCATCTCCTCGAGGATGCACATGGAGTAGAGGTACGTGAAGCCCCACAGGTTCCCGCCGCCGATGAGGAAGTGGTAGTCGGTGTCCTTATGGGCGTCGGCGAACGCGGCGGCCACCGGCTCGGCCTGCCTGGCCACCTCGACGAGGATCTGCGGCAGCCCGGCCAGCTCGTCGGCGAACGTCTCGTACCCGTCGAACTCGCCCCTGCGCGCCAGCAGCCGGGTCATGAAGAGCAGGAGCTGCATGTCGAAGGGCCAGGTCTTGGGCTCGGAGACGAGCGCGGCGTCGACCTTGGTGGCGATGGGCGAGTCCGGGTAGCCGGTGAAGGCGATCGTGTAGGCGCCCTTCTCCTTGCAGTGCTCGATGGCGCGGATGCTGTCGTCGGTGGTGCCGGAGACCGAGGTGAAGACGGCGACCGTGCGTTCGCCCAGGCGGGCGTCGCCGGAGACGACGAGCTCCGCGGCGATGGCCGAGCGCACGTCGAGGGTGGACAGGCGGCGGGCGAGGTGTTCGTACGGCCAGGTCAGCGCGTACGTCCCGCCGGCCCCGACGAGCAGCAGCGTGTCGAAGCCCTCGTCCACGAGCCGGTCGACCAGCTCCTCGACGCGCGGACGCAGGGCCACCGCGCTGGCCACCTGGGAGACGAATTCCGGCTCGTTGAAACCGAGCATTGCAGATCCTTTCCTGGGGATGGCGTGCCCGTCTGATACCGGTATCACGCGGCAGTCACGTTGGCACAGCGTCCGGCCCGGCGTCAACACGGGCTTCTCCGCAAGCGGCCTTGATCTGCTGTTTCTACGGCTTTGAGAGGTCACGCCGGCGCAACGAAGAAAAGATCTTGGCGCTCAGGTCTGGTACCGGTATCAGGTGAGCTGTAAGGTCGGCCAACACCAAGGCTCCTGGCAGAGAAAGGAAGCCCATGCGCCCTCGCGCCCTGCCGACGCTCGCGGCACTCATCGGGACCCTCACGCTGGCCGCCTGTTCAGGAGGCGGCGGCGCCGAGCAGGCACCGGCGGCCGACCCGGCCGCCACGCCGGAGTTCTCCGGCACGCTGAGCGTCCTCACCAAGTTCGCCGGCGAGCCCACGGGCCCCTACTTCGAGAACCTCGCCGCCGCCTACAGCAAGCAGCACCCCGAGGTGAAGGTCGAGCTGATCCAGGAGACCGACCAGAGCGTCAAGGACAAGCTCAAGACCCTCACCGCCTCCGACGCGCTGCCGGACATCTACTTCACCTGGACCGGCAACTGGGCGGACAACTACATCCGCGGGGGCCGGGCCGCCGACCTGACCAAGGTCATCGGTCCGGACACGGAGTGGGGCAAGACGTTCAGCCCCGGCTCGCTGGCCGCCTTCGCCCGCGACGGCAAGAACTACGGCATCCCGCTGTACGGCAACGGCAAGTTCATGGGCTACAGCAAGGCCGCCTTCGAGAAGGCCGGCGTCAAGGTGCCCGCCACGTTCGAGGACCTGCTGGCCGCCTGCGGCCCGCTGCGCAAGGCCGGGTACGAGCCCATCGCCTTCGGCAACAAGGACGGCTGGCCCGCCCTGCACTACCTGCAGCAGCTGTTCGCGTACAACGTGCCGGACGCCACCCTCCAGGCCGACTTCGACCCCGCCACCGCCAAGCTCGACCACCCCGGCTACGTCACCGCGCTCAACCAGTTCAAGACCCTGGTCGACCAGTGCACCGACACCCGCGACGCCACCAACGGCGTGCTCTACAGCTCCGCCCAGGAGGCGTTCGCCAACGGCAAGGCCGCGATGTACTACCAGGAGATCCTGGAGTTCGACAACGCCACGTCGGCCAAGGTCAAGCCGGACGACTTCGGCATCTTCCAGCTCCCCGTCCCGCGGAACGCCGCCGGTGACCCCGACGTGCTCGAAGGCTCGCCCGAGGGCTACCTGATCAACGCCAGGTCACCGCGGGTCGCGCTGGCCGTGGACTTCATGAAGTTCGTGACGAACGCGGAGAACGCCAAGACCCTGTCGGCGCCCCCGTACGGGCAGCCCAGCACGGTCGTCGGCGCCGTCACGCCCGAGACCTCCAGCAAGGCCGTCTACGAGGGCATGCGGCTCGTCAACAAGGCGCCCAAGCTGGCCATCTGGCTCGACACCGTGACCGTGCCCGAGGTGGCCGACGCCTGGCTGGCCGGCGGCGAGGCGATGATCAGCGGTGGCACGACCGCCGAGAAGGTGCTCGAAAGCGTCCGCCAGGCCTCGGCCGAGGCCAGGTAGGGAGCCGTTCATGCAGCCGCCCGCACGCGCCGGCGTCCTGCGCAGGACGCTCGGGCTCGCGTGGATCGTGCCCGCGCTCGTCCTGGTCGCGGTGTTCGTCTACCTGCCGCTGGTGCAGAACCTCGAGTTCAGCACGCTCAAGTGGGACATCTACAGCGGCGAGCAGGAGTACGTCGGTCTCGCCAACTACACCAAGCTCGCCGAGGACCCGGTGTTCTGGTCCTCGCTCGGCAACAACGCGCTCTACGCGGTGATCTCCATCGCGTTCCAGGTGTTCGGCGCGCTGCTGCTGGCCGCCGTCATCGAGAGCGTGCGGAGCCGGCGCTGGCAGCGCGCGCTGCGGGCGATCTACTTCATCCCGTCGGCGATCTCGCTGACCGTCGCGGGCCTGCTGTTCTACTTCCTGTACGAGCCCAACCTGGGCCCGCTCAACCACGCGCTGCGCGCCGCCGGCCTCGGCCACCTCGCCCAGGCGTGGCTCGGCCAGGAGAGCACCGCCATGTCGGCGATCATCGCGATGAGCCAGTGGCAGGGCTTCGGCTACTCGACGCTGCTGTTCGCGGTGGCGATCCAGCGCATCCCGTCGGAGATCTACGGAGCCGCCGCGCTCGACGGCGTGGGCGCGGTACGGCGCTTCTTCAGCGTGACGGTGCCGCTCGTGCGGGAGATGACCGGGCTCATGACGATCGTCACGATCTCGGGCGCGTTCCAGGTGTTCAACGAGGTCATGGTGATGACGGCGGGCGGGCCGAACAACTCGACGCAGGTGCTCGGGACCTGGCTCTACCGCAGCGGCTTCGTCCGCAACAACTTCGGTTACGCCGCCGCCATCGCGACCGTCCTGTTCGTGATCACGCTGGCCATCGCGGTGGCGCAGATGTGGGTCACCCGCAGGAGAAGGGTGGAATGGTGACGCGGCTCAGCTTCCTCGGAGTGATCGCCCGGGTCTTCATGTGGGCGTTCCTGCTGGCACTCGCGGTGGTCGTGGTTTATCCGCTGCTGTGGATGACGCTGAACGGCTTCAAGACCAACGCCGAGCTGTTCGGCGACCCGTTCGCGCTGCCCCTCGACTGGAGCTTCGACAACTACCGGAAGGCGTGGAACCGGGGCGTCAGCGACTATCTGACCACCAGCGTGCTCGTCACGCTGACCTCGACCGTCGCCACCGTGTTCGTCAGCGCGTGGGCCGCCTACGGGCTGACCAGGGTGAACGTGCCGCTCAACAAGGGACTGACGGCGGCGATCCTGGGCGGGCTCATGCTGGCGCCGACCGTGGCGCTGGTGCCGCTGGTCAAGATGTTCCAGGCGCTGGGGCTCTACAACACGTTCTGGGCGCTGCTGATCCTCTACACCGCCTTCCGCATCCCGTTCACGACCTTCCTGCTGCGCGCGTACATGATCGACCTGCCGCGCTCGGTGGACGAGGCGGCCGAGATGGACGGCGCGAGCAAGTGGACGACGTTCTGGCGGGTGATCCTGCCGATGTGCAAGCCGATCCTCACCTCCACGGTGCTGCTGCACATCCTGTTCACCTGGAACGAGTACCTGTTCGCGATGATCTTCACCAGCGGCTCAGGCGTGCAGACGCTGCCGGTCGGGCTCACCAGCCTGATGAGCAAGCACGGCACCGAATATCCGGTCGTCTTCGCCGGGATGGTGATCGCCGCGCTCCCCGTGGTGCTGCTGTTCTTCCTCGGCCAGCGCTACATCATCAAAGGACTCGCCGACGGCGTCGGCAAATGAAGGACTCGCTCATGACGCTCTCCCTGACGCAGTTCACCGGCTCGAACTTCGCCTACCAGCACCTGCCGTTCGACCGCTTTCTCGACGACGCCGCCGAGCTGGGCCGCGAGCACCTGGAGCTGTGGGGCATCGCGCCGCACCTGCACGTGCCGCAGATCGGTGACGCCGAGGCCCGCGCGATCCGGCGGCGGGCCGAGACGCGCGGGCTGGCCATCCGGTGCCTGACGCCCGAGCAGGTGATGTACCCGGTCAACCTGGCCTCGCCGGTCACCTGGCTGCGGGCGCGCAGCGTGGCACTCTTCCGCCGGGCCGCCGAGCTCTGCGCCGAGCTGGGCGCCGGCATGCTGCTGCTCACCCCCGGGCGCGGCTTCGAGGACGAGCCGGTCGAGGCCGCCCGCCGGCGCTCGGTCGACGCCGTCGGCGAGATCACCGCGTACGCCGCCACGCTGGGCGTCACCTGCGTGCTGGAGGCGCTGCAACGCGTCGAGTCGAACCTGGTCAACGACTCCAGGGCGCTGGCCGCGATGATCGACGAGGTCGGCGCGCCGAACCTGGGCGCCGTGCTCGACACCGTGGCCATGGCCGTGGCGGGGGATTCGGTGGACGACTACTTCGACGCGCTCGGCGACCGGGTCAGGCACGTGCACCTCATCGACGGCCGGCCGGCCGGGCACCTCGCCTGGGGCGACGGCTCCTTGCCGCTGGCCTCGTACGTCGAGTCGCTGGGGCGGCGCGGGTACACGGGGCACCTGACGTTCGAGCTGTTCGGGGACGGCACGTACGCCTTCGAGCCGCGCCCGGCCGTCGAGCGCTGCCTGACCGGCGTACGCGCCGCCCTCAGTCCACCAGCGCGACCTTGACCTGGCCGGGGTCGTCGCCGGTCAGCGGGACCGCGAAGACGGCCGTGCGGCCATGGGCGCCGTAGACGACGAAGCGCACGCCGTCCTCGTCCCACGTCTCCTGGACGTCCGAGGTGAGCTGGGCGGACGCCGAGCAGTACGCGGGGCTGCGGCGCAGCAGGTGCAGGGACGCCTCCAGCGGCACCCCGTCCTGCGGGGGCGCGGCGACCGGGCGTACCAGGCGGCGGCGCAGCGGCGTGAGCCAGTGGCCGTCGAGCTCCGAGGAGAGCGCCAGCAGTGCCGCCACCTCCAGGGTGACGACCACGGCGACGACCGGAGCGGAGACCGTGCCCGCCGGTCCGGCCAGCGCAAGCAGGGCGCCGACCAGCAGGAGTCCCGCGCGGGCGAACGAGCGCACGTCCACCGGCTGGGAGTGGGTGCCGAGACAGCCGCAGGACGCGGTAGGCGCGGCGACGTGCGCGTACCAGAGATAGGCGAGGAAACCGGCCGTGAGCAGCGCCGCCGCCCCCGCGTTCCACGGGTGCGCGGACGGCACCAGCAGCCCGGCCGCCACCGCCAGCTCGGCCACCCCGGCCAGGCGCAGCGCGGGGACCGCGCGCGCCGCACCGGTGAGCCTGGCCAGCGCGGTGCGCCCGGCCTGTGCCCGCATCCGCCGGCTGAACAGCTTCAGCAGACCTGCCCAGACGAGGAACGAGGCGATGACGTACGGCTGCGACGCGGCGATCCCGTTCACGAGCTGCCTCCTAGTGCGGGGAGAAGACCGTGGCGATGTCCACTTCGTTGGTGTCGGGCCGCCAGGCGCCCAGGACCTGCACGTGCTGGCTGACCTTCAGCATCGACAGGTCCGTGGTCGGCGGCGACTGGGAGTGGATGGCGACCGTCGTGCCGGCGACCACGTGGCACAGCACTTCGTGCCCGTTGTGGTCGAGGTGGAAGGTCTGGCCCTTGATGTTGGTGATGTGGCCCTTGATGTTGACGATGTTCAGCCACACCGACTCGGCGGCCAGCATGCCGTCCGGCATCCGCACGCCTCTGGCGTACAGGCCGTCGCCCGGCTTGGCCTGGTCGAACCCGACGGGGCCGAGCTTCCACAGGCTGGTGCCGTCCACCACCCTGATCGTGTGGAGCACCATGTTGGAGCCCAGGACGAGCAGGGTGTTGTCCTTGATCGAGCGGATCCGTCCCTCGGCGAAGTCCGGGTCCGGTGCTCCCGGCTCGACCTTCTGGGCGGTGGCCGTGGTGGCTGCGTTGGCGGCGAAGGCCGCCTCGGGGCCGAGTGAGCCCATCGCGGTCGCCGCGACCACGCTCGCGCCGCCGCCGAGCACGGCCGACCTCAGCACGTCTCTTCTGCTTGGCACTGTGATCACCGTCCCTCAGGGCGTCGAGATCTCGGCCGGCCGCAGGCCGGATGAGAGGCTGGCGATCTGGCTGTAGGCGGCGGGCGTGAGGTCGATCAGGCGGTTGTTGGCGCAGGTCGCGCCGCAGCAGCTGCGCTCGCCGCAGAACAGGTCGGTCTGCGGGCCGCAGTCGGCGATCGCGGTGACGACGCTGCCGCCGCCGCACAGCGAGGTGATGCGGTGCCGGAAGCCGCACGTTCTGCGCGACAGGCTGACACCGCAGCGGTCGGGACGGGTGATGGACCAGCACGCGTCGGATGCGTTGGGCCAGGCGTGCTGGAGACTGCCGGAGTTGCAGGTGCCGCAGGCTCCCTTACCGGTGCTGCTGCACGGGCCCCATGCGGTGCCGCAGCAGAACCAGGAGACCTCTCCTTGGACGGGGCCGAGTAAGTCGGCGGGCGGGTCGGTGGCCTTGCTTCGCGCCATGCGCGTCCTCCTTGGGTGCGCTTGTGGACGGTCTCTGCGAGGGGTTGAAGGTTTCCGACTCGATCTATGAGTACCATGTAAGGAATTTTCGTCAATGCCCTGATTTTTCATGACCCGTGGGGCGGCGGAGGCGTGATGGGCGGCCGGCCAGTGGTGGGCGCGGGGCCCGCCGGCCGCCGGTCAGGCTGCGCCGCCACTCCGGCCCGCCGGGCGGCGGTCAGACCGCGTCGGCGTTCTGCGCGGCGCGGTAGACGGCCATCGCCTCGTCGCCGAAGAACGGGCCGAACATGAAGCCGGGCGCGAAGTTATAGGTGAAACTGTTCACCGAGTTCAGCGAGCCGAGCCCGGTGGCCGCGTCGAAGCTCTGGAACCAGGGCCCGCCGCTGGAGCCGCCGGTCATGTTGCACCGCAGTCCCTGGTCCTGCGTCATGACCGTGTCGTTGAACGCGCGCCCGCTGCAGTAGATCAGCCGCGACCCGTCGAACGGCTCCGCCGCCGGATACCCGAAGGCGAACATCTGCTGCTGCCTGGCCTGGTTGAAGGCCACGCCCTGCCCGCCGACGACGTCCGTCAGCGTGCGCCCGTCGAGCGGCGCCACCACGACGGCGGCCACGTCGAAGTTGATGTCCTCGCGGGCGTTCCACTGCGGGGTGGTGAACATCCTGGTGCCCACCCACGTGCCGAACGGCCGCCGGCCGTTGTCGAACGCGGGCACGAACACCCAGTTGCGGTGCGCGGCGCCGTTCAGCTTGACGCAGTGGCCCGCGGTGATGACGACGCTCTCGTTCGCGCTGGTCACGGCCGAGCCGGAGCAGGAGGAGTTGCGGCCGTCGGCGGTGGTGAAGAAGACCCGGCCGGTGGTGCGGACGACGGCGCCGCCGTCGGTCCAGCGCAGGCCGGGGCTGTTGTTGAGGGCGGTCCGCTGCTGGTTGCCGTTGCCGTTCCCTTGATCACCGTTGCCCTGGCCACCTGTTCCCTGGCCACCGGTGCCCTGCCCGCCCGTCCCCTGCCCGCCGGTTCCCCGGGTGCCGGTGCCCTGGTCGCCGCGTTCGTACCAGGACGAGCCGCGGCTGCCCGCGGCGCGGGTGCCCTGGGTGGACCAGGGGTTGCCCCGGGACGGGCCGCGCCACTGGTTGCGCCGCGGGGCGGGGGTGTTCAGCGGCTGGGCCGCGAGCATGCGGTTGGTGCTCCAGTACTGCGAGACGGTCCTGCGCTCGCGCCAGGAATCCGTCGCCGTCCACCCGGCGGGCCGCCTGAAGTCCGGCCCGCCGGCGGCGCCGGCGCTCGCGGTGCCCACGGGGGCCAGGGCGCCCGCGAGGGCGAGCGCGACGGCGGGGAGCAGGGCGACTCTGCGGTGCATTACGTACCTCCCGAAACCCGGTAACTGCCGTAGGGAGGTACGTAGGGTGTGGTCGATTGTCCTCAATGCCTGCCCAAATGGATATGACGACATCACCGGATGAATCCGACACGTCACGCTGAGTGCATAGAGGTGCCCATAGGCGGGGACACTGCTTTTTCTTTACGAAATGGCCATGAGCGGCGAACGCATTTTCAGGGATTCTTTCCCTGGTGCGGGATATTGACCTGCGGCGTGGCGTTGTCACTCGGCTCGCGGCAACTGTAAGCATCGTACCGGTCTGGCGACCATGGGTCGTATTCCGAAAGGAACGGTAAATGCTCACCCCAATGAGAAAAATGGCGAGGCCGGCGGTGCACGGGCTGCTCACGGTGGCGCTGGCGGTCACCATGGCACCGCCGGCGAGCGCGGACGACCGCGACGACCGACACCTGCGCAAACTCAAGGGCATCCACAGCGACAGGGGCTTCCACACCGGCAGGAAGGACGAGGACGGCGGGCGTAACTGCAGGCCGCACACGTTCTGGCGGATTCACAAGCTCTCGCCGCGCAACTTCTTCCTGCCCCGCACCCGCTACATCGACGGCCCCGGTGGCTCGATGACGGTGTCGGTCACGCGGGAGCACGAGGTGCTCGCCTTCCTCGAAGCCGAGAACGAGAAGTCGAAGTCGCTGGAGAAGACCAGGGCGCGGACGGTGGACGACGTCACCGACACCAAGTCGGTGGTGGAGGCCCTGCGCCGGCTCGGCCTGCCGCACCTCGAAGAGCGGCACATGGTCTTCACCGGGCACGAATACACCAGGGAAATCACGCCGGGCAAATACGGAAACATGTGGTACCGCGTTTTCGGTTACCGCATCGGTTGGTCGGCCTGGTCCGTCCTCGGCACCTGCGACCGCCGCAAGGTGGCCGCGGGCCTGGCGAACGTGCCCGCCCGCGTCGAGGGCTGGCGCTACTGGGAGACCGAGCATCCCAAGTTCAAGCGCCGGATCCTGTCCGCCAAGTAGCCGGATTTCGCAGGTCAGGAGGGTTCTCAGGAGACATCGCGGGTATGGGGGGTGGCAGTCCGGCACGGCCGGGCGCGCAGCCGTCCGGTGCGCCGAACCCCACGGCTTCTACGAGGGGGACACCAATGGCCATACAGCGATATCTCGGATTCAGAGTCTTCCGGCTGCCCGCCTCAGGACCGGAGCCCACTCCGGGCAGCGGGGGCGACACCTACGGGCGGGCGCGCCGGCGCCGGCGCCGCCGCCGCTGAGCACGGTCAGCCAGGAGATGTGAGGGTATCGGGCCCTCACATCTCGGCTCTCCAACGGCCGCACCTCATCCGCAGGAGCGAGCCGCCGTCTCGTCGCCGGCACCGTTTGTGGCGGTGAGCCCTCTGCGAAGGCCGCTCATTCGCGGCGTGAGCCGCGGAATCCCGCCAGCTCATTCGCAAGAGTGAGGCGCCGGATCACTCCCGTCGGCGATGTCCGGCGGCCCCCGCCGGCCGCACCATCGCCTTATGACTCCCCGATTCGCGCTGATCGCCGCGCCTCTCTTCGCCTGCGCCTACGGCGCCATCCGCATCGTCGACGGCCTGGACGGCAGCCGGGGCCCAGGGTTCGCCTGGACCGCCGGGCACCTGGCCTTCATGGCGGCGCTCGTCCTGTTCGCCTGGCTCTTCTTGTGGTTCCGCGAGCTGGCCGGGCGTGACGCGCCGGCAACGGCGAGCGCGGCGGCCGGGATCGCCGGGGTGGCGGCGCTGCTCGTCCAGTTCGGCATCGACGTCGCGGTCGGGTTCGCCGCCGCCGACCAGGAGGGCATGAGCGCGCTGTTCCAGCAGGTCACGAGCGTGCCGGGCGTGTCGTTCCTGGTCTACGACGGCCTTCCTTACCTGTTCTACGTGGCGCAGCTCGTCCTGATGATCAGGCTCGCGGTGCTGCGTGTCCTGCCCGCGTGGACGCTCGCGCCGGTCGTGGTCTACCTGGCCCTGCCGATCGTCAGCAAGGACCTGATCCCGGTCTCCGCGCTCTTCATGCTCGTCGCGCTCTTCCCGCTCGTCCGCCGCCCCGTCACGGCCCCTGCCGCGGCATGACGCGGGCGGGCAGGATGAGTGCCATGCCCGACAACCGGCCCGACAACCGGCCCGACTTCCGGCCCGACTTCCCGCACCTCACCGAGATGCGCCGCCGCGCGGCGGCGCTGCCGCCGATGCTGGTGGACGGCGGGCTCGCGGCGCTGGTGCTGGTGTTGCAGCTGTGGCCGCTGGTGTCCAGAGACAACCCGGCGGGCGGGGCATGGGACTGGTGGGGGTACGCGGTCGTGATCGCCTCCGCCGTGCCGCTGGTGTGGCGGCGCCGCGCGCCGGTGACCGCCCTGCTCTGCTCGCTCATCCCGAGCGGCCTGTACGACCTGGCGGACGAGGTCGCCGACCAGCCCATGTGGTACGGCAGCCTGGTGGCCCTCTACACCGTCGCGCTGACCGGCACCCGCTGGGTCCGCTGGACGGTCCTGGCCGTCACGCTCGGCGGCGGCCTGCTCGTCGTCGGATCGTCGGAGACGGCGCTGCGGGGCATTGTGCAGTTCGTCGCCGCGTACGCGATCGGCCGGGCCGCCGCCTCCTCCCGCGCGCACGCCGCCGCCCTGGAGGAGCGCGCCGCCCAGCTGGCCAGGGAAAGGGAGGCCGAGGCCGGGCGGGCCGCCGAACGGGAACGGGCCAGGATCGCCCGCGACATGCACGACATCCTCGCCCACGCGGTCAGCGTCATGGTGGTGCAGGCCGAGGCGGGGCCGGTGGCGGTCGCGACGCAGCCGGCCAGGGCGGTGGCCGCGTTCGACGCGATCGCCGCGGCCGGCCGCGACGCGATGGAGCAGCTGCGCCGGCTGCTGAACGTGCTGAAGGAGGAGGCGGGCCCGCGCGGCCCCCAGCCCACGATCGCGGCGCTGCCCGCCCTGGCCGACCAGCTCAGGGCGGCCGGGCTGCGGGTGGACTGCTCCAACGCGGGCGACCCGCGGCCGCTGTCGCCGGACGCGGAGGTGGCCGCGTACCGGATCGTCCAGGAAGCCCTCACCAACATCGTCAAGCACGCCGGCGCCACCAGCGCCGGCCTCGCGCTGACCTGGCAGGAAGACGCACTCATGATCGACATCACCGACGACGGGCACGGCAGGGAGCCCGTGCTGCCTTCGGGCGGCAACGGCCTGATCGGCATCCGCGAGCGCGCCGCCGCGTGCGGCGGCAGCGCCGTGGCGGGCCCGCGCGAGGACGGCCCCGGCTTCCAGGTGCTGGTCCGGCTGCCGCTGGCGGCGTCGTGACCGTCCGCGTCGTCGTGGCGGACGACCAGGAGCTGGTACGCGCCGGGTTCGGCATGATCCTCGACGCCCAGCCGGACATCGAGGTGGTGGCCGAGGCGGGCGACGGCGAGCAGGCGATCGCCGCGGTCCGTGAGCACGCCCCCGACGTGCTGCTGCTCGACATCCGCATGCCCGTCATGGACGGCATCGAGGCGGCCCGCGTGGTCTGCGCGGAGGGAGCGTGCCGGGTGCTCATGCTGACCACGTTCGACCTCGACGACTACGTCTACGACGCGCTGCGGGCCGGGGCGAGCGGCTTCCTGCTCAAGGACGTGCGCCGCGACGACCTGGTGCACGCCGTACGCGTGGTCGCGGCCGGCGAGTCGCTGCTGGCCCCCTCGATCACCACGAAGCTGATCGCCGAGTTCACGTCGCGGGCGGCGCCCCGGCCACCTGCCGACAGGCTGTCGGTGCTGACCGCCCGCGAGCAGGAGACGCTGCGGCTGATCGCCCGCGGGCTGTCCAACGCGGAGATCGCCGCGGCGCTGGTGGTCAGCGAGCACACGGTGAAGACGCACGTCAGCAACGTGCTGACCAAGCTGGGGCTGCGCGACCGGGTGCAGGCGGTGATCGTCGCCTACGAGACGGGGCTCGTCACGCCGGGAATTTCCGGCTGATCTCCAGCGGCGGACGAGGCCGCGGCCAGCGGTGATAAGGCGGCCATCAGGGGGTTCCGGCGCGGGCGGCGTACCGCTTAGCCGGTGTTTACGCGCCTTCGATCACGCTTGTGTCATCGGGACTCTAGGAGATGACATGAGCGCGAACGAGCCGAGGGAGCCTCGCACCGGTGGCTGGAGCCAGTTCGGTGCCACACCACCGTCCGCCGGAGGGTTCACCCGGCCGATCCCGTCGATGCCGCCGCCCCCGCGGCCCGCCGCGAAGCAGGCGTTCACGCTGACCCGCAAGGCGATCGCGGGGCTGGCGCTGGCGGCCGTCGCGGCGCTCGGAGCTGCCGCGCTGGGCGGCGGGGCCGTGGGCGCGTACCTGGCAGGGGGCAGCACGCCCGTGGCGACCGCCACCCCGAGCCAGCCGAGCCCCGTCTTCCGCACCGCCGCCGACCAGTACACGGTGGCGCAGGTGGCGGAGAAGGTGCAGCCGTCGGTGGTGATGATCCAGGGCAGCACGTCGGAGGGCTCCGGCGTGGTGCTGTCGGCGGACGGCCTGATCCTCACCAACAACCACGTGGTGTCGGGGCAGGACAGCGGGCTGACCGTGAAGTTCAACGACGGCAAGATGGCCAAGGCCACCGTCGTCGGCACGGACCCGGCCACCGATCTCGCCGTCATCAGGGCCCAGGACGTGTCGGGGCTGGCCGCGGTGGCGCTCGGCGACAGCGACCAGCTCAAGGTGGGCGACGACGTGCTGGCCATAGGCAGCCCGCTGGGCCTGGACGGCACGGTGACCTCCGGCATCGTCAGCGCGCTCGACCGTACGGTGACGGCCGGCAACGGCCCGCAGGACCAGCAGCTCCCGCCGGGCTGGGGCGGGCGGTCGCAGCCCGAGGACATCACCACGCTCGGCGGCATGATCCAGACGGACGCCGCCATCAACCCCGGCAACTCCGGCGGCGCGCTGGTCAACGCGGCCGGTGAGCTGGTCGGCATCAACAGCGCGGTGGCCTCCGACGGCGTCAACCTCGGCTTCGCGATCCCGGTGAACACCGCCAAGCACGTCTCGGAGCAGCTCATCAAGGACGGCAAGGTGACCCACGTCTACCTGGGCGTGAGCGTCACCAACGCGACCGGCGACGTGCCGGGCGCGCTCATCCGGCAGGTGACGAAGGGCAGCCCGGCGGAGAAGGCGGGGCTCAAGGAGGGCGACCTCATCACCAAGATCGGCAACACCCAGGTGGCGAGCGGTGACACGGTGGTCGGCCAGGTTCGCGGCTACAAGGTCGGCCAGCAGGTGGCGATCACCTATCAGCGCGGCGGCGAGGAGTCCACGGTGACCGTCACCATGGAGGAACAGAAGAACTGACGTCATAGAAAATCCCGATCGCCTCCTGCCCCGGCAGGTGGCGATCTTTTTGTTGTCGCCTTTCGCACTTAGTGCGATCGGGGGCGGGAGATACGCGGGCCGGCGTGAATTAGGCCCTCCTCGATCGGCGTAACTCGGGTTACATTCACGTTAATTTGCCCTCTCTTATCCACCCGAGTAGACCGAAGGAGAGAGGCGTGAGAGCGAGAACCATGATCGCGGCCATGAGCGCCGCGGCGATCATCATGCCGGCCTGCGTGCAGGCCGTCGCACACGCCGGCGTGGCGGCCCCCACGACCAGCGCGCCGCCAGACGACCAGTTCCAGAAGGTGACGCTCAACGACCACCCGGGTGAGCCCATGGACCTGGCGGTCTTACCGGACAACCGGGTCCTGCACACCACGAGGCGCGGCGAGGTCTGGTTACACGACCCGAAGACCGGGCTGAACACGCTCGCCGCCACGCTCGACGTCTACCAGCACGACGAGGAGGGGCTGCAGAGCATCGCGCTCAGCCCGGGCTTCGGCAAGGGCTCCAAGAAGGACGACTGGGTCTACCTCTACTACTCGCCCCCGCTCGACACCCCCGTCGACGACCCGGCCACCCCCGGCGTCAACGAGGGGGACGCCCCGATCACCGGCACCCCCGCCGACTTCGCCCCGTTCGAGGGCCTGATCAGGCTGTCGCGCTTCCGCTTCACCGGCGCCACCATCGACCTGCGCACCGAGCAGCGCATCATGGACGTGCCGGTGGACCGCGGCATCTGCTGCCACGTCGGCGGCGACATCGTCTTCGACGCCGCGGGCAACCTCTACCTGTCCACCGGCGACGACACCAACCCGTTCTCCTCCGACGGCTTCACCCCGATCGACGAGCGGCCGGACCGCAACCCCGCGTTCGACGCCCAGCGCAGCTCGGGCAACACCAACGACCTGCGCGGCAAGATCCTGCGCATCAAACCGCGCGACAGCGGCGGCGGCTACTCCATCCCCCGGGGCAACCTGTTCCGGCCCGGCACCAAGGGCACCAGGCCGGAGATCTACGCCATGGGGTTGCGCAACCCGTTCAGGATCGAGCTGAACCGCAGGACGGGGGAGCTGTACGTCGGCGACTACTCGCCCGACCAGCAGCAGGCCAACCCGAGCAGGGGCCCGGCCGGCACCGGCAAGTGGACGGTCGTCCGCAAGGCGGGCAACTACGGCTGGCCGTACTGCGCGACGGCGCGGCTGCCGTACGTGGACTACGACTTCGCCACCGGCGCCTCGGGGGCGACGTTCGACTGCGCGGCGCCGGTCAACGAGTCGCCGCGCAACACCGGGCTGCGCAAGCTGCCGCCGGTCACCCAGCCCGACGTCTGGTACTCGTACGGGCCTTCGGCGGAGTTCCCCGAGCTGGGCACCGGCGGGATCGGGCCGATGGGCGGGCCGGCGTACGACATCGGCAAGGCCGACACCCGCGGCCGCGACTCGGTGGCCTGGCCGCGTTACTACGACGGCGTGCCGCTGCTCTACGAGTGGACCCGCGACTACGTCAAGGCCATGCACCGGGACGGCCGCATCGAGAGCGTGCTGCCGTCGATCGTCTTCGACAACCCGATGGACATGGAGTTCGGCCCGGACGGCGCGCTGTACGTGCTGGAGTACGGCGACGGCTACTTCAGCGAGAACCCCGACGCGCAGCTCGCCCGCATCGACTACATCGGCCGCACCGGCAACCACTCGCCGATTCCGGTCGCCGCGGCGTCCGTGACGAGCGGGCTGGCTCCGCTGACGGTCGCCTTCACCAGCACGGGCACCAGCGACCCCGACGGTGACCGGCTCAGCTACGCCTGGGACTTCGACGCGGACGGCCGGGTGGACTCGCGCAGCCCGTCGGCGTCCTACACCTACCGGCAGAACGGCCTCTACAACGCCACGCTCAAGGTCACCGACCCGCGCGGGCGGTCGGCCGCGACGTCCGTACGGGTCGTGGTGGGCAACGCGGCGCCGGTCGTCGAGCTGGTCAGGCCGGCGGACGGCGATCAGTTCAGCTTCGGCGACGTCGTCGAGTTCGAGGTGCGGGTCACCGACGACCAGCCGGTGGACTGCGCCGCCGTCACCGTGGACTACATCCTCGGCCACGACGACCACGGCCACCCGCAGACCACGGCCCGCGGCTGCACGGGGTCGATCCAGACCACCGAGCCGAGCGGGCACGACCCGGAGACGGACAACCTCACCGGCGTCTTTGTGGCCACCTACACCGACCCCGGCACCGGCGGACTGCCGCCGCTGACCAGCAGCACCCAGGTCGTGCTCCAGCCGACGCGATAGGAGAACCACCATGTGTTACGGCTACGGCCCCAGCAGGCGCTCCCTGCTCGCCGCGGGTCTCGGGCTCGGCGCGGCGGCGGTCGCCGCCGGCTCGCCCGCCGCCGCGGCGGTGACGAATCCGCACCACCAGCACCACCCGCGCGGCGAGAAGGTGCCGCCCGGCAAGATCAGCATCCAGCTCTACACGCTCCGCGACGACCTGGCCCAGGACTACGACGCCACGCTCAGGTACGTGGCGCGGGCCGGGTACCCGAAGGTGGAGCTGGCGCTCGGCTACTTCGGCCGCACCGCCAGGCAGCTGCGGCGCTTCCTCGACGGGCTGGGCGTGCGGGCCACGTCCAGCCACGACGGCATCAGCGCCGACGACGCCGCGCTCGACACGAAGATCGAGAACGCGCTGGCGCTCGGCCAGAAGTACATGGTGGTGCCCTACCTCGCGTCGAACAGCCTGGACGAGTGGAAGGGCTGGGCCGAGCGGATGAACGTCGAGGCGCGCGCGGCCCGCTCGGCCGGCCTGCGCTACGGCTACCACAACCACGCCCACGAGTTCACCACCGACCTCGGGGGCGGGGTCACCCCGTGGGACGTGCTCACCTCCGAGCTGGATCCCCGCCTGGTGCACCTGGAGATCGACATCTACTGGGCGGTCACCGGCGGCGTCGGGCGCGGCGCGAGCGACCCGGTGAAGTTCGCGATCGACGTGATCCGCCGGGCGCCGCAGCGCGTGCTGCAGTACCACGTCAAGGACCGGCACCTCGACGGCGACATGGCCGACCTGGGCACGGGGACGATCGACTTCCGCCGGGTGTTCCGCGCGCACCGGGTGGAGGAGTACATCGTGGAGAACGACACCCCGGACGTGACGCCGCGGCAGACCGCGGAGGTGGGCTACCGCTACCTGCGCAAGCTGCGGTACTGACCGCACGGGCCCCGGGCCGGCGGCGGCCGGTCCGGGACGCGTCTTCTGAGGTCAAAAAGTTCGTACGGATCTCCGCGACACGCCTGAAGAAAACGGTCATTACCCCTCATTAGCGGGCACTTCTCTGGCACAACAGCACGTGTGCCGGCCAGCGCCGCGACACGGGGGGAGGGACCATGTACCGCTTTCTCGGCGTCCTCGCCATCGCGGCCCTGGCCGTGGTGCCGGGCACCGCGGCGCACGCGGCGCCGCCCCAGGTGGACACCATCGCCCACCGGGGCGGCTCCGCGCACGCCCCTGAGAACACCATCGCCGCCTGCGCCCGGGCCAGGACGCAGGGGGCGGACGTGTGCGAGTTCGACGTCCAGCAGACCAAGGACCACAAGCTCGTGCTCATGCACGACGAGACACTGGAGCGGACCACGAACGTCGAGAAGGTCTTCCCCCGCCGGGCGCCGTGGCGGGTCTCGGACTTCACGCTCGCCGAGATCCAGCGGCTCGACGCCGGCTCCTGGTTCTCCCCCCGCTACCGCGGCGAGGGCGTGCCCACCCTCGCCGAGGCCCTGCGCGCGGTCCGCGGCACCGGCGCCCGGCTGCTGCTGGAGATCAAGCACCCGCCGGACAGCCCCGACATCGACCGCAGGGTGGCCGCCGAACTGCAGGGGTCGCGCGAGCTGTGGGGCGACGGGTTCCTCACCGTGCAGGCGTTCGGCTGGCAGTCGATGCGGTTCCTGCACGCCATGGTGCCCGGACTGCCGATCGCGCTGCTCGGCAAGCCGAACGCGGCCCGGCTGAGCGAGCTGTCCCGCTACGCCGACGGGCTCACGCTGGCCCATAAAAGCCTCACCGCCCGCTACGTCAAGAAGGTGCACGACCGGGGCATGCGGGTCTACACCTGGACCGCCGACAAGCCGGCCGTGCTGCGCAAACTGGTGTCGTACGGGGTGGACGGCATCATGACCGACCACCCCCGGCGGCTCACGGCCGTCAAGCGCGGGCTGCGCTGAGCCCCGCCATCGTGCGCCAGCCGGTCGTGAGCGACGCCGCCAGCAGCACCACCCCCGACGCCACCCCGCTCACGATCGGCACCCAGGCCAGCGCGGACGTGCCGGCCAGCGCGAACCCGGCCACGCCGAGCAGGGCCAGCACCGCGCCCGGCACGGCGATCGTCCAGTCCTTCCACACCGGCGCGAGCGCGACGAAGTGCACCCCCACCACGAATGCCACCCAGGCCACGTTGGCCTGCTCGGGGGCGCCGAGCGCGGCCAGCACCCGCAGTCCGCCGAAGAGCAGCACCACCTCGGCCAGCACGATGAGCAGGTAACCCCGCCCGTACATGCCGGGGCCCTGCGGCTGACCCGACCGGCGCTCCCCGCGCACGGTCATGAACCACATGGCGACCACCCCGGCGGCTCCCAGGCAGGCGGCCACCCGCAGCACGCCCGCCACCGTGCCGCCCAGCGGGCCGCCCGCGTTGACGAGCACGAAGACCGCCCCGAACACCGCACCGACCAGCAATCCCGTCATTCGTTGCATGAGACCATCGAACCGGACCCCGCGCCGGCGCCGCGCGGGGGTTACGGCGAGAGCGAGGTAGCTCTGTCCCTACCGTCAGCGGGCCGTGCCGCGCAGATAGGCCAGCACCGCCAGCACCCGCCGGTTGACGTCGTCGGTGGCGGGCAGCTCCAGCTTGGCGAACAGGCTCGTCACGTGCTTGCCCACGGCCGCCTCGGTGATCGACAGCGCGTCGGCGACGGCCCGGTTGGAGCGGCCCTCGGCGATCAGCGCAAGCACCTCGCGCTCGCGCGGCGACAGCCGGTACGCCGGCGCCGTCACCTCCCTGGCCCGCTCCCACGTCAGCTCGAACAGGTCGATCAGCGCCGCGATCACGCTCTGCTGCCTGATCACCAGGGCGCCGGGCGCGTGCGCGACGGGCGTGGTGCGCAGGAACGCCACCGTCCGGTCGAAGACCAGCAGCTGCTGGATCGGCTCGTCGATGATCCGGTGCAGGTCGCCCGCCGCGTGCAGCTCCCTGATGCGGGCCGCCTTGACCGGGTCGTCCAGCACGGCGGAGCCCACGATCGTGCGCATGCTCAGGCCGCCGCGCAGCGCGTCGAGCACGTCGCGCCGGCTGCGCTGCTCCCTGCGGCCCCGGTCGGTCGAGCCCAGCGGGTGCATGGCCCGCAGCTCTTTGGCCGCGCCGGCGGCCTCCAGGATGAGCGGGTGGACGAGCGTGTTGTCGGCCACCCGCTCGACGTCCACGGGGATGCCGCGCAGCTCGCCCACGACCTCCTCCAGCCGGCGGGCGAGGTCCGCCAGCGACCCGTTCTCCTCCACAAGGGCCGATTCTCCCCTATAGCGGGCGCTTGCCGCGCTCAAGTGCGGCAGCCCGCCCGGCACTCGGTCGGGCTGACACTGTAGAAGCGCTTGAAGGCCGTGCTGAACCCGAAAGCGTCGGCGTACCCGACCCGGCGGGCCACCGCGCCGACGGTCGAGGCCGGCTCGGTCAGCAGGTCGGCGGCCAGCGCCATCCGCCACTCCTTCAGGTACGTCAGCGGCGGCTTGCCCACCACCCTCACGAACCGCTCGGCGAACGTGGCCCGCGACACGCCCGCCTCGCCGGCCAGCGCGGCCAGCGTCCACGGCCGGCCGGGCGCCGCGTGCATCGCCCGCAGCACCGGGCCGAGCGTCTCGTCGTGCCACCCGGCGGGCGCCTCATCCTGCTGGTCGAACCACGCCCGCAGCGTGCACACCAGCAGCCACTCCAGCAGCCGGTCCAGCACGACCTGCCGGCCGGGCGCGCACGAGGCGGCCTGCGCCACCAGGAAGTCTCTGGTCGCGACGCAGTCGTCGCCGTCCGGCAGCACGAGCAGGGGCGGCAGGACGTCGAGGAGCCGGTGCCCGACGGCGCCGCGCACGTCGTACGTGCCGACGAGGAGCACGGCACGCCCGGGCGCGCGGGCGGTGAACGGCCCGCGCACCACCGCCGTCTCGCCGGCCCGCACGACGCCGTGCGGCAGCTCGGTGACGCCTTCGATGGGCGCCAGCAGGGTCAGGGCCGCGCCGCCGGTGAGGGGGCGCGCCGGCGTCAGCTCCTCGACGCCGAGCCCGGCGCCCTCGGACCGGACACCGCGCAGCAGATCATCGAACGGATCCATGCCTCCGATGCTATGGACGATCGCGCATGCGGTCTGGATCCTGAGCCATGGCCGCACCCCGTGCGCGGCCGGTTCACTGAGGGGCATGACGATCGTGGTGTTGGGCGGCACGGGCAAGACCGGCAGCCGCCTGGTGAAGACGTTGCGAGGACGCGGTGCGGACGTGCGGGTCGCGACCCGGTCGAGCGGGACGCGGTTCGACTGGTCCGACCCCGGCACGTGGGCGGGCGCGGTGGCGGGCGCGTCGGCGCTCTACCTCATCGCGCCCCAGGAGCCTGAGGCCGCCGAGCCGTTCGTGAAACAGGCGACGGAGGCGGGCGTACGCAGGCTCGTGGCGCTGTCCGGCCGCGACATCGAGCGGTTCCCCGGCTACTTCAGGGGCATGGCCGCGCTGGACCAGGCCGTACGCCAGTCGGGCGCCGAATGGACGATCATCCGCCCGAACAACTTCAACCAGAACTTCGACGACCCGTACATCTGGCGGGCCCCGCTGCGCGAAGGACGGCTGGGCCTGCCGATCGGGGACGTGCCCGAGCCGTTCGTGGACGCGCAGGACATCGCCGACGTCGCCGCGGCGGCGCTCACCGAGGAGGGCCACCACGAGCAGGTCTACACGCTGTCCGGCCCCCGGGCGCTGACCTTCCGCGCGGCCGTGGCCGCCATCGCCGAGGCGGCGGGGCATCCCATCAGGTACGAGGAGCTGACCCCCGAGCAGTACAGGGACGAGCTGCTCGCGCAGGGCGCGCCGGAGGAGGCGGCGGCGGAGCTGAACGCGCTGTTCGCCGGCATGCGCGCGGGCCTGTACGCCGAGCCGCGCGACGGCGTCCAGAGGGCGCTCGGCCGCGACCCGATCGACTTCGCCGCCTACGTCGCCCGCACGGCGTCCGCCTGGCGGCTTGAGTAGGGGATGCTCAGGACAGCGGAGGAGGCCGGTTGACCCGGACGTCGTTGGCCGGGTCAGGCCGTCAGATGAGGCCGCGTCAGATGAAGCCGCGTCAGATGAGGCCGCGTCAGATCAGGCCGAGGGCCAGCATGGCGTCCGCGACGCGGCGGAAGCCGTCGATGTTCGCGCCGGCCACGTAGTTGCCCGGCATGCCGTACTCGTCGGCGGTGCTGAGGCAGCGGTCGTGGATGTCATGCATGATCTCCTGCAGCCGCTGCTCGGAGAACTCGAACGTCCACGAGTCGCGGCTGGCGTTCTGCTGCATCTCCAGGGCGCTGGTCGCGACGCCGCCCGCGTTGGCGGCCTTGCCGGGCCCGTACGCGATGCCCGCCTCCTGGAACACCTTGATGCCCTCGGGCGTGGTCGGCATGTTGGCGCCCTCGCCGACCGCGACCAGGCCGCCCGCGACCATGGCGGCGGCGGCTTCGCCGGTGATCTCGTTCTGGGTGGCCGACGGCAGCGCGACCTCGCCTGGCACCTCCCAGACGCTGCGGCCGGACACGAAGGTGGCGTGGTCGCGGCGCTGCGCGTACGCGTCGAGCCTGCCCCGCTCCGCCTGCTTGATCTGCTTGAGCAGCTCCAGGTCGATGCCCTTCTCGTCCAGCACGTAGCCGGAGGAGTCGGAGCAGGCGACGACGAGGCCGCCGAGCTGCTCGACCTTCTCGATGGCGTAGACGGCGACGTTGCCCGAGCCGGACACCACGACCCGCTTGCCGTCGAACGACGTGCCGCGCGCCTTCAGCATCTCGTCGACGAAGAAGACGCAGCCGTAGCCGGTGGCCTCGGTGCGGACCTGGGCGCCGCCGTAGACGAGGCCCTTGCCGGTGATGACGCCGGACTCGTAGCGGTTGGTGATGCGCTTGTACTGGCCGAACAGGTAGCCGATCTCCCGGCCGCCGACGCCCGTGTCACCGGCGGGCACGTCGGTGTACTCGCCGATGTGCCGGTAGAGCTCCGTCATGAAGCTCTGGCAGAACCGCATCACCTCGCGGTCGGAGCGGCCCTTGGGGTCGAAGTCGGAGCCGCCCTTGCCGCCCCCGATGGGCAGGCCGGTCAGGCTGTTCTTGAAGATCTGCTCGAAGCCGAGGAACTTGACGATCCCCAGATAGACGGAGGGGTGGAAGCGCAGGCCGCCCTTGTAGGGGCCGAGCGCGCTGTTGAACTCCACGCGGAAGCCCCGGTTGATCTGCACCTGGCCCTGGTCGTCCATCCACGGCACACGGAAGATGATCTGCCGCTCGGGCTCGCAGATGCGTTCGATGATCTTCGATTCGGCGTACTCGGGGTGCTTCCCGAGCACGGGGCCGATGCTGTCGAGGACTTCGCGGACCGCCTGGTGGAACTCGATCTCACCGGGATTGCGGCGCAGGACGTTGTCATAGATGGACGACAACTTCTCGTGCAACACGTACTCCAAGCTCACAGGGGTTGTGGCGGACACCTCACTGTACGGGGAGGCGAGTTGTGAGCCGCACGCAGGTTCAGCCGTCTCGCTCCACCTTGACCGTGCCGGCGGCCCCGTCGATGGTGATCAGGTCGCCGGTCCTGATCGCGCGGGTGGCGTCGCGGACGCAGATGACGGCCGGGATGCCGTATTCCCTGGCCACGGTGGGGCCGTGGGCGATGGCGGAGCCGGTCTCGGTCACCAGGCCCGCCGTGGTGAGGAACAGCGGCGTCCAGCCTGGGTCGGTGGTGGGCGCGACGAGGATCTCGCCCGGCTCGATGCGCGCGCCCGCCGGGTCGCGGATCACCCTGGCCCGGCCCGTCGCCCGTCCAGCCGCGCCCGCCATGCCGACCAGCACGCCGTCCTCGGCGGGGATGCTCGGCGGGGCCAGCGCCTCCAGGTCGGTGCCGTTTGACAGCAGCGCGCCGGGCACGGTGGGGCGGCGCAGCTCCCGCGCGTACTCGGCGCGGCGGCGGGCGATCAGCGGCCGGTGGTCCTCGCCGTGGCGCACGGCCTGGGCCAGCTCGGCGAGGTCGAGGAACATGACGTCACCGGCCTCCTCAAGCAGGCCCCGCCCGGCCAGGTCCGCGCCGATGAGCAGGAGCTGGCGGCGCGACTCCTGGATCATCGGCAGCCAGGCGAACTTGCCGATCTCCCGCAGCCCGGTCAGCTTGCGCGAGCGGCGCATGAGGAACACCGCGAGTCTGCCGCGCACCGGACGGGCGAGGCGGGCGCGCGGCGCCAGCGTGCGGATCATCCGCTCGGCCCGCGCCGCGGCCAGCTCGAAGCGCCGGTCGGGCGCCTGCTCGGGGTCCTCGACCCGCAGGTAGTTGGCGATGGTGCCGAACAGCGGCGCCGGGTCCTCCGCCCAGCGCGGCATGCCGACGTCGATCTCCGCCGCCGCCCGCATGCCGTAGCGGCCCAGGAAGCCGTCCAGGCCGATGTCCGGCAGCTCGCCCGCGCGGTGGCGCGCCGCCAGCTCGGCGGGGTCGGTGCCGAGGAACAGCTCGCGGTGCTCGCGCGCGTTGACCGCGACCCGCCACAGCGCGAGGTCCATGTCCGTGGTCACGTTGTAGGGCATGCCGCCGAGCACCACGTCCAGCTCCTCGGCGGAGGCGACGCCCGCCAGCAGCCCCGCCGGCGACGTGCCGGCCAGCATGCCCGCGACCAGCGGTCCCATCAGCCCGTACAGGCCGGGCGTCCGCAGCGGGCGATGGGCGTCCTCGATCACCCAGCGCAACCGCTCGGCCGCCGTGGCGGGCTCGGCGGGCGGGACGACGTCGCGCCGCATCCGGTGCACGGCGCGGTAGGCCCTGGCCCGTCCCGCGTCGGGCGCGGCCAGGCTGCGCACGACGCCCGCGACGAGGCCGGGGGCGAGCCGCAGCGTCATCCGTACGGCGCTGCCCAGCCGGAACGGCAGCCCGGGACGCGGGGCGAACCGCGGATCGTCCAGCACCCGGTCGACCGCCTCGCGCACCCGCGGCCCGTAGACCTCCAGCGACGCGCCCAGCTGCCCGCGCAACGAGGTGTTGCGCAGGAAGTCGGTCAGGTCGAAGTAGAGCCGCCCGCCGATCGGCACCACGCGCGGCAGCGGGTCGCGCCGGTCGAACCTGCCGCCCGTGGACTCCAGCCACACGCCCATCGCTGCCTTGAGCAGCGACATGCCCATCGGCGTCACCGGCCTGAGCATGCCCTGCATGTGGCCGACCTCAAGATAGAGGCGGGTGTCGCGGGTGGCGGGCGGCGCGGGGAACAGCGTGGTGATCGGCCGCGACTGCAGCAGCCACAGCGTGCCGGCGGCGTCGAAGGCCCACTCGACGTCCTGCGGCGTGCCGAAGTGCGCCTGCAGCCGCCGCCCCGCCTCGCGCAGCGCCACCAGCCGTCGCCGGTCGAGGCAGCCGCCGCCGTCGGGCGCCGCGTGGTGGCCGAAGACGTAGTGGTCGGGGACGACCGTGCCGTCCACGACCGACGTGCCGAGGCCGGGGGCGGCGTCCACCACCATCTCCGTACGGCAGCCGGTCACCGGGTTCGCGGTGAACAGCACGCCGGCGACCTCGGCGTCCACCATGCGCTGCACGACCACGCCCATGGCGGCCTCGTCGACGCCCACGGCCTTCCTGTAGGCCGTCGCCCGCTCGTTGTGCAGGGAGTCCCAGCAGCGGCGTACGGCGTCGAGCAGCGCGGCGTGGCCCTCCACGTTCAGACAGGTGTCGTGCTGACCGGCGAAGCCGGCATCGGGCAGGTCCTCGGCGGTGGCGCTGGAGCGCACCGCCACCCGCCCGCCGCCGAGCCGCTCGTAGGCGTCGATCAGCTCCTGCTCGGGCAGCTCCCCGCTCCGGTACGCCGCCACGGTCAGGCAGAAGCCGTCGGGAACCCGCTCACCCGCCCTGATCATCTCGCCGAGACCGGCGGCCTTGCCGCCCACGGTCTCGACCATGGATGAGTTGGCCGCGGCCACATCGATGATGGTCATTGCGCCCCCCGACCTGGTCAGCCGGTAGATGATCCATCAACCTACGCCTCGCCTCCCGGCCCCGTCCATCCTCGCACGTCAGAGCGAGCCGCCGGCGCGGTGCGCACGGACGATCAGATAGACGAGGTACGGCGCCCCCAGCACCCCCGTGACCACGCCCACCGGGAAGCGCGTGTCGAATGCGAACTGCCCCGCGAAGTCGGCGGCGAGCACCATCAGCGCGCCGACCAGACCGGCCGGCACCAGCAGCGAGCCGCCTGGGCCGATCAGCCGCGCCGCGATCGGCCCCGACAGGAACGCCACGAACGCGATCGGCCCGGCCGCCGCGGTGGCGAACGCGATCAGGCAGACCGCGGCGACGATCACCGTGATCCTGGTGCGCTCGACGTGGACGCCGAGCGCGGCGGCCGTGTCGTCGCCGAGCTGCAGCGTGGACAGGTCGCGGGCCTGCCACAGCAGCACGGGCGTCAGGACGACCAGCGCGGCCAGGGCCGGTCGGACCTGCTCCCATCCCGCGCCGTTGAGGCTGCCGGTGAGCCAGCGCATGGCCTCCTGGAGGTCCCATTCCGCGGCCCGCGACAGGACGTAGGAGGTGACGCTGTCGAGGATGGCCGCGACGCCGATGCCGATCAGGATGAGCCGGGTGCCCGCCACCCCGTCGCGGAAGGCCAGCGTGTAGACCAGCAGCGCGACGGCCAGGGCGGCGACGATCGCGATGGCCGACACCTGCGGGCCGCCCAGCGAGAACGACACGATCGCGATGGCCGCCGCCGTGCTCGCGCCCGCGCTGATGCCGATGATGTCGGGGCTGGCCAGCGGGTTGCGAAGCATCGTCTGGAACGTCACGCCCGCCAGCCCGAAGCTGAAGCCCGCGACGACCGCGAGCACGGCGCGCGGCAGGCGCAGCCGGCCGACGGTGAACGACGCGCCCGGCACCCGCTCGCCCAGGATGACCTGGATGACGTCGCCCGGCGGGTAGAACGTCTGCCCGGCCATCAGGGTCACCGCGAACGCGGCGACGACGAGCACGGCCAGCGTCACCACGACGACCCGCCGCCGTGACACCCGCCGCCGCCTTCCGCGCGCCACCGCCCGCACGACCTCGGCCGACGGCGGTCTGGTCAGAAAGGCGGTCACAGTTCACGTACCTTCTGGCGGCGGACGATGAAGATGAAGAACGGTGCGCCGATCAGGGCGGTCACGATGCCGACCTCGACGTCCTCGGGGCGCGCCACCATGCGTCCGACGACGTCGGCGGCCGTCAGCAGGGCCGCGCCGCCCAGTGCCGAGAACGGCAGCGACCAGCGGTGGTCCACGCCGGCGAGCAGGCGGACGGCGTGCGGCACGACCAGCCCGACGAACGCGATCGGCCCGGCCGCGGCGGTCGCGGTGCCGCACAGGACGACGGCGCCGAGCGCGGCGGTGGCCCTGATGAGGGCGACCCGCTCGCCCAGCCCGGCCGCGATGTCGTCGCCCAGGGCGAGCGAGTTCAGCCCCCGCGCGCACAGCAGGCACAGCACGAAGCCGGCGGCGGCGAACGGCAGGATGTGCCCGATCCGCTCGTACGACGCCCCGCCGACCCCGCCGATCTGCCACAGCCGGAAGCTGCCCGCGATGTCGTTGCGCGGCAGGATGACGGCGCTGACCAGGGACGCGAACGCGGCCGACGTGGCGGCCCCGGAGAGCGCGAGCTTGAGCGGCGTGGCACCGCCGCGCCCGAGTGAGCCGACGGTGTAGACGAACAGCGCGGCGGCGGCGGCCCCCGCCATCGCGACCCAGACGTATCCGGTGGGCGAGGTGAGCCCGAAGAACGCGACGGCGGTGACGACGGCCAGCGAGGCGCCCATATTGACGCCCAGGATGCCCGGATCGGCCAGCGGGTTGCGGGTCACGCCCTGCATCACGCCCCCGGCCAGGCCGAGCGCGCCGCCGATGAGCGCGGCGAGCAGCGTACGCGGGACGCGCTTGGCGACCGCGGCCTGTTCGAGCGAGCCGTCGGCCCCGCCGAGCGCGGCCCAGACGTCGGCCCAGGAGACGTCCCGCGAGCCCAGGGCGACCGAGGCGACCATGAGCGCGGCCAGCACCACCACGACGGCCAGCAGCCACAGGACCCGGACACGCGCAGGACGCCGCGCGGCGGCGGCGTCCTGGTTCCGGCCGGCGGCGGCCTCGGGTCGCGACAGGGTCACTTGACCTTGTCCGCGGCCTCGGCCAGCGCCTTGACGTAGTCCTTGAGCACGTACCTGATCGACAGCGGCGTCGGGTTGGCGGCGGTGCCGAGCGGCTTGCTGTCGGGCAGCAGGTAGATCGAGCCGCGCTCGACGGCGGGGATCTTCGACAGCAGCGGGTCCTTGCGGATCTTGCCGAGCAGCTCGCCCTTCTCGTCGCCGTAGCCGGTGATGATGTCCACGTCGTCGAACACGTCGATCTGCTCGGCGCTCCTGGTCAGGGCGAACTTGTCGGTGCCCTTCGACGCCTCGGCGACGCTGCCCGGGATCGTCAGCCCGAGGTCCTCGAAGAACAGCGTGCGGGTGTCGTGCGTGGTGTAGAAGCCGATCTCGCTGACGTCGTTGGGGTCCACGTGCGTCATGAACATGATCGACTTGCCTTTGAGCTGGGGGTGTTCGGCGACGGCCGCCTTGATGTCGGTCTCGATGTCGCCGATCAGCCGCTCGCCCTCCGCGGCCAGGCCGATGGCCTTGCTGTTCAGCCTGACGATCTCGCGCCACGGGGTGGCCCAGGCGGCGTCAGGGTAGGCGATCGTGGGGGCGATCTCGCTGAGCGTGTCGTAGTCCTGCTGGGTCAGGCCCGAGTACGCGGCCAGGATGACGTCCGGGCGCGTGTCGGCCACGGCCTCGAAGTCGATGCCGTCGGTCTCGTCGAACAGCACGGGAGCCGGGGCGTTCAGCTCCTTGAGCCGTTCTGCCACCCAGGGGAGCAGGCCGTCGGTGTCGTCGTCGCCGAAGTTCGCCTTGGCCATGCCGACGGGGACGACGCCTAGGGCCAGCGGCACCTCGTGGTTGGCCCAGTTGACGGTGGCGACGCGGGTCGGCTTGGCCGGGATGGTGGTGGTGCCGAGCGCGTGCTTGATCGTCATGGGGAAGGCGGCGTCGCCGCTCGCGGTCGGCGCCGCGGCGCTGTCCCGCGCCTGTTCCGGCTGGCTGCTGCCGCAGGCGACGATGCCCATGAGCAGGGCGATCGCCACGGTGATGAGGCGCAGGCTGGGTGGACGCTTCACTCGTACTCCACTGGTGGTGACCCACTACTTAGGTAAGGCTTACCTATGACCTGCACGATAGGAGAAATGGGCGACTTGTCGCAATCAAGCGTTCAGGACACCGGATATCGCGATCGGGACACACCCGAACGGCCAGAACCGGCCTGTCCCGCACCTCTGCGGCGCCCAGGGCGCCACGCCTCAGCGCCTATGGCGCTCTGAACACTCCCGGCGTCAGCCCCGTCGTCCGGCGGAAGGCCGCGCCGAACGCGCTCGCCGACCGGTAGCCGACCCGCTCCGCCACCACGTCCACCGGCCACCCCCGGGTGAGCAGCTCCACGGCGTGCTGCGCCCGCACCGCCGCCACCCAGCGCGCGAAGCTCGTGCCGGTCTCGGCGTTGAAGGCCCGCGAGATCGTCCTGGCGCTCACCCCCAGCAGGGACGCCCACTCGGCCAGCCCGCGCCGGTCGGCGGGATCCGTCGTGACCGCGTCGGCGATCGGCCGCAGCAGCTCGGACGTCGGCATCTTGAGCAGCAGCTCGTGCGGCGACGGGGTGAGCACGTCGAGCACCATCGCCTCGGTCAGCTCCCGCGAGCGCGCGGGCAGCTCGGTGCCGGCCAGCCGTTCGAGCAGCAGCCGCAGCAGCGGAGTGATCTCGACCGCGACCGGCGTGGGGGAGATCGGGGCGACCGCGTCGAAGCCGAACAGGCTGGCCCGGCAGCGCGTGCCGGCGGCCGCCGAGCCGGAGTGCAGCGTTCCGGCGGGCATCCACAGGCCGAGCGTGGGGGTGACCGTCCAGACCCGCGCGCCCACCACGGCCGTGGACGCGCCCCGCTCGTTCCACAGCAGCTCGTGGTAGGGGTGGGAGTGCTCGTTCCAGTCGAGGTCGTGCGTGAAGTCCTCGCTCCAGCTGAGGATCGGGAACGGCATGTCCACCGGCCCGGCCGCGAGCGCGGGCAGCACCCTGACCTCCCTGCCCGTCCGCCCCCGTCCCTGCGCGCTCACCGTGCCGCCTCCTGCGATGGCTCCTGCCATGACTCCTGCGGTCACCTTAAGGGGACGCTCTCACAGGCTCCGGCCCTCGTGGACACGGAGGACACAGGGAAAGGCGCGTGCCCGCCGCAAGCCCCTGTCGGCGGGCACGCGCCTCGTCTTCAGGCCGTCACTGCGCCGGCTGGTCGCCCGCGGCCTGCGCGGCGACCCGCTCGATGGACTCGACGGCGAGCTCGGGCTGGTCGACGTAGATGTAGTGCTCGCTCTTGTCGGCGACGATCAGCTTGCTGTCGCTGGACAGCTTCAGCCAGGCGCGCTGGCCGGCGGTCCACGCCTGCTCCAGCTTCGGCCCGTACGTCGGCAGCGCCGCGAGGTACTCCTTGCCGTGCTTGAGCACCTCGACCGGGATGTCACCGGCGGAGGCGACCGGCCCGTCGGGCATGCTCATCATCTCGGGGTTCTGCCCCTTGAAGACGGCCAGGTTCTGGGCGCGCAGCTCGCCGGCCGGGCCCTTGGCGTTCGCCGGGATCGACTTCTCCATGTCGCTGAGCATGGTGGACGGGGTGGCGTCCATGAGGACGACGCCCTTGACCTTGTCGGTGTGCTCGGGGGCGTACCTGGCGGCGATCAGGCCGCCGAGCGAGTGCCCGGCCAGCACCACCGGGTGGTCGCCCGCGGCCTTGTCGAGCACCGCGGTCAGCACCTCGCCCGCGCTCTCGAAGGTCTGCGGGCCCTTGGGCTTGTCGCTGGCGCCCTCGCCGGGACGGTCGTACGAGCAGACCCGGTTCTTCGCGCTCAGCGTCTTCTGCAGGGCGGCCAGCTTGTCCAGCCCGTCACCCGCGCCGGCCAGCAGCATGATCACCGGCTTGCCCTCGGCCGCCTCGCCGGCGCAGGACACGTTCACCTTCACGCCCGCCACGTCGATTTTCTCGGTGCCGGACAGCAGCTTCTCCCCGGCCTCCTGGGAGGTCGACGGGGTGGCGTCCAGTGCGTCCAGTTTGTCCAGCTCATCGAGTCCGTCGGCGTTGCAGCCGGCGGCTCCGACGCCGACCACGGCGGCGCAGAGGGCGGCCACGGCGGTGGTCTTGAACGTGCGGATCATGATGTCCTCCAGGGGCTAAAGGAACGTCGTCGGCGTTATGACCATTACGCTATGGAATCGAGCACCCCGGAAGCGTCACCACACAGTGGACAATCGCCCGTAGCTCGCATGGGGGACAAGCCGCCTATTTCGGTTTCGCTCCGAAGCGGGCACGCCACCCCTTGCTACCGCTAGGCTCGCTCGGTGATGGATCTTCGACGCATAAGGGACGTCTGGCGACGGAGCGACGTCACGGTCCGGGACCTTCCCTTGGCCCTGCTGCTGATCGTCCTGTCGTTCGTGCCCGAGTTCCATGGCAGCGGCACCACGCTCGGCGAGCTGCCCAACCAGCCCTTCGGCGCGCTCACCCTCCTGGTGGTCGCCCTGGAGTGCCTGCCGCTCGCCGTACGCCGGCGCTACCCGGCCGCCGCCATCGCGCTGATCTCGATCGGGTTCTCCCTCGACCAGGTCTTCGCCTACCACGCGGTGGGCAGCATCGCCCTGCCGATCGCCCTCATCAGCGCCGGCGCCCACATCGAGCGCCGCCGCCGGCTCACCCCGGCGCTGCTGTCGGTGGCGTACGTGGGGCTGGTGCTCTGGCTCGACCAGCTCGGCTCGAAGGAGACGCTGCCTGACCTGGTCGTCTTCTACGTGGCGCTGGTGATCCTCTGGACGGTCGGCTCCTGGCTGCGCGCCTACCGCGCCTCCGAGGCCGAGCGCCGCCGCCACGTCGCCGAGGCCACCCGCACCGCCGAACGCACCCGCATCGCCCGCGAGCTCCACGACGTCGTGACCCATCACGTGACGGCCATGGTCGTGCAGGCGGAGGCGGCCCGCTACCTGACCGCCAGCCCTGAACGCCTCGACGCGGCGCTCGGCTCCGTCACCCAGACGGGACGGCGTGCCATCTCCGACCTGCGCCACCTGCTCGACGTGCTCAACCCCGACCACGAGGCCGATTTCAGCGTGCCGTCGGCGAGCGATCTCGCGGACCTCGTCGAGCAGACGCGGCAGGCCGGGCAGCCGGTCGAGTTCGACGAAGACGGCGAACCATCCGAATCCGCAGGCAGCGCCGAGTTCGTGACCTATAGAGTCGTCCAGGAAGCTCTGACGAACGCCCTCAAATACGCCCATGGCAGCCAGACCGTGGTCCGGGTGCGCTATGGCGAGGAGGAGATCAGCGTGGTGGTCACCACCGACGGCTCCGGCTCCCGCGCCACTTCCGTGGGAGGAAGCGGGCGCGGCCTGAACGGGCTGCGCGAACGTGTCGAGGCCCTCGGCGGCAGGTTCGAGTCCGGGCCGCGGGCCGGCGGCGGCTTCGCCGTACGCGCCCACATCCCGGCGGGCAGCGGTTCGTGAGCGCGCCGATCCGCGTCCTGATCTGCGACGACCAGGCGCTCATCCGCACCGGGTTCGCCACCATCATCGACGCGCAACCCGACATGGAGGTCGTCGGCGAGTGCGGCGACGGCCGCACCGGGGTCGAGATGGCCCGCAGGCTCAGGCCCGACCTCGTGGTGATGGACGTCCGCATGCCCGTGCTCGACGGCATCAAGGCCACGGCGCAGCTCGCCGGCACCGGGGTCGAGGACCCCGTCAAGGTGCTCGTCGTCACCACCTTCAACCTCGACGAGTACGTCTACGAGGCGCTGCGCGCCGGGGCCAGCGGCTTCCTGCTCAAGGACGCCCCGCCGCCCCAGTTGCTGCACGGCATCCGTACCGTCGCCACCGGCTCCGCGCTGCTCGCCCCCGAGGTGACCCGGCAGCTCGTCGGCAAGTACGCCGCCCGCATCCGCCCGGTGGACCAGCCGGCCGCCGACCCGGCGCTGACGCCGCGCGAGCTGGAGGTGCTGCGCCTCATCGCCGACGGCCAGTCCAACAGCGAGATCGCCGCCACTCTGGTCATCAGCCAGGAGACGGTCAAGACGTACGTCTCCCGCATCCTCACCAAGCTCGACCTGCGCGACCGCGTCCAGGCAGTGGTCTACGCCTACCGCCGCGGCCTCGCCACCTGACGCCCTCACGCCTCCGGCCGCACGAACCGCGCACCGCGTCGGCGACCGGCTGACGTTCTTCGCCGACGGGGTCGTGGTCGAGAGCGGCGCGCCCGCCGATCTCGCCGCCCCCGGGACACGAGCGAACCAGGCGTTCCTGTCGAGCGTGCTCAGCCAGGGGCCTGACCAGGCCGAAACCGTTTACCCTGCCACGGACCTGGAGACGAGAGGGGCCAGAGGGTTCGTGGAACAGCAGGAGAGCCCATGCCGACTTCGGATGGCCGCGACGCCGCCCGCCCGCCCCGTACGGACTGGGCGGTGTTCGGCGTGGCCGCCGTCCTGGCCCTGGTCTTCATCGTCTGGGGCGCGGTCGCCACCGGCTCGCTGCAGGGCGTGTCGAGCGCGCTGCTCGCGGCCACCATGCACAACCTGGGCTGGGCGTTCGTCCTGGTCGCCTCCGGCCTGGTGGTGTTCGTGCTGTGGCTGGCCCTCAGCAAGTACGGCCGGATCACGCTCGGCGAGGAGGACGAGCAGCCCGAGTTCAGGACGGTGTCCTGGATCGCGATGATGTTCAGCGCCGGCATGGGCATCGGGCTGATGTTCTACGGGGTGAACGAGCCGCTCACGCACTTCACCGAGCCGCCGCCCGGCACCCACGAGGCCACGGCGCCCCCGGCCGCGCGGATGCGCACCGCGATGGCCACCACGCTCTTCCACTGGACGCTGCACCCCTGGTCGATCTACGCCGTGGTCGGCCTGGCCATCGCGTACGGCACCTTCCGCAGGAGCCGGCGGCACACCATCAGCGCGGTGTTCACCCCGCTGATCGGCGCCAGGCACGCCGACGGCGGGGCGGGCAAGGTCATCGACGTGCTGGCCATCCTGGCCACCCTGTTCGGCTCGGCCGCCTCGCTCGGCCTCGGCGCGCTGCAGATCGGCAGCGGCGTCAGGGAGGCCGGGCTGATGGCCAGGACCGGGGTCGGCCTGCTCATCGTCATCATCGCGGTGCTGACCCTGGCGTTCGTGGCGTCGGCGGTGTCGGGGGTGGAGAAGGGCATCCAGTGGCTGTCCAACACCAACATGCTGCTGGCGGTGGCCCTCGCCGTGTTCGTCTTCGTCGTCGGCCCGACCGTGCTGATCCTCAACCTGCTGCCCACCTCCGTCGCGTCCTACCTGGGCGAGCTGGCCGGGCTCGCCGGCCGCACCGAGGCGACAGGGGGCAAGGAGGTCGCCGGCTGGCTGTCGACGTGGTCGGTGTTCTACTGGGCGTGGTGGATCTCCTGGACGCCGTTCGTCGGCATGTTCATCGCCAGGATCAGCAGGGGGCGGACGATCAGGCAGTTCGTCGGCGGCGTGATCCTGGTGCCCAGCCTGGTCAGCCTGGTCTGGTTCGCCATCTTCGGCGGCACCGCGATGTCGCTGGAGGCCGAGGGGGCGGGCCTGACCCGCGAGGCCACCGCCGAGGGCCGGCTGTTCGCCGTGCTGAACCAGTTCCCGCTGGTGGGCGTCACGACCGTGCTGGTGATAGTGCTGGTGAGCATCTTCTTCGTCTCGGGTGCCGACGCCGCCTCCGTCGTCATGGGCACGCTCTCCCAGAACGGCTGCCTGCGGCCCACCCGGCCCATCGTGATCTTCTGGGGCGTGCTGACCGGCGCGGTCGCGGCCATCATGCTGCTGCTCGGCGGCGGTGGCGAGGCGGCGCTGACCGGCCTGCAGAACGTCACGATCCTGGCCGCGGTGCCGTTCATGCTGGTGATCGTGGCGATGTGCGTGGCGCTCACCCGCGACCTGCGCCACGACTCGCTGATCCTGCGCGGCAAGCGCGGCGTGGAGATCGTGCACTCGGCCGTCGAGACCGGCCGCGAGAGGTACGACGATGACTTCGAGCTGATGATCAGCCCCGCCGACGGCGACAAGGACCGCACGTAGGGCGCATCAACCGATCGGTTGATTTGTCGGTCAGCCGGATCCGCGCCGGGTCGTGGCCGGCTGGGCGATTCGGGCGGAGGGCGTTCCCCGCCACCATGAACGCATGACGGTGATCGAGGTGAACGCGCTCGTCAAGCGGTACGGCGGGCTGCCAGTGGTGAACGAGGTGTCGTTCTCCGTGGCCGAGGGTGAGATCTTCGGCATCCTCGGCCCCAACGGGGCCGGGAAGACGACGACCGTGGAGTGCGTGGAGGGGCTGCGGCGGCCCGACGGGGGCTCGATCAGGGTGCTCGGGCTCGACCCGGTCAAGGACCGGAAAGAGCTGAGCCACCTGGTGGGCGTGCAGCTGCAGCAGTCGCTCCTGCCCGAGAACATCAAGGTGGCCGAGGCACTCGACCTGTTCGCCTCCTTCTACCGCACGCCCAAGGACTGGCGGGCGCTGCTGGAGGAGTGGGGGCTGGCCGAGAAGCGGCAGGCGAAGTTCGGCTCGCTGTCGGGCGGGCAGAAGCAGCGGCTGTTCATCGCGCTGGCGCTGGTGGGCGATCCGAAGGTGGCCTTCCTCGACGAGCTGACGACGGGCCTCGACCCGGCCGCCAGGCGGTCCACGTGGGAGCTGATCAAGCGGGTCCGCGCGGCGGGCGTGACGGTCGTGCTGGTCAGCCACTTCATGGACGAGGTGGAGGAGCTGTGCGACCGGGTCGCGGTGTTCGACAGGGGCCGCATCGTCGCCCTCGACAGCCCGGCGAACCTCATCTCCAACGTGGACGCCGACCAGCACCTGCGGTTCAGGCCGCTGGCGCCGTTCGACGACGCGTTGCTGACGCGGCTGCCGGGGGTGGCGTCGGTGACCCGCTCGGGGGAGCAGGTCATCGTGGCGGGACGGGGGGACTTCGCGGTCGCGGTGACGTCCGCGCTGGCACGTGACCAGGTGCCGGTGGCCGAGCTGCGCATCGAGCAGCACACTCTCGACGACGCGTTCGTCGCCCTGACGGGACGGGCCTTCGACGCCAAGGAGGACGCGTGACCGGCTTCGGGAAACTCACGGGCGTTGAGACCAAGCTGCTGATGCGCGACCCCGGCGCGATCTTCAGCATGGTGATCCCGCTGTTCATCCTCATCGTCTTCAGCAGCGGGGTGGCGCCGGGCGACACCATGCTGCCCGCGCTCTCGATGACGGTCGCGGTGGGGCTGGTGGGGCTCTACATGGTGCCCACGACGCTGGCGACCTACCGGGAGCGGGGCATCCTGCGCCGGTTCTCCACGACGCCGGTCAGCCCCGGTGCGCTGCTGGGCGTGCAGCTGATCCTCCAGCTCGTCTTCGCGGTGGTGTCGTCGGCGCTGCTCGTCGCCGTCTCGGTGACGGTCTTCCAGGCGGCGGCGCCCGCGCGGGTGGCGTCGCTGGTGGCCGCGTTCCTGCTCGGCACCGCGGCGATCGTCTCGGTCGGCCTGCTCATCGCGGCGACGGCCACCAGCGGCCGGGCCGCGAACGGCATCGGCGTGCTGCTCTACTTCCCGCTGGCCTTCCTCGGCGGCGTGATGCAGCCCGTGGACGCCATGCCCGAGGTCCTCGCCACGATCGGGCGGTTCACGCCGCTGGGGCTCTTCCGGCAGGCCGTGCACGATGCCTGGAGCGGGGCGGCGACACAACCACTCCTTCTTGCCATAATGGCGGCATATGCGCTGGTCATCGGTGGGGTCGCGGCCCGGTTCTTCCGCTGGGAATGAGGCAGGCGTGCAGCCGGAAACCGCTCACACGCGGCTGGTCGCCGGCCTCGACGCCGCCCCGTACGTGCTGCTGGCCGTCGCGGCGGGGCTCGCGCTGCTCACCGGCGACCTCACGGCGGGGCAGCGGATCGCCGTCCTGGTGCTGAGCGTGCTCGCGGCCGGCTGGATGGTGGTGCTGCGCCGCCCGTTCTGTACGGCGACCACCAGGGGAGCGGTGCTCTACCTCACCGGCCTGATCGCGCTGGTCACCGCGCTCGGCCTGCTCAGCCCGTGGTTCGCCGGCTTCTACGCCTTCACCGGCTATCTGGACTCCTGGCGCCTGTTGCGCGGCCGCTGGCGGATCGCGGGCGTGACGGCCACGGCGGCGGCGGCCGTCACCGGCTACTTCGGCGGGCTGCCCGGCCCCGACCCGGCCGTCATCTCCTCCTACGTGCTGGTCATCGTCGCCATCGTGGTGCTGGTCGTCCTGTTCAGCCTCTCCGGCGACATGATCAACGAGCAGAGCGTACGCAGGCAGCAGATGGTCGACCAGCTCGCCGCCACCAACGCCAAGCTGGAGGAGACCATGCGGGAGAACGCCGGGCTGCAGGCCCAGCTCCTCCTCCAGGCCCGCGAGGCCGGCGTCACCGACGAGCGGCGGCGGCTGGCCAGGGAGATCCACGACACGCTCGCCCAGGGGCTGGCCGGGATCATCACCCAGGTCCAGGCCGCCGCCAAGGCCAAGGACGACCCGCAGACCTGGCAGCGCCACCTCGACAACGCCGCCCAGCTCGCCAGGGACGGCCTGGCCGAGGCCCGCAGGTCCGTGCACGCGGTGGGGCCGGCCGAGCTGGAGACCGCCCGGTTGCCCGAGGCGCTGTCCGAGGTGGTGCGGCGGTGGGAGGGCCTGCACGGGGTGCCTGCCGCGTTCGCGACGACGGGGACGGCCCGGCCGCTGCATCCCGAGGTGGAGGTGACCCTGCTGCGGGTCTGCCAGGAGGCCCTGGCGAACGTGGCCAAGCACGCCCGCGCCTCCCGGGTCGGCGTCACCGTGTCGTACATGGACGACGTGGTCACTCTGGACGTACGCGACGACGGCGCCGGGTTCGTCCCCGGCGCCCAAGGAGGCGGTTTCGGCATGACGTCGATGCGGCAGCGGGTCACCCGGCTGGCCGGCAGCTTGGAGGTCGAGTCGGAGCCGGGCGGGGGCACCGCCGTCTCCGCCAGCGTCCCGGCCATGGAGCCGCGATGAGCGTGATCCGGCTGATCGTCGCCGACGACCATCCCATCGTGCGGGACGGGCTGCGCGGCATGTTCGCCGGCGAGCCCGGCTTCGAGGTGGTCGGGGTCGCGGGCGACGGGGCCGAGGCGGTCGGTCTGGCCGAGGAGCTGCGGCCCGACGTGATCCTCATGGACCTGCGGATGCCGGGCACCGACGGGGTCACCGCGATCCGCATGCTGGCCGAGCGGGGGAGCACGGCCAGGGTGCTGGTGCTGACCACGTACGACACCGATCGCGACGTGCTGCCGGCCATCGAGGCGGGCGCCACCGGCTACCTGCTCAAGGACGCGATGCCCGACGAGCTCGTCCGCGCCGTCCGCGCCGCCGCCCGCGGCGAGGCGGTGCTGTCCCCGTCGGTGGCCACCCGGTTGCTGGGCCAGGTACGCGCCCCCGCCGACCCCCTGAGCGCCCGCGAGCTGGAGGTGCTCGGCCTGATCGCCCGCGGCTGCACCAACAGGGAGGCCGCCGCCCGCCTGTTCATCAGCGAGGCCACCGTCAAAAGCCATCTGCTGCACATCTACACCAAGCTGGGCGTCAAAGACCGCGCCGCCGCCGTGGCCGCCGCCTTCGAACGCGGCCTCTTCGACCGCCCCTGACCCCCGGGGCGGGGTGTGGGAGAGCGGCGCGGTGCGCTGACCTACCCGGACGAGGCCACGCGGGCCCTGCTCGCCTGAGAAGGATCAGCCCTTGGTGGCGCCGGCGGTGAGACCGGACACCACGTACTTCTGCACGAACAGCGCGATCACCATGATCGGCAGGGTGACCACGGTGGTCGCGGCCATCAGGCCGCCCCAGTCGATGCTGGCGTACCCGACGAAGTCGAAGATCGCGACGGGCAGGGTCTTGGTGTCCGCGTCGGACAGCACGAGCGCGAACATGAAGTTGTTCCACGAGAAGATGAACGACAGGATCCCCGACGTCGCGATGCCCGGCACCGACAGCGGCAGCGTGATCCGCCGGAACGCGCCGACGTGCGTCAGCCCGTCGACCAGCGCCGCCTCCTCCAGCTCGGTCGGCAGGCTGTCGAAGTAGCCCATCATGATGTAGACCACGAGCGGCAGCGACACGAACATGTGGCTGATGATCAGCACCCCGAAGCCGCCGACCATGCGCAGGTTGGAGAAGACGTAGAACCACGGCACGAGCAGCGAGACGCCGGGGATGATCCGCGCCATCAGCACGACCAGCGCCGACTTCTTCATGGTGAACCGGCTCATCGAGTAGGCCGCCGGTACCCCGAGGATGAGCGAGGCCACCGTGGCGGCGAAGGCCACCCACAGGCTGTTGAGGATGAACTCCACGTAGTTGGCCTGCTGGAGCACCTTGTCGTAGTTGTCCAGCGTGGGGGAGAAGGACAGCGCCTTGGCCGGGTCGTAGATGTCGACGTTCGTCTTGAGCGACGCGGCGACCATCCAGACCAGCGGCGCGACCAGCACGAGCACCACGACGGTGAGCGCGGTCGCGCGGAAGATCCGGTACGCGGGCCGGGCCCTCATCGCTTCGCCTCCTTGCGCCGCGCGGTCAGGGCCCACATCGCCCCGATGATGATGAGGAAGAAGAGGATGAGGACGGTGGACGAGACGCCGTACTCGTTGTAGTCGAAGCTGAGGCCGTAGGCGTACACGTTGAGCGTCTCCACCTCGTGGAACGAGCCGCCGCCGCGGCCCTTGGTGGCGTACAGGATGTCGAAGGTCTTGAGCGCGTCGATGCCGCGCAGCAGGACCGCGACGGTCAGGGTGGGCGTCAGCAGCGGGAGCGTGACGTGCCTGAAGCGCTGCCAGGTGCTCGCGCCGTCGATGCGGGCGGCCTCCTGCGGCTCCTCCGACAGCGAGGTGAGCCCGGCGAGCAGGATCAGCACCACCATCGGCGTCCACTGCCACACGTCGATGAGGATGGTGGTGGGCAGCGCGGTGTGCTGGCCGGCCAGCCAGGGCTGCGGCCCGACGCCGAACCAGCCCAGCAGCTGGTTGGCCAGGCCGATGTTGGGGTCGAAGATGAGCCGCCACATCATGCCGACCGCGACGGGGGTGGCGACGAGCGGCAGCAGGATGGCGACGCGGACCCACCGCTCGCCCTTGAACGGCCGCCACAGCAGCAGCGCGATCGCCATCCCCAGGACCACCTCGAACAGCAGCGCCACGACCGTGAACGTGGCCGTGCGCCCGACCGCGGGCCAGAACCGCTCGGTGTCGGTGAGCACGTCGAGGTAGTTCCGCAGGCCGACGAAGTCGCTCTCTGCGCGGACGGAGCCCTCGGCGTCGGTGAGGCTGAGGAAGATCGTCCAGCCCAGCGGGAAGATGAGCAGCGCGGCGACGAACGCCATCGCCGGCGCGGCGAAGAGCCATTTGCGGTGGTCGTCCACCCAGCGCGCCCACCCCGGCGTGGCGGGGGTGGGGGTGGACGCGCTGCGCGGCGGCTCGGTGGTGGTCGTTGCCACAGAATCTCCAGAAAGAAGCGAGGTGGCTGCTACCTGGCCTCGTCGTCCAGGAACTTCTGGAACGCGGTGTTGGCGGCGTCGGCGGCCGCCGCCGCGTCCTTGCCGGTGATCGCGTCCACGATGGGCTGGCCGACGATCTCGCGGGACTCGGCGACCTTCACGACCAGCGGCCGGTCATGACCGACCCCGGCCTGGGTGCTGGCCGCGATGGCCTCGGCGAGGTCCTTGGGGAACGTCGAGGTGCCCTCGGGGTTCTCCCACACGGACGCGCGGGCGCCGGGGACGCCGGCCTTCTGCTGGGCGAGCGTCTGCTCCTTGCTGGTCGCCCACTCGATGAACTTCCAGGCGTTGGCCGCGTTCTCCGAGCTCTCGTTGATGCCGAGCGCCCACGACGGGATGTTGTACGGCTTGGACCCGGCGGGACCGGCGGGGAACGGCGCGAAGCCCACCTGGTCCGACACCTTCGACTTCGCCGGGTCGGTGGCGTTCTGGTAGAGCGAGTTGGCCTCGGTGTAGAAGGCGGCCTTGCCCTGGGTGAAGATCGCCATCGCCTCGGGCCAGCTCATGTCGGTGCTGACGTTCGCCGGGCCGCTGTCCTTGATCAGGCTGCCGTAGAAGGCGTACGCCTGCTTGGCGGCGTCGCTGGCGACCGCGGACTTGCCGTTCGCGTCCACGAAGTCGCCGCCGAAGCTGTAGAGGAAGCTGGAGAACTGGGTGACGGCCGCGGACTTGCCGGTGCGCGCGACGAACCCGGCGACGTCGGGCTCGCTCTCCTTGATCTTGGCGGCGGCGGCCTTCAGTTCGTCGAGGGTCTTCGGCGGGGCGTCGAGCCCGGCCTTCTCCAGCAGGTCCTTGCGGTAGTAGAGGACCTCCTGCTCGGTGATGATGGGGACGCCGACGGGCTTGCCCTCGTACGTGGTGGCCTCGACCGGGCCGGCCTGGAAGTCGCTGAAGTCCCAGTTCGCGTTGGCCTTGACCTGGGTGGACAGGTCGGCCAGGTACTTGTTCTTGGCGAAGAGCTTGCCCTCCTGGAGGGGGCGGTACATCATCACGTCGATGTCGGCGGAGCCGGCGTTGAGCTTGACGTTGTACTGGTCGGACAGCTGGTCCTCGCCGAGCTGGGTGATCTCGACCTTGAGCCCGCTCTGCTTCTCGAACTCGGGCAGCGCCTTCTTGATGTTGTCGGTCCACACGTGGTTGGCCAGCGTGACCCGGACCGTGGTGGACGCGCCCTCGCCGTCGTCGCCACCGCAGGCGGACAGGGTCATGGACACCACCACGGCCAGAGATGCACCGATGATCGACCGATGTCGCACGTGATCTCGCCTTTCTTTCATGGTCGCCGCCCCCTATGCGCCACGTATCCGTAACATCCGGTTAATGCCGGGATGCTAGGACAAAAAAGCTGACTTATTCAAGTATCGTCTTTCAATTGATATGCTTTATTCGTGACTCAGTCCTCCCCCAAGGGCGCACCAACCCCACCCGCCCCTGCCGAGGCTGGGCTGCACGCTCAGGTCCTCGACCGGCTCGGCACCGTCATCTGCAACGGCGAGCTGCCCGCGGGCTCCGTCCTCAGCATCGACGACCTGATCGACCGCTATCAGGTCTCCCGCTCGGTGATCCGCGAGGTGCTGCGCGTGCTCGCGTCCATGGGGCTGATCGAGACCCGGCGCAGGGTCGGCATCATGATCCAGCCCGCCCAGGCGTGGAACGTCTTCGACCCGCAGGTGATCCGCTGGCGGCTCGCCTCCGGCGGGCGCATGGCGCAGATGCGCTCGATCACGGAGCTGCGTACCGCGATCGAGCCGTACGCGGCCGCGCTGGCCGCCACCCACGTCAGCGACGACGAGGCGAGCGAGCTGGTGGGGCTCGCGGCCAAGATGTGGGCCGCGGGGAAGGCCGGCGACGAGACCCGCTTCCTCGACCTGGACATCGAGTTCCACCGGCGGGTGCTCGCCGCGTCGGGCAACGAGATGTTCGAGAAGCTGCATCTGATCGTCGCCGAGGTGCTCGCCGGGCGGCATCACTACCACCTGATGCCGCACTATCCGGACGAGCAGGCGCTCCACCTGCACACCGACGTGGCCCAGGCGATCCAGCGCCGTGACGGGGAGCGCGCGCGGCGGGCCATGGTGGGCATCATGGAGCAGGGGTTCGCGGAGATGAAGTCGATGTGGGAGCGCAGCGCCGAGCCCGGCGGCAGGTGACGGAAGGGCACGTCATCCTCGGAGACCGAACCGAGATTTGACCGGTTTGCGTATCTTGTGAAAGATCGCCAAGGTGATTCAGGAGGCGGGATGACATCACCGAGAGATCCGTTCACCACCACCGGCGACGAGGAACTGGGCCGGCTCCTCCGCGGCTACCAGCAGGATCTCGCTGAGCTCGAAAGCCTGCGCGACCGGATCGCCGCGGTCAAGGGCCGGGGCGAGGCCGCCGACGGCCGGGTCGTGGTGGAGGTGACGCAGACAGGGGCGCTCGCCGGGGTCACCATCGACCCGCGCGCCATGCGGCTCGGCTCGGAACAGCTCGCGGCGGCCATCATGGAAGCCGCGGGACGGGCCGGCCGCCAGGCGGAGCAGGAGGCGCAGGACCTGGTGACGCCGTTCGTCGCCGGCACGCTGCTCGACGCCGACCGCTCCGACGGGACGCGCCGCCGTTGAAGCTTCCCTACGGCCGTGCGGGCGTCTACACGTTCGGCACCCTCGGCATCGCCGGCTTCGTCTTCCAGATGCTCGCCGTCGACTACCCCGAGGGCGACCCCGACCGGGCACGCCAGGCCGCCGGCGTCTACGCGCGCCTGGCCGAGCGCATCGAGAAGAGCCCGTCGCACACCTACCCCGCCGCCGCCTCCGTGTGGCGCACCAACCACGGGGCCGGCGTGGACCAGTTCAAGCGGGCCATGACCGAGGGGCTCTACCCCGAGCCCGAGGAGAACGGGTACGCCGCCAAGCTCGCCCAGCGGTGCCGCGACACCAGTGCGGCCTGCAACGAGTTCGCCGACGCGGTCGAGGCGGCCAGGCACGCCTACTGGACGCTGGCCATGGCGAACTTCGCCAGCTTCGTCTTCATCTCCACCTTCCCCTGGCAGGCCGGGGCGGCGTACCAGATCACCCAGATCCTCATCCGCCGGGCGCAGGCCGGGCTGCTCGCCAAGCTGCTGCAGCACGGCATGGCCAAGATCGTGCTGGCCAAGCTGACCGAGTACACGATCGGCAGCGTCTTCTTCGCGGTCGGCGACGTGGCGGCGGTGGCCGGCGTCAAGGCCGCGCGCGGCGAGGACGTCGGCTCGCTCGGGGACAACGCCACGCAGGCGCTCAAGGAGTTCGCCGCCTCGGTCGCCTTCTACGGCGTCTTCGACGCCGCCGCGCCCCTGGCCAAGAAGGTCACCTCGAACGCGGACGTCCAATACTTCCTGAGCCGCATGGCCGGCGGGTCCATCGCGTACGGGCCCTCGTACGACCTCATGAACGGGCAGCGCGGCGAGGAACTGCTCCCCACCTGGAAGGAGACCCTGGGCCGGGTGCTCCTGTACTTCACCATGGCCCACAAACCAGCGGGAGGCTGAGTTTCCGTGGAGATCGGCAAGTCACGCATCCGCTCGGCGGCGGTCGCGTTCGACGTCGAGGGCACCGAGCTGGCCACGTTCGTCGCGGCCGCGGCCGAGGAGCTCAACGCCATCGGCGACTTCTGGGGCGGCACCACCGAGGGCGTCACGTTCTTCAAGGGCCAGGGCGGGGGCAGCGGCTACGAGGCGGTCGCCGGCCAGCTGGCCGCCGGCGTCAAGGTCCTCATGGAGGCCCACCACGAGATCGCCGACCGCCTGCGCCTGATGACCGACAACGTGGAGGTCGGCGACTGGAACAGCGTCGCCGAAATCCTCTCCGAACTGCCACCCCCGGACCCCGACCAGCCCATCTGGGGCATCGCCAAAGCCTGACCTCAGCGGCTGACGGCGGTCGGGCGGTTGATGTGGGATAGCTTTTCGGGGTTTCTGACGTGGCAGGCGCCGCCGCCCTCCGCGCGCACCTGAGCTGATCACGAGGGTGTGCGGGCCTCGGGGGCGTCGAGGAGCGCGTCCATGTGCGTCTCGGCCCAGGCGCGGGCCGCGCCCAGCAGGTCGAGGAGGCTGCGGCCGAGCGGGGTCAGCTCGTACTCGACGTGCCGCCCGGGCCCTCTGCGGACCGTACGGACGACGAAGCCGTCCCGCTCCAGTGCACGGAGCGACTTCGTGAGCACCTTGGGGGTGACGGTCCGCAGCGGGACCATCAGCTCGGAGAACCGCCGCGGACCACCCTCAAGGCACTGAATGATCATCCCGCCCCATTTGTCCCCTACGCGGATCGGCATCAGCTCAGAGGGACAGACCGGCTCGAACATCTCCGGATCCAGCAGCGTAACTGGTGGGCGAGCCCTGCTCACGCCGATAAGCGGCATCCTTTCGCGGCACATACTTCCGTTGACCATGACGGAGCTCATCTCATCGTGATCGGGCGGAGCCCACCGGCTCCTGGGTGAACCTGGTCAGGAGGACCGCCAGCCTGTGCTCCTGGACCTCGCGGGGGATGCGGCCGCCGCGCATCAGCGTGACCTGGCCGTGCAGGGCGGCCCAGAGGATCTCGGCCAGCATCTCGGGGGCGGTGCCGTGGGCGTAGGGGCGTACGGCCGCGACGAACTCGCCGAACGCCTCCTTCAGTGCCTGCGGGGCCTCCGGGGTGGCGAAGGGCAGGTCGACGTGGCGGCTGAACATGGCCTCGTAGAGGGCGGGCCGCTGCTCGGCGAAGGCCACGTACGCGGTGCTGAGCCCGGCGAGTGCGGCGGCGGGGTCGTGGGCGGCGGTGCGGGCGGCGTGCAGCTCGGCGGCCAGGTCGGTGATGCCTTCGAGGGCGACGGCGGTGACGATGGCGTCCTTGCCCTTGAAGTGGCTGTAGAGCACCGGCTGGCTGTATTCGACCTCCTCGGCCAGCCGTCGCGTGGTGACCGCCTCCCAGCCCTCGGTCTCGGCCAGCTCGCGTGCGGCGGCGATGATCAGCTTCTCCCGCTGGGCGCGTTCGCGTTCCTTACGGCTCTGGATCGACATGAGACTGAATCTAGCACCGCTAGAACTATTGCCGTCGCTCTGCTAGCGTCGTACTTGTTCCTAGCGTTGCTATATTTTCAGGAGTCAGTCATGCTCACCGTTGTCGCCTATGGCCTCGCCATCCTCATCAACGCCCTGTGCCTGCTCATCGGCGCGCGTTTCCTGCTTCAGCCGTACGCGGCCGCCACCGGCTACGGGGTGCCCGCCACGACCGACCGCGCGTACCTGACGATCAAGGGCGTGCGCGACGGCACGTACGGACTGGTCGGCCTGGCCCTGCTGGCCTTCGCCGGCGCCCACGCCGAAGCCTGGTTCCTGCTGGTCGCCACCGCGGCGCCGCTCGGCGACACCCTCATCGTGCTGCGCAACGGCGGCACCAAGGCCACGGCCTTCGGAGTCCATTTCGCCACCGCGGTCATCATGCTGATCAGCGCCGCCCTGCTCTTCGCCGTCTGATCCGCGGCTGATCCGCCGCGAGCCCCGGGGCGGCGGGTCTAGGATGACTGCCTCATGAGCAGATCGGGGCGCGTCGAAAGAGCCGCATTCGCCATATTGCCGAAGTTCCTGCACGGCCTGGTGTGGAGATACCGCGAGATGCTGAAGTTCGCGGTGGTGGGCGGGGCGGCGTTCCTGGTGGACAACGCGGTCTTCTACGGCCTGAAACTGACAGTCCTGGAGCCCAAGCCGGTGACCGCCAAGGTCATCGCCGTGCTGGTGGCCACCATCGTGTCGTACGTCCTCAACCGCGAATGGTCGTTCCGCACGCGGGGTGGCCGCGAGCGTCATCACGAGGCGGCGCTGTTCTTCCTGGTCAGCGGCGTCGGTTTGGTGCTCAGCTCGGTGCCGCTATGGATCTCCAGGTACGTCCTCCTCCTGGAGACCCCCCACGTCACCCTGCTCACCCAGGAGATCGCCGACTTCACCAGCGCCCAGCTCATCGGCACCCTGGTCGCGATGATCTTCCGCTTCTGGGCGTTCCGCAAGTGGGTCTTCCCCGACGAAGAAACGAACCCCCGCCACCTCCACCTCGCCCCCCCAAGGACGAGGCGGCCTGACGGAGGTGTCACAGGGGGAGGTCGGGTCTCGTCTTATAGGTGACTGCTGACCACACCAAGGAGGACATCATGGAAGCCCGTCTCGACGTCATGAGCCAGCCGACCACCGGCAAGCTCGTGAAGCACCTCATGTCCGCCGGCAAGATCCTGCAGGAGAGCGGCCTGCCGCAGAGCACCCAGGAGCTCGTGGCGCTGCGCATCAGCCAGATCAACGGCTGCGCCGTCTGCGTCGACATCCACACCAGGAACGCCGTCCAAGCAGGCGAGAAGTCCGAACGCCTGCACATGGTCGCCGTCTGGCGGGAGGCGACGATCTTCACCGAGGCCGAGCGCGCCGCCCTGCGGCTGGCCGAAGAGGGCACCCGCATCGCCGACGGCGCCCCGGGCGTCACCGACGAGACCTGGGCCCAGGCCGCCGAGCACTACGACGAGGACCAGCTCGCCGCCCTGGTCGCCCTCGTCGCCCTCATGAACACCGTCAACCGCCTGAACGCCATCACCCGCCGCCCCGCGGGCGGTCACCGCCCTGAGCCCGTGCCGTCCTCGGTCTGAGAACTGGCCCGGCGCGCGGGACGTACGCGATCATGGGGCGTGACCCGAGCCCCTGGAGAGCGCATGAAGTGGTTCACCGACCGGCGCATCGTGTTGCTCGGCTGGAGCGGTTTCGTCTTCGTCCCGGCGCTGGTCAAGGAATGTGTTCAGCGGTGGGCTACGGCCGGCAGGCGACCGTACGACTCGGCCGCACCCTGAACGGACGCACGGTCCTGGAGGCCGGAACGGCATGCCGGTCGCGCGGACATGATCCAGCCGAATAGCGGTTCCGCCAGGTGAACGCGTGGACGCGGTGACCCTTGATGTGGCCGAAAGTATGGACACAACCCTGCTTTCGGCCGGTGCCGGGCATCTGGCGGCCCTGCAGGATGAGGCCCCATGTCACGCGAAGATCTCCCCAACGCCTCGCCTCCTCGTCGCCGAAAGGGTCCCCCGCACGACGCGCCCGCCTCAGGACGGCCCCGTATCGTCGCGCTCGACGTGCTCCGCGGGTTCGCGCTGTGCGAGATCCTGCTCGCCAACGTCCAGCTCATGGCCACCGGCGGCTCCGCCGTCGCGGTGCAGCCCATGGGCGAATGGGACCCGTGGCTCGGGCTGCCGATCTTCTCCCTGCTGTTCGGCATCGGGTTCGCGCTGCTGCTGGACTCCGCCGCGGGCCGCGTCGCCAGCCCTCGGGTGGTGCTGCTGCGCCGGCTCGCGGCGCTGCTCGTGATCGGCCTCGTGCACATGCTGCTGTGGCCGGGCGAGATCCTGGCCGACTACGCCGTCGTCGGCATGCTGGTGCTGCTGCCCTCGACCTGGCTGCCCCGCTGGGCCATCGCGGGCCTCGCCGCCGTGCTGATCCCGGGGGCGCTCGTCCTCAGCGGAGGCGGGCCGTTGCTGATCGCCGGGCTGTTCCTGCTGGGCTCGGCCCTGGTCCGCTACAAGGTGATCGAGAGGATCGAGCGGTCCACCAGAGGGCCGATGGTGGTGGGCCTGGCCTTCGCCGTGGGCCTGGCCGCCGCTCTGTGGGTGCGGGACAGCATGCGGGCCGTCGGTGACACGACGTACCTGACCTCGATGTCCGGCCTCGCCGACCTGCTGCTCGTCGGCGTGTACGTGTGCGGCCTGCTGGTCCTGCTCAGGACGCCGCTGCGAGCGGTGCTGCGGTTCGTGCTCGCACCACTGGGCCGGATGGCGCTGACCCACTACCTGGGCGCCACCCTCCTTGTCCTGGCGGCCGCCCGCGTCCTCGGCCTGCCGATCGGCGAGTCCTTGACGGCGGCGTACTGGACGGCGGGCGTCATTCTGGCAGCCCAGTGGCTGTTCTCGGCCCTCTGGCTGCGCCGCCACCGTCAGGGCCCCCTCGAATGGCTCTGGCGCTGGGCCACCTGGGGCCACCGGCCGTCCGTCTCGTAGCATGGCGAATCCGCGACAGAGGGGCGCTCGGCGGCAGCCTGCTCACCGTCGAGGGCGAGCAGCACGGCGCGATCCTGACCACGAACGCCTGCGTCGGCCGGGCCGTTGCCGGCTACCTGATCGACCTCAGGGCTCCGGCCGAAGGGGCCCGCTGCACGCTCTGACGGGTCAGCACATCACCCACTTGATCGACTTCGACAGCTTCTTCGGCGAGGTGAGCTGGCGACGTTCGGCATGAAGGGTGTGACTCCTGGTGTGGGTTGCGGTCACGACTCACCGTCCGGCCTTTACGTGGTTTTTCGGGGGTCGTTGGTTACGTGGTGATCTGTACCTCGTTGATCCACATCTGGGAGCGTCGTGAAGCTGAAGACCGTTCTGACCGCGGCGGCCGTGGTCACCTGCCTGTCCGTGCTCACCCCACCGGCGGTCGCGAGCCCCGCACCGCCCGATCCCGCCCCCGGCGGGCCGCAGCGTCCGTACGAGCCCGACGTCGAGGGCACGAAGAACATCGACTCGTTGTCGGTGACCGCGACCCGCGGGGCCGGCCGCAGCGTGACGATCGCCTTCGACCGGAGCAGCCGGGCCGAGACAGGGGAGGTTCCTGCCGGGGCGCGGCGGTTCGTGTTCCTGTTCGACCGGTCGGTGCGCTTCAATCCGGAAGCCTTTCCCACATGTGCGCGTACCGTGATCGAGGAGCGGGGGGCGCGGGCGTGCCCGGCGGGGTCGCGGATCGGTGGCGGGCTCGGGACGTCCGCGGACGGGCAGTCGCAGGAGGTGCTGGCCTTCAACACGCGGGTGGGGCGGTCGCCAGGGGTGCTGGTGGTGCTGACCGGCTCGGGCGTGGTCCTGGAGCAGACCTTGGAACGGGTCGCGGACCCGTACCGCAAGGACTACCGGTGGGCACTGGACGAGATCCTGCCACCCACGTCCGTGCCCCCGCAGGACCGCGCGGGCACGATCCGCTTCCAGCTCTCCTTCGGCGCGACGCGCCGGCACCAGGGCCGCACGGTCGGTTTCGCCGAAACCACCGCCAAGCCGGGCGACCGGCTGACCTTCGGCCTGTGGAGCGAGTTCGTCACCGGCCAGGTCGTCCTGCCCACCGCCCGGACGCCGCTCAAGAACGGCGGCCGGTAGCCAGGTCCTTGACGTCTCCGGTGGTGCTGGTGGCCACCAGGGCGGTGGCGAAGAGAATGAGCTGGTTGAGCACCTTGAGGAAGAGCAGCATCGCGACCGCTCCCGTGACCACCTGGTACGCGGGATTGGCGGCCGTGAGGTTGAGCACGGCCTGGCCGAGCGTCTTGAGGATCTCCAGGCCGATCGTGATGACCAGCGCAGGCACGATCACCCGCCGGGGCGACAGGTGCAGCCGTGGCGGCGCGGTCAGCAGCGCGATGGCCAGCACCGTGTTGACCCCGATGCCCAGCACGAACGCCGCCACCGGCAGCATCCACTGGACAGGGGCGGCCCGCACGCCCACGGTGTGGCCCGCGACCCAGGTCAGCAGCCATTCGGCGGAGAAGGCGACGGCGAGCGACAGCGCGAGCAGGAGCCCGAGCCCCGCCACGATGCCCAGGTCGATGAGCTGACGCAGGAAGAAGCCGCCCGGATACTCCTCCAGCCGCCAGATCGCCCTGGTCGCCGAGCGGAGCGTGTCCATCCAGAACAGGCCCGCCAGGGGGAGGGCCACGCAGGCCACGAGCCCGGCGGTGTCACCGGCGTCGCGCAGCGCCTGGACGTCCAGGCGCGGGAAGGTGTCGCTCAGGTAGAGCTGCACCTGGGCCAGCGCCGCCGGCGAGTGCAGGACCCGGCCGAGGATGGCGAACCCCAGCAGGCCGAGGGCGAAAGTCGCGAAGAAGGCGTAATAGGTGAGGGCCGCCGACAGCCGGCCCGCGTCGACCTGGTCGTAGCGGATCAGGGCGCGTGCCGTGTGATCCAGCCAGCCGTGCCGGCTCCTCGCGCTCTTCCAGCCCTCCGCCATCCGGCCGAGCCAGTGGCGGGCGCTCATGGCGAGGTCCGGTACGCCGGCGTGCGGAGGTCATGAGCACCGCGACGATCGCGGCAGCCGGGACCGACACGGCGGCGGGCGGAGAGCCGGTCAGTACGGTGCACGCATGAATGGTGTCATAAGGCTGACTTTAGCTCCGCCAGGATCAGTGGTGCCTTGACGGACGCTGGAGTCGGCCAGGGGCAGGAGCGCCGATCGCGGAGCCCGGCGAGCCGGGCGGCGTCCACCGGGAGCGGCTCGCCCGCGTAGACGGGCCGCAGTTCGTCGCGTTCCAGCAGGACCTCGAAGCTCAGCAGCTTCCACCGCCCGTCCTCCCGGACGGCACGGGAGAAGAACCGGCAGTAGGCGTGGTGGAGGGAGTGGAGGTCGACTTTCTCCACCTCCTCACCCACATGGACACTCCCCGCAACGACACCCCGTGATCTGCAGGAAGACCTGTCTACCTACGGTCGCCGATGCGGACATGCAGGTTCGTCAGCACGCGGAACTTCCAGCCGTGCAGGTCATGCGGCCGTCCGGGGTCCAGGGAGAGCCGGGGGTGTTGCTGGAGCAGCACGTCCAGCAGGGCCGCGATGATGCCGCCGACGACCGGGGCGGCGAGGCAGGCGTGGCGGGAGTAGCCGAGGCCCAGGTTGGGGAAGGGGTCCCGGTTGATGTCGAAGGTGTCGGGGTCGGTGAAGATGCTCTCGTCCCGGCCCGCCGAGGCGATGACCGCCATGACGGTCGCTCCGGCGGGGATGATCTGTCCGGCGAGGAGCACGTCTCTGGTCGCGCGGCGGGTGAGCGCGCCGTTCGGTGACAGCCAGCGCAGCGTTTCGTGGACGGCCCCGCGGATCAGGCGCGGGTCATCGCGTACGGCCCGCAGCTGCGTGGGGTGCTGGAGCAGCGCGAGCAGGGTGAGCCCGGCGCCGGCCGCCGGTTCCAGGAACGCCGAGAGGATCTCGATGAAGGTGGGCATGACGTTCTCGGCGGATCGGACGGTATCGGGCGGGCAGCCGCTGTGGAGCAGCTGTGACAGGACCGAGCCGTCGGGCCGGTCCGCGGCCTTGCCGGCGCAGGGCTCGATCGTCCGGCGGATCTCGGTGGCGGCGGCCAACGCCCGTTCGTGTACGCCCGGATCCGCCATGAAGTTGCTCATCCCGGCGCTGAGGTCGCGGGCCCAGCGGATGAGCGTGTCGGTGTCCGCGTCCCGCAGGCCGATGAAACGGGCGAGGGCGGTGCTCGCGGCGGGTTCGAAGTAGCCGGACATCAGCTCGTCCCGGCTACTGAGCCCGGCGGCGTACGGCCGTGCCGCTTCGCGGGTGAGTGTGGCGGCCCGTTCGATGAGTTCGTGGGCGAATCGCGTGTCGACGGCGGCTCGCAGATCGGCGTGAGCGTCGCCCTCGGCCCTGAGGACGGATCCTTCCCCGAATATCTGCGTGGCCAGCGAAGGGAAGGCGCTGGTGAACGACTCGTAGGCACTGAGAACCTTGCGCACGTCATCCCAGCGGGTGACCATCCACAGGTCGAGCTTCGGCAGCAGGACGACCGGCGCTTCGCGGCGCAGCCTGGCGAAGATCGGATAGGGGTCACTGCCGAGCTGGTCGAAGGTGATGGACCCGGCGAAGTCGTTCACCGACGTCACCCTCCCGTCGGCACACCCGGCTGCTCGGCGGACGCCTCATCGCCGCCGAGGCGAGGGCGCGGAACCGGATTGCCGCGCAGATACTCGACCTCGGTGCGGATGTTCGCCAGCAATTTGGCGGCGGTGTCCTGGCTGAAGCCGTTGCGGATGACGAAGCGGATGACGGCTATGTGCTCCAGGTCAGGCGGCAGATAGTACGTCGGGGCCTGCCAGCCGTGCATCTTCAGCCGGGCGGCCAGGTCGAAGACGGTGAAACCGTCGAAGCCGGGGGCGGTCCGCAGGGCGAGCACGGGGAGCTCGGAGCCGTCGGCGATGAGCGAGAGCTCGGGAAGCTTCGCGATCTCCGCGCCGAGGTAGGTCGCCACGTCCCGGCAGGTCTGCTGGACGGCCTGGTAGCCCTCGAAGCCGAGCCGCAGGAAGTTGTAGTACTGCGCGACGACCGGGGCGCCGGAGCGGGAGAAGTTGAGCGTGAAGGTGTCCATGGTGCCGCCGAGCAGGTCGCAGGAGAGCACCAGGTCCTGCGGCAGGGCGTCCGGCTCCTGCCAGACGATCCAGCCGACGCCGGGGTAGACCAGGCCGAACTTGTGCCCCGATGTGTTGATCGACTGCACCCGGGGAAGCCGGAAGTCCCACACCATGTCGGGCTCCAGGAACGGGGTGATGAAGCCGCCCACGGCCGCGTCCACGTGCAGCGGTATTCTCAGCCCGCGCTCGGCCTCCAGCCGGTCCAGCTCGGCCGACATCTGCTCGATCGGGTCGTACTTGCCGCATTGCGTGGAGCCGAGCACGCCGATGACGCCGATGGTGTTGTCGTCACAGAACTCGCCGAGCCGGGCCGGGTTCAGGGTGAAGGCCGGCTCCTCGATCGGTATCCAGCGCGGCTCGACGTCCCAGTACTGGCAGAACTTCGGCCAGCAGGTGTGGACGGCGGTGCCCATCACGAGGTTGGGGTTGGTGGTGGGCAGCCCGGCCGCCCTGCGCCGCTCGCGCCATTGGAACTTCATCGCCAGCGCGCCGAGCATGGCCGCCTCGCTGGAGCCGCCCGTGGAGCAGCCGACGCTGACGCCGTTCGGGTCGCCCCACAGGTGATCGAGCATGTTGACGCAGCGCGCCTCGATGTCGGCCGTCTGCGGGTACTGGTCGTGGTCGACGAGGTTGCGGTCGAGGGTTTCTGCGATGAGCTCGCGGGCCTGGGGCTCCATCCAGGTCGTGCAGAAGGTGGCCAGGTTGAGCCGGGCGTTGCCGTCGAGCAGAAGTTCGTCGCGGATGAGCGCCTGGGCCGCTGTCGGACTCATCGGGCCGGCCGGCATCTTGAACCGCGGCACACCGCCTTCCGGCACCAGCCCGTTGTAAAGGGGGTTGACGTCGAGTGATTCTTGCCACCGGTCGGATTCGACTCGTCTGAGCATGAGTGCCACCCCTCGAGAGATCTTTGCCGCGTCAATCACTCACGGTAGGCATGTCTTTACGAGGAGTCAATGCCGGGGCTACGGCGTCTCTCGTGGCGGACACGTCGAATTTCGTTTTCCCGACGCCATGTTGGTCTCTTGCCGACGACGCGTCGGTAACTAGGGCGTCGGATCCGTGAAATCCCCTCAACGCCATCGTGTTCGCCGGGTCTCGGCTGATCGAGTCCGGCACCGACCTGCAGACCGTCTGGGCCTCCGCACGGGCCTGCTGGAGCCGTTCGTCCGCACCTCGGACCAGGCAACGCCCTGAGCGCGACCGGCCCGCTCCGAGCGGATGACCTTCCTACCTGACCGCGGACTCCGCACGTCTCAGCTCGTCGGCGCAGGCGAGGGCTGGGAGGTGAACCCGAGTTCCTGAGAGATCAGCGCAGAGGTCTCCAGCAGGAGCGGCAGCTTCTCCTTCAGTTGCTCCAAAGTCGCGATCACCTCGATCGCGGTCACGGAGACGGCCGCGATGACCTGTCCGCGCGAATCCCTGATCGGTGCGGCGACGCACATGACATAGGCGTCGTGCTCGCCGTCGTCGACGGCCCAGCCGCGTTCGGCGACGCGGGTGAGCTCGGCCTCAAGGGATTCGCGGTCGGCGAGGGTGGTGCTGGTGTACCGCTCGAAGGTGACGTGCGAGAGCAGGCGGTCGCGTTCCTCCTGGGAGAGGTGGGCGAGGATGACCTTGCCCACCGCGCTCGCGTAGATCGAGACGGCGCGGCCGATCCGTGACGGCAGCTTCACCGCGGCGAACGCGGCGCTGTCCACCTTGTCGACGTAGATGATCTCATCGCCGGTCAGCTGTGCCAGGTGCACGGTATGGCCCGTCTGCCGCTGGAGCGCACGCAGGTGCGGGGATGCGAACTGACGTAGGTCCATGGAGCCGAGCGCGAGCTCCGACAGCTCGATGAGCCCGCTGCCGAACACGTACGTCCCCGCTCCCGTCTTGCGCACGAACCGTGCGTTCTCCAGCGTCTGGAGGATGCGGAGGGCCGTGGACTTGTGGACGCCGAGCACGTCCGCGGCCTCGGCGAGGGTCAGTGGATGCTCCGCGGCCAAGCGGATCAGGTCGATCGCGCGCTGGATCGATTGCCCCACCTGACGCCTCCTTCGCGTTGCGTATGTTGCAATGTAGCGCATGACCAGCGCAATCGCTACTTGACACCGTTGCACATGTCGCTACGATCGTTGCAATTCCGACAGGAAGTAACGAGTCATCACTCTGGAGTACAAATGAGGCTGCATCGCGTTGGCCGGAGCATGGTCGCGGCGGCCGGCGTCACCTGTATGGCCGCCGCCCTCTTGACCGGCTGCGGCTCGGACGGCGGATCCACCGAAGGCGGCGTGACCAAGCTGACGTTCGCCGCCTCGACCCTCGGCGACCCCGGCCGAGGCCCGCTCCTCACGAAGTGGCTCGAGGAGTTCAACAAGAGCCAGAACAAGATTCAGGTCTCTGCCGCTGCGGTGCCGTACCCGACCTTCGGCCAGACCGTCCTGACCCAGATGGGCAGCGGAAAAGGGCCCGATCTGATCCGCTTCGACATGCCGGAGTTCGAGGCCGCCGCGGATGCGGGCCTCATCGCACCGCTCGACGACCTCATCGACGTCAGCAAGTACGACCTGATCAAGCAGCCGGACCAGTTCATGCTCCATGACGGCCGGCGTCACGGGATCATCTTCGAGGCGTCGAACTACGCGATGTTCTACAACGCCGACCTGATCAAGAAGCCGCCCACGACCTATGAGGAGTTCGTCAAGACGGCCAAGTCGCTGACCAAGGGCGACACCTACGGCCTGGCGTTCCGCCAGACGGAGGCCGAGGAAGCCGGTGTGTGGCAGGACATCTTCAACTACGTCTACGGCTTCGGCGGCGCGTGGTCGGACGGCCAGAAGCTGACGATCAACTCGCCCGCGAACCTCAAGGGCCTGCAGGCGTTCAAGGACCTGTACGACGCCAAGGTGATCCCGCGCGGCACGGACGCGGCGACGTTCCGGCGCATGTTCGCCGAGGGCAAGGTCGGCATGGAGCTCAACAACGGCGGCTACGTGACGGCGACCCGCGGCCAGAACGCCGATCTGAACTTCAACGTCGCGCCCATCCCGTTCCCGGTCCGCAAGCAGGGCGCGATCCTCGCCCCCATCGTGATCAACGAGGCGAGCCCGGCCAAGGAGGCGGCGGCGACCTTCATCAAGTGGACGCTCGAGCCGGAGAACCAGGTCAAGCTGCAGGAGATCCTCGGCGCCAGCAGCGTGGCGACGGTCACCAAGCGAAGCCCTGAGCAGCTCAAGGAGACGCCGTTCCTGACCGTCTTCGACGACCTCACCGAGACGAGCCTGCCGCAGATCGTCCAGGGATTCGAGGCGCAGACGCCGGACATCCGGAAGATCGTCGTGCAGAACGTGATCGCGGCGCTCCAAGGCACGGTCGACCTCAAGACCGCACTGGACCGCGCTCAGCAGCAGGCGACCCAGCAGGTCGGCTGACCGGACGACACCGCCGGCGAGCCCCTCCCGCCGGCGGCGTCCTATTCTCTAAGGACCACATTCGATGACCGCGCTGGAACAGCAGCAGCTTCCAGGGCCTCGAACCGGGACCCGGCGTCGAGGCAGCCCCCTGGGGAGCAAGTGGACGCCCTACTTCTTCCTGGCCCCCGCAGCCCTCTTCATCCTGATCTTCCAGGTCGTTCCGCTGGCGCAGGAAGTCTTTCTGAGCTTCACGCGAACCTCATTGCTGAACCCCACACACAGCACCTGGGTGGGGCTCGACAACTACACCCGCATCTTCGGCGACGCGGAGTTCCGCCGTACCCTCCTCATCACCCTCGTCTACGTCGTCGTGTGCGTCGTCGCCGCCGTGGGAACCGGGCTCGGAGTCGCCCTGTTGCTCAACAAGGGCTTCCGCGGCCGGGGGCTGGCGCGGGCACTGGTGACCATTCCGTGGGCGGCGCCCGGCATCGCGGTCGCGCTCATCGCGATCTGGATGCTCAACCCGGACTACGGCATCGTGAACCGCATCCTTGACGCGGTCGGCCTCGGCGTCCCCGGCGGCGCGATCCTCGACAGCCCGCGATACGCCCTCCCGGCCATCCTCGTCACGACCATCTGGCAGTTGTTCCCGTTCACCTCGGTGGTCCTGCTGTCCGCGCTGCAGGCCGTCCCGTCGCACCTCACCGAGGCCGCGATGATGGACGGCGCGGGACGATGGTCGACCTTCCGCGCCGTCACCTGGCAGTCCATCAAGCCGACCGTCGGTCTGCTCGCCGTCCTCATGACGATCTGGTCGCTGCGGCGATTCGAGCTCATCTGGCTCATGACGAAGGGCGGACCGGTCGGCGCGACCCAGACGCTGGTCATCGACCTCTACTCGCAGGCCTTCGACTCCAAGCAACTCGGCTCGGCGGCGGCGGTCGGCATGGTCGGTGTGATCATCTCGCTCATCGTCATCGCCGGCAGCCGGTTCGTCGCCCGCGCCGCTGAAAGGGAGGCCGGCTGATGAGGCTGCCCCGCATCGGTCTGACCCTGCGGATCGTCGGTGTTCTCGTCGTGCTCGGGATCGCCGTCTTCCCGCTGTACTGGATGTTCGTCACCGCGCTGTCCGGCGATTCGGAGCTCTTCGCCGCCGAGGCCCGGCTCGTCCCCGACTTCTCCCAGTTCGGCGTCTTCATCGACGCGCTGGCCGAAGGCAAGGCGGCGACCTGGCTGCGCAACAGTCTGGTGATCGCCGCGGGCACGACGATCCTCTCGATCGGTCTCGGCATCCCGCTCGGCTACGCCCTGTCGCGCTTCTCGTTCCGGGGCAAGGTCCTCATGACCGTCGTGCTGCTGTTCACGCAGATGCTTCCCGAGGCGCTCATGGTCGTGCCGCTGTTCGCGCTCTTCCGGCGGTTCGACCTCCTCGACTCGCTCGGCGGGCTCATCCTGGTCAACTCCGCCTTCGTCCTGCCGATCGTCGCCCTCATCCTCAAGGGCGCCTTCGACGGCCTGCCCCGTGAGATCGAGGAGTCCGCGCGGGTCGACGGAGCACGACCGCTCACCGTGCTCACCCGCATCAACGTGCCGCTGATCGCCCCCTCGCTCGCCGCCAGCGCGGTCATCGCGTTCTTCCACGCCTGGAACGAGTACGTCTTCGCCGTGACGTTCATCTTCACTCCCGGGACGCAGCCGGCATCGGTCGGCATCGCCAACTTCATCGGCGAGCTCGGCACGCCCATCCAGACGGTCATGGCGGTCTCGTTCCTGTTCACGGCGCCGGCCGTCGTCTTCTATCTGTTCGTCCAGAAGTATGTGGTCGCCGGCATGACCGCCGGCGCCGTGAAGGGCTGAGCCGCACGTGAAGATCACCTCGGTCGACACTCTCGTCGTCGACTTCTACCGCACCAATCTCGTGATCGTCCGCGTCTCGACGGACGAAGGAATCGTCGGGCTGGGCGAAGCGACCCTGGAAGGCAAGGAACGCGCCGTCCAGGGCGCCGTCACCGAACTGGCCGAGGCCGTGACCGGGCTGGACCCCACGCGCATCTCCGGCATCCTGTACGAGCTGGCCAGGGACTGGTACTGGCGAGGCGGCCCCGTCATCATGACCGCGCTGAGCTCGTTCGAGATGGCGCTGTGGGACATCTCGGCACGAGAGCTCGGCGTCCCGGTCTCCCGCCTGCTCGGCGGCGCCACCCGCGACCGGGTGCGCGCGTACGCCAACGGCTGGTTCTCCGGAGCCGCCACGCCCGAGGAGTACGCGGCCGCCGCGAGGAAGACCGTCGACAGCGGCTTTCGCGGTCTCAAGTGGGATCCCTTCGAGAACTTCGACCTCACGATCACCTCCCGGCAGATGGACCGCGTGCTCGCGCAGATCGACGCCGTCCGCTCCGCCGTCGGGCCCGACGTCGAGCTGTTCATCGAGGGCCACGGCCGGTTCGACGTCTCTCACGCCATCAAGATCGCGCGGGAGATCGCGCAGTTCGATCCGGTGTTCTTCGAGGAGCCCTGCCCGCCGGACAACCTCGACGCCCTCGTCGACATCCGCCGGGCGTCGCCGGTGCCCATCGCCGCGGGGGAGCGATGGTTCGGGCGGCAGGGTTTCGCGCCGGCGCTCGCCCGCCAGGCGGTCGACTACGTCCAGCCTGACGTGACGCACGCCGGCGGCATCGCCGAGCTGGCCTTCATCTCGACGCTCGCCGCGACCAGCTACGTCGGGTTCGCGCCGCACAATCCCAGCGGACCGCTGAGCACGGCGGCGACGCTGCAGCTCGGGGCCGCCCTGCCCAACTTCCGCTACCTGGAGATCATGGCCACGGACGTCCCATGGCGCCCGGAGGTCACCAACGAGGGACTCGTGCTGACGGAGGAGGGCGACGTCCTCATCCCGACCGGGCCCGGTCTCGGCATCGAGCTCGACCTTGAGGCGATCGCACGGCATCCCTTCACACCCCACCCCATGCGGTTGTTCCAGGACGCCGTCTTCGACATCCGCCCCCCCGACGAGCGGTCCTTCTTCAACCTGGGAGACGGCGAATGAGCCTGTCATCGTCCGCTGAGCCCGCCTGGTTCGGGACGGCCGCGGACGCGCTGCCGGACGATGCCGCGGACGCCGTCCTGATCGGCCGGATCTGGGATCCTCTCGTCGAAGGGCCGTCACCCGTGGTGGTCCGCGACGGAGAGGTCATTGACATCAGCGCGGAGTTCCCGACGGTCCGCGACATCTGCGAGCTGCCGGAACCGGCTGCCGTGGTCTCCGGGCTGGACGGCCGGCACGTCGGCGCCTTCGAGGACGTGCTCGCCAATACCGGCTCCCCTGCCCGCGACCGTACCCGGCCCTGGCTGCTCGCACCGGTCGACCTCCAGGCGCTCAAGGCCGCCGGGGTGACCTTCGCCGTCTCGATGATCGAGCGCGTCATCGAAGAACGGGCCGGCGGCGACATGGCACTCGCGGCGGACATCCGCCACCGGATGCTCACCGGCGTCGGCGCCGACCTTCAGGACATCTCGCCAGGTTCCGAGGAGGCGGCGCGGCTGAAGACCCTGCTCGTCGCCGAAGGCATGTGGAGCCAGTACCTGGAGGTCGGGATCGGCCCCGATGCCGAGATCTTCACCAAGGGCCAGATCCTGTCCGCCATGGGAACCGCGACGCCTGTCGGGGTGCTCGCCGCCTCGACGTGGAACAACCCTGAGCCCGAGGTGTCACTCATCGTCCAGTCGAGTGGCCGGATCGTGGGGGCGACGCTCGGCAACGACGTCAACCTCCGGGACGTGGAAGGCCGATCCGCGCTCCTGCTGCCGATGGCGAAGGACAACAACGCGTCCTGCGCACTCGGCCCCCTCATCCGGCTCTTCGACGAGCGGTTCGACCTGGACCACGTACGCGGCCTCGCGGTGCGGCTGGACCTCGAAGGCGAGGACGGCTTCCGCCTTGAGGCGGTCTCGGAGATGTCGCGGATCTCACGCGATCCGGAAGCGCTGGTGCGGCAGCTGATCGGCCCGCACCATCACTATCCCGACGGCGCGGTCCTCATGCTCGGCACGATGTTCGCCCCCATCCAGGACCGCGACCACCCGGGCGAGGGGTTCACGCACAAGACCGGAGATGTGGTGAGGATCAGCTCTCCCGCACTCGGCACCCTGGTCAACCGCGTCCAGCACGCCGAGGACTGTGCGCCTTGGAGCTTCGGGACCCGTGACCTCATGGGAAATCTCCACGAGAGAGGACTTCTGTGAGCACTGCCCTGCCCGGGGCGTCCTTCAAGCGGCGAGAAAGGAGAGTGAAAGGCGGGCCTGGAAGGGTCGTCACGTCTCTGATGGAGAGGTGAGCATGACGGTCCACACCCCCGCGCCGTCCGGCGCCGCGCGTCGGCCGGGACGGCTCGGCCCCCTGCTGATCGGCCTGATCGTGGGCGTCGTGTTGTGCGCAGGGGCGGTGATCGCCATGCGCTGGCCCGCCCAGCAGACCCTCTACACCGACAAGCAGCCGGGCACGGTCGCGTACGACGACGACTCCTCGCACGTGATAGCGCTCATCCGCGATCACTCGCTGGTGGAGGACTCCTATCGCCTGTACGCGGGACGCGATCCGTCGCTGCGCTACGGCCACTTCGTCGACGTCGACCTCCCTGGCATCGCCGACACGCCGGTGCAGTCCACACAGTGGACTCCGGAAGGCGTACGGGTCCGCTTCGGCACCGGGCACGAGCTGTTCGTCCCCGCCACCGCCTTCACCGGCGGCCGATAGGGGACCACACGGTGCACGGCTGAGAGGATGCCTCCTACTCCGGTCCTGGCCCACTCGGCACCTGGGACGGCCACCTCTTCGGAGCCGCCTCCCTCGGGGATTGGGTTCTCCTCGTCGAGGTGAACGGGCATCTCGGCGTGAACAGGAAGGCCATCGTGCCGTTGTCGGCCGGTACGCGGCTCGTTTCCCATTCCCGTAACGTCAACGCAGTGGGCTGCTTCCACTGGGTGGAGGACGGGGAGATCCGCCTCTCCTTCGACCCGCTTTTCCCCTCCCTCCGCCACGGCAGCGCCCCGGACGAACTCGTGGAGACGATGCGACAAGTCGGCTTCGACCTCGGCGACGACATCGATCGCGGCATCCACGACAAGGCGGCATTCGCCCTGGCCGAGCACCTCACCGGAGTCAAGCTGACGCCACAGTCGCTGGAGGGGTCCACTTATCTGTGCGGCCTGGCGCCTCGATCCCGTTGAGCAACGGCGCGGTGCGCGCGAGGCCGTATCTGGCCGGTGCGGGCGGCCCGCCGCAGCAGCAGGATCGTGGGCACCATGCAGATCAGCAGTGCGAAAAGGCTGGCCTCGGGGCCGAAGGCGCCGCCGGTCAGTGCGGATGGGCCGGACAGCGTGACGTTCAGCAGGCCCTCGGACTGTACGGCCGATCCGGAGACCGTGACACCGAAGATCCCGGCTTGGGTGAAGTTCCAGGCGAAGTGCAGGCCGATGGGCAGCCACAGCGAGCGGGTCGCGATGTAGGCGGCGGCCAGCATGACTCCGGCCGTCAAGGCGATCGCGGACGCACCCCACAGGGTGGCGTTGGCGTTGATCAGGTGCATCGCACCGAACAGCACCCCGGATACGACTAGGGCGATCACCGTTCCGGCACGTTCCTCCATGATGCGGAACACCACCCCGCGGAACAGCAGTTCTTCGGTGACGGCGACGCTCGCCATCAGGCCCGCGGCGCCGAGGAACCCGCCGACGGAACCCCAGGACACCCCCTGCCAGCCACCGAACACCGCGATCAGCGTCATCAACCCGGCGAACATGCCGAGCCCGATCAGGGTTCCGCGCCGCAGCTGGGACCATCGTCCCGTCCTGCCGAGTTCGGGGATGTCCGGGCGGAGCTCGACGACCCGGCACAACCAGCGGTAGCAGGTCAGAGCGGCGATGGCCAGGCCGACCCCCACCGGCAGGGCGAGGATCGGTACAGGCAGGACGAGTTGGGTGATCCCGCCCGCCACCACCATCACACCGAACAACGTGATCAGCAGGACGGGGAACCGGACCCTGCGCAATCGGCCGCGGCCCGTGGTGGAGCCGGCCTGCGGGAGGGTATTTTCCGGTTGCTCCGGAGACGCCACGATCGTGATCCTTTCGAGTGAGTTTCCGCGGTGTCCTCCGCGGTGTCCTCCGCGGCGGAAAGAGCCGCTTGAGCCGCGCCGCACGGCCTTTGAATCGCCAACAGCGCCCATAGCACGACGGTCAGGGCCGGGGGCCGTCGCAGGAGACATCCTTGGCCGGCAGGGTTCCCTTGATCAGGAACGCGGCGGTGGCCTTGTCGGCGCAGGTCGATCCGGTGCCGTAGACGAAGTGACCGCCGTGCTCGACGCCGAGGAAGCCGGCGCGGTCACCCAGGGCCCTGCGCATTCCCCGGCCCGCTGCCCACGGTGTGGCGTTGTCGCGGCGGTTCTGCAGGATCAGGATGGTACGCGCACCGCGCGAGGTGATCTTGACCACCGGCTCGATCGGCTTCTGCGACCAGAACGCGCACGGCAGGATGTTGTTGGGCATGCCCGCGCTCAGCGGGTACTTCGCGCGGGCGGCCGCGGTGGCGTCGGCGTAGGAGTCCACCTTTCGCGACCAGGTGGTGTCCCCGCAGAGCATGGCCAGGACCATGGTGGCCTGGTTGTCCGCCGGCACGCCCTTCGCAGCCGGGGTGTCGGCGAGAACCTGCCGGAGCACGGCGACGTCCGCGTCCGCCGGGGCCTTGCCGGCGGACAGGTCGGCCGCCGCCTTCCAGAACCGGGTGAGCGGGGCGAGCATCTCGTTGCGCTGCAACATCTGGTATGTGACGCCGCGTAGCAGCGCACCGCTGATGGCCACCGACGTGCCCGGCATCGTGGCCGGCTCGCGGTCGAGACGGTCGGCCAGCGCGAGGAAGGTGTCGGTGACCTCGTCGGCGGTGCCGCCCAGCCCGAGGTCGGCGTCGTTCGCCGCGGCCACGCGGGCGGCGTCCGGGAACCGGTCGTTCATGCCCTCGTTCCAGGTGTTCAGCATCTTCGCCCACACCTTGGCCGGGTCGACGTTGCCCTCCAGCACCATCCGGTCGGTGTTGCGGGGGAACAGTGAGGCGTAGACCGCGCCGAGGTAGGTGCCGAAGGACTGACCCCAGTAGGAGATCTTCCGCGCTCCGAGCGCCTGGCGGATGCGATCCATGTCGCGCGCTGTGTTCGCGCTGTTGAAGAAGCGAAGCTTGCCACCGATCGTGGCGCACTGCCGGGCGACGGCGCGCGCGGTGGTGACGTTGCCCTCGATCGAGCCGCCGGCGCCGGGGTAGGGGAAAACGGTGAGCAGGCTGCTGCCGGACAGACCGCAGCTCATCGGGGTGCTGTGGCCGACGCCGCGCGCGTCGAACCCGATCAGATCGTAGGAGTCCCGCACCCCTTTGGGGAGCGTGAGTGCCATCTGGCCGGGCATGTCCAGGCCCTGCAGTCCCGGACCGCCCGGGTTGAACAGCAGGTCGCCGCGCTTCTTGCCGGGCTTGGCGGTGGCGATCCTGGAGACCGCGACGGTGATGGTCTCTCCGCCGGGGCGGCGGTAGTCCAGAGGCACCTTGACCGTGCCGCAGGTTTGCCTGGGGTCTCGTCCGGCGCCCGGCGCGGGTTCCGGGCACGCGCCCCACTTGATCGAGGTCTGGACGTGACCGGCGGTCGCCACGGCCCTGGCCTCGGCCGGTCGGCCGCCGATCACGGCCCCCGTTGCCGCGACCGCGGTCAGGGCGCCGGCGGCGGCGACGCGTACGCGGATGGTGTTTCCCATGGTGCTGTCCTCCGAATCACCGATGTGCCGCGATCTGGCGTCGCGGTCGACCGTGGTTGCCGGCCGCTGATGAGAAAGGTAGGAGTGGACGGCCCTGTCCCGAATCACTGTGTTGCGGACATTGCGTGTAGCTCACATGAGGGACAAGCGCGGCAACATCGGGATCAGGTATCGCTAGGCTCTGACCTATGTCGGGGACCTGTGCCAGCGACCGGTTGCGGAGGTTGCGGGAGCTGCGGCGCGTCCACGACGCCGCGGTGTGGGACCGATGGCTGGCCGTCGTGTGCACCGGGCTGGCATTCGTGCCGGCGCTGTCGATCATGAGCGTCGAGTTCGGCGACCGGTCAGGACGTCCGGCCGACGCGTTCCAGATCGTCCTGATCCTGGCCCAGACGGTGCCTCTGGCCGTGCGGACCCGATGGCCCGCCGCGTGTCTGGCGATCAGCGGCACGGCTTTCGTGCTCCACGAGACGCTCGGCTACCCGATGCAGTTCGGCACCGTGACGGTGTACATCGCGCTGTACTCCGTGGGCGCGCACCAGGAGCGATTCCGGCGCGTCATCGCCGCCGTGGCGTCGGCCGCGTACGTCGCGCTGTGCGTGGCCATAGTCCTGCTCGGCTCACCGCTTCTGCAGAGCGACTTCCTGATCTTCTACCTGCTTTTCGCCGCGTGCTGGCTGGTCGGCGCCTTCGTACGCGGGCAGCGGCTCCAGGAGGCCGAGCGACGCAGGCTCGCCGCCGAGGCCGCGGCCGCCGCGGAGCGGGCGCGCATCGCGCGGGAGCTGCACGACGTGGTGACCCACCACGTCACCGGCATCGTCGTGCAGGCCGACGCCACGCAGTTCGTGGCCACCTCGCCGGAGCAGGTGGTCGCGGCGCTGTCCACGATCGGCGGCGCCGGCCGCCGAGCCCTGGCCGAACTGCGGTCTCTGCTGGACGTGCTGGAGGCGACCGGAGAGTCGGCCACCCCCGTCGTGGGCAGCGTGCGAGACCTGGTCGAACAGACCCGAAGCGGCGGCCAGCCGATCGAGCTGGTGGAGGACGGCGACCAGCCCTCGCTTCCGGCCGTCGTGGGGCTGGCCGTGTACCGGGTGGTCCAGGAGGGCCTGACGAACGCCGTCAAGTACGCCGAAGGCCGCCCCACCACCGTTCGCATCGGCTACCGGGACGACCGGGTGGAGGTCGAGGTGTCGAACGCCGCCGCCGCGGTCCCCGTCGACGCGAGAAGCAGCCTCTCCGGCGGGCGCGGCCTGGCCGGTCTGCGCGAGCGGATCGGCGTGCTGGGTGGCGCGCTGGCCGCAGGCGAGCAGCCGGACGGTGGTTTCCGGGTCTCCGCGTCGATCCCCGTGGGCGGTGCCGAATGACCATCCGTGTCGTGATCTGCGAGGACCAGGAGGTCGTCCGTACCGGCTACCAGACGGCGTTCGACGCGCAGCCGGACATGGCGGTGGTCGGCGTGGCCGCCGACGGCCCGGCCGCGGTCGAGGCGGTCACCAGCCTGCAGCCCGACGTGGTGATCATGGACATCCACATGCCGCTGATGGACGGCATCGAGGTGACGAGGCGCATCGCCGGCCCCGGAGTCGTGGCGCCGCCGAAGGTACTGGTGGTGACCACGTTCAACGTGGACAAGTACGTCTACGAAGCCCTGCGTGCCGGAGCCAGCGGCTTCCTTCTGAAGGACGCCCCTCTACTGGAGCTGGTGAACGGCGTCCGCACCGTCGCCCGCGGAGAGTCCCTGCTGTCCCCCACCGTGACCCGTACCCTGATCGGTCGCTTCGCCGACCGCCTCCGCCCGGCCGCCCCCACCCCCGACGAGGATCCGCTGGCCGTCCTGGCTCCCCGCGAACGCGAGGTACTGCGGCTGATCGCCCGCGGCCTCTCCAACGCCGAGATAGCCGCGGAACTGGTCATCAGCTTCGAGACCGTCCGAACCTACGTCTCCCGGATCCTCACCAAACTGGACCTGCGCGACCGCGTCCAGGCCGTGGTCTTCGCCTACCGCACAGGCTTCGCCGACGACGACCGCTGAAACCGGCAAGGCCCTTCAACACCGATAAGGTGCAGGTCGGATGGGGTGGTGGCGTGGTAGGGCGCCCGGGGCTGGAAGGCGTGCGCGGCGCGGTTGCGGCGGGTGGGTCGAAGAACCCTGAGAAATCTCGTCCCGCCGGTGAATCCTTTCGCGAGGCGGCGGACTCTTATGAGGTGATGGCCACATCGGAGAGGAATCGGGCATGGATGACGTCGTGACGCCGGCGGCTGACCGCACGTGGGCGAGCGCGCAGCTCATCGAGGCCGCACAGGCCGGCGACCGGCAGTCGATCACCGCGGTGGTCGACGGGGCCCATGCCCACGTGCGGCGCTTCGCGCAGCGTCTGTGCGCGTCCCCGCAGGACGCCGAGGACGCCGCGCAGGAAGCACTGATCACCCTGTACCTGAAGATCGGCACGCTGCGCGCCACCGGGGCGCTGGCCTCGTGGATGTTCCGCATCGTCAAGAACGAGTGCCTGCGCCGCGCGCGACTGCTGTTCGACCGCGACGAGGAGGCCGGCGCCGATGCGGTGACGTCCGCCGAGGACGAGGTCATCCGGCGGCTGGAAGCCGAGCGCGTTGCTCAGGCGATCAAGGAGTTGCCGGACGTCCAGCGCCGGGTTCTGATCATGCGGGATGTGCTGGGGCATCCGGGCCGGAGGACGGCGGCGACACTCGGCCTGAGCAACGCCGCGATGAAATCCCATCTCCACCGGGCCCGCACGAGGCTCCGGCTCAGCCTGGGCGACACGACCGGCCCTGCCTGATGTGAGCCGTCCGCTGTTTTCCGTTCGTCACAAGGGAGTTTCGCCATGCTCATGACCGGATCGCCTGCGCCTGACATGGTGCTCGAGGACACCGACGGCCAGGCTTTCAGGCTGTCCGACCATCAGGGCAAGAACGCCGTGCTGATCTACTTCATGCGGTCGACGTCGTGCCCGGTCTGCAACAGGCACGTCCAGGATCTCGCCCGGAGCCGCGACGAGTTCGTGGCCGGCCACGTGCGGGTGTTCGTCGCGGTCCCGGAGGATCGTCAGGAAGCGGCGGCGTGGAAGGCCAGGCGCCAGATCCCGTTCCCCGTCCTCACCGGGCGGCGCGGCACCCCGCACGAGATGGTCGGCCTGAGCAGGAGGCTCTTCGGCTCGATGCAGCAGTCAGGCGACCTCCTCGTCGACATCCGGAACGTCATCCGCCACGTCCACGGCGCCACCCTCCCCACGAGTGCCTACGACAGGAAGGGGATCATCGCCGCCGTCCAGGGTCTCCGCGCTCACCCTTAGCTCTGGTCGCGGAACTTCCTCAAAGCATGGCCGGCCAAATACTCGGGAAGTTGATGGCGGATCCACGCTTTTGGACGGGGCGACCTCCCAGAGGTCTTTGACCTGGCGGTGCAGCAGGCCGGCGAATGGGTAGTCGTGTGCGCCGGCCGCGCGCGCCGCGATGTGGTCCTCGTGCGCGGCGATGGAGACGGTGAAGCGCTCGGCGGAACGGTGGTCCTCGGTCCCGGGACGTTTTTTCTGGGAGAAGGGACGGTGAGCTTCGACGGCCGGCGCCGCACGGGCCTCGCCGTCACGGGCTGTGGTGGGCTGCCGGTCCTGATGCCCCCGGGTGCGGCCGAGGGTCAGGAGCGGTCAGTGGCGCTGGCGGAGTTCTTCGTTGATGCGCAGTGCCTCGGCGAGCTGGTCTTCCAGGATGATGATGCGGCAGGCCGCCTCCAGCGGGGTGCCGGCGTCGGCGAGTTCGCGGGCACGGGCGGCCAGGCGAAGTTGGTAGCGGGAGAAGCGGCGGTGGCCGCCCTCGCTGCGTAGCGGCTCGATCAGCTTGGCGGCGCCGAGGCTGCGCAGGAACGCCGGGGTGACGCCGAGGATCTCGGCGGCCCGGCCCATGCTGTAGGCGGGGTAGTCCTCATCGTCGAGGCGCTGCCCGAGGCTACTGGCCGCTTCGGCTGACTGGCCGGCCGGGTGAGCGCTGGTTGGGTGGGGCTGCTCCCGCCTGGAGATGGTGGTCGATGCCTGGGGTGTTCGATTCATGCAACCTTCCGAATGCAGACAGGGGCCCCGGCGCCTTGATGCGCCGGGGCCCGCATGAGGTTTAACACCATCGACCGGCCTGCTGGCCGGTCCACTTGTTCCGCATCTGGCCGCTCGATGGGGCGGGATGCGAGGATCGCGTAAGCGTGACCGTAGACCACCGTCCTGTTCGTGGAGCTGCGGTACCCGTGCGGCATTCTCCAGCCGGCGACGGGCGATCCTGATGGCGTTCAACACTCCCTTCTGATGTATCCGTACCTCGACACCCCGACCTCTGGTGTCGGCTTCGCGCAACGGCAGCGCGTCCATCACCCGGGCCCTGTTCAACTGCGCCGGCCCCGGCGATCCGACCTTCTGCCTGCACTTCGTTCTGCACTCCTGCGTCCACGTCCGTCCGGGCAGACCGTCGTGGTGCTCGTCCTGCGCTGCCCTCGTGGATCCGTCTCTTGCGACGTAAGAAACTCTAGCTCCCCACCGCACGAATTTCTACAGTTGCGACTACAGATTTTCTTGAGCGTGTCAGGTACGAAGTTGCTCTCCCGCCACACGATCGACGCGAGAAGCGGGCCGGGCCAGGGGTGAGTGATGGCGATGAGCGAGCACGACCAGGGTCAAGATGGCAGCAAAGATCGAGGGATCGATCAGGGGCGGGGAGATGGGCTGGTGATCGTGGTGTGGCATTCGGCGGTGTGCCCGGTGATGGACCTGCGGGGGTGAGCCGCGCGCCACGACGGCCGCCGGCCCGGCATGTGGACCTCGCCGCACCGGTGCATGATGGCCGGCAACTCTAGGATCTTCACACGGGCGTCCCAGCGGGGCGCTTCGTCGAGCACCACGAACCAGCCCACCGGACGGGTACGCGCCAGAGCTTGGGCAGCCGATCGGGCAACCCGATACGGGTCGCCGTCCTCGACGGTGACAGCCGGGCTCTCGTCGACGGCCTGGCGATGGCCAGGAGCACGTCGACAGCGACCTTGCGGCGCAAGGCCCGCGGATCCTGGGCCAGCCGCACGAGGAACGGCACCGCCGGTGCGGTGGCGTCCACCTGCAGAAGCAGGCGAGTACGTCGCAGACGATGACCAGCCGCTTCTCCAGCTCAAGGACGTTCGATCCCGCTCCTGTGCCGGGTCGATGGGCCGAGGTCCCACCCACTCCGTGCAGCAGCGCGGGAACACGTCCTCGGTCGCCGCGACAGTCCACCAGCGCGGCCCCGGTCCACATGGTCAAGCCCAGCCAGCGGCGCGCTCGTTTCCCGACCGTCTCTCTGCCGGCCCGCGGCACTCGAAGAGAGATCCTCGCACATGTCAAGCCCCCTGCTTCTCCGCCCGCGCTCGATTCGGGGCGAATTTTGCGGTATCGACGTTGTCACCTCTGCCCCGCAGTCGTCCTCGAGGTGATCATGCCGGTGAAGCATGTGGCTGGCGCAGAGCCTCCAGCACGGACGCGTACAAGCGCGTCTTGATGGTTCTCAGAGTGTCCCCGGTTTTGTCCACCTCGTGCCGCGCCCATGCGACGGCCATGTCCCGCACCTCCTCGGCTGCGGCCGCCCGGTCGACGATCGCCGAACCTGCCGCGTCGTACCCGCCGTAACGCCGGGCGGTCACCATCGCCTCATGAGCCACCTGAGGCGTGAGCCTGGAGTGGATGAGCGCCGACATGCCGTCGGTGAAGGGAAGGTTGAGATCAGCTTCGGGCAGGCACCAATACCCGCGGTCACGGCGCATCACACGGAAATCGTGCGCCAGCGAGAACATCGCGCCGGCGGCGAAGGCGTGCCCCTGTATCGCCGCCACCGTGACCACAGGCATGGTCAACATGCGGGCCAGCAGCTCATGGGCGTCCAGCAGGACGCGCTCGGCCTGATCTTCGTTCGCGAGCATCCAGTCGAGATCCAGGCCGTTGGAATAGAACTTCCCGGTGGCCGTGGTGACCAGGGACTTGGGTCCGGTGTCGTTCTCCACTTGGTCCAGCAGCGTGTTGACCGAGTGGATCCAGTCAGGATTGAAGCGGTTCTCGGTGTCGCCCAGATCAAGGATGTAGACGTCATCCTGGCGGATCATCGAAGGCATGGCCGGTCCCCTAGTGTCTTGCGCGTTTCCCCCCACCATGCCGCAACCGGCTCGCGGCGGCATCTGTCGCGTGACTGGAAAATCCCAGTCGGGCTCTCGCAGCCGAGTGTGGGGGGCGATCACGCGGCCGCGGACCGCGGCTCACCGCCCCGGACCCGGGGTACTGCCGCAACGCCCGGCGGTAGCCGCGGGTGCGACGCCGCTGCGACGGTGCAGGTTGGCGGGCACGGGCGCCGTCCCGCCCGACGCCCCACGCCATGACCGCCCTGCCCTGCGCTGTCAGGCGTGGGCTCGCGTCTCCCGCCACGATGGGCGATCAGGGCTCACCCGAGGTCGATGGTGGGCAGTTGGCGGCGGGAGCTGTTGATCCGGTAGATCATCAGCCGGTCGAGGCCGCCGTCGGAATCGCCATGGTTCCTTCCACGTCAGGCCGTATGTCGGCGGCTGCGCCAGTGCCGGCGTCGTGAACGCCGAGACGGGCTGGTCTCCCGGTCCTCCCAACGTGATCGTGAAGAGGCGCTCCAGGCCGGCGTCGTCGCCTGGGAAGGCGCCGCCACACCGCCGCCGTCAGCTCGATCGCTGCCACGTCCGTCACCGGCCGGCCCCTGGCCGTGACCGCCGGCAACGACGAGACCGTGCGAGTGTGGGACCTCACCACCGGCGAGCAGATCGGCGCGCCCGGCGTCAGTCACCGCCGCTGGGTCCGCGCGGTCGACACCGCGGTGATCGACGGCACACCGGTCTCCGTGGCCGGGTCCTTCCATGGCGGCCTCCAGATCCGGGAACTGGCCACCAACCGGCGCGTCAGTGTCATCTCCCCCCTGCAGCACGGCCCGTGCGGCGGTTCGCCACCGCCGTGGTAGGCCGTCAGCCGGTCTCCCTCACCACGAGCGAGCACCGGAACTGGGATGAGGAGCTGCCGGTGCAGCTGTGGAGCTGCGCACCGGCCGGCACCTTGGTGACCTACCGGCCGTCGACGTGCGGGCGCTCACCGCAGTCTCGGTGCGCGGTCACCCGGTCGCCGTCACCGCCGACGGCCGCGGGGTGGAGGTATGGGACCTGACCAGCCGGCGGCGTATCGGCCCCCGCCTGTACCTCCCTGACGCCGTGACGGCCATCGCCGTGGACGAGACCGGACACATCGTCGTCTGCTCCGGCAGCGGCATCGCGGTGTTCGGCCTTCCTCAGGCGCAACATGCGCAAGGTCTTCCCGGACCACTGGTCGTTCCTGCTGGGGGAGAGCGCGAGTGCTCACCGGCGCGGACGTGGCCCCGATGAACGGGGTGCTCCCCAGCGCGCGCCGCAGCTGGCTGGGCCGCTTCCACGCCTGGACGAGCCGCACGTACGGCGGGGAGAGGATCGCCCTGGACCCCGGCCGGAGCGATGGGCACGGGAGCGGCAGCACGAGTTCGGCGCCGGCTCAGGCTTCCTCCTCGGGCGCGATGCCACTGCGCCTGGCCAGTACCCGGGTCCCCGGGCCGTAGGCGGCGCCCGGGCCGGGCAGCGCCGTCACATTGGCCGCGGTGACCGGCTCCCCGCAGGTCGAGCAGCAGACCTGCGGCGTGAATTCCGTCCCGCACCCGTCGTGCACCAGACGCACCGGCCGGCCACCCTCCGGGGTCGCCCACCTGTCACCCCAGGCCATCAGCGCCATCAGCACCGGTACGAGTTCACGGCCGGCCTCGGTGAGGTGGTACTCGTGCCGCAATGGCCGCTCCTGGTAGGCCCGGCGCTCCACGATGCCGTCGGCGACCAGCCCCTGGAGCCGCCGGGTGAGCAGGTTGCGCGCGATGCCGAGGTTCTCCGCGATGTCGTCGAACCGACGCAGGCCGAGGTAGATGTCGCGCACGATGAGCGGCGTCCACCACTCGCCGACGCGCTCGAGGGACTGCCCGATCGAGCAGTGCATCTGCGCGAAGCTGGTGCGTTGCATGACGCCAGTGTAAAGGGTTGCTTCATTGAACTCACCGTCGTACGGTGAGGCCATGCAGGTTTAATGAAAGGACTCACTTATGCCGTTCGTGGAACTGTTCATCCCCAAGGGCTCGCTCGATCAGGAGCAGCGCGAAAGGATCGGCGGGCGACTGGTGTCGGAGGTGATGGTCGCCGAAGGCGCCCCTGACACCGAGACGGCCAAAGCCATCTCCTGGCTGGTGGTCAACGAGACCGACGCCTGGTTCGTGGGCGGCCGGCAGCTGCCAGCTGGCGAGAAGCCGAGATACGTGGTACGCGTCGGAGTCCCCGCCGGCTCGATGAACGACGACAAACGCCGCGACATTGTCCAGCGCGTCACGTGCGTGCTCGCCGAAGCCGACACTGATCCGGACAGGTTCGCCGAGCCCACCACCGCATGGGTGCACATCAACGAGATCCCCGAGGGCAACTGGGGCGCAGCCGGTCAGATCGTGCGTATCGAGGACATCGCAGCCTTCGTGACCAGCGGCTGACAGGCGGTCGGGCGAGCTGCCCCGGCGTCAGGCCCGAGGCTCAGAGATCTCGATGACGTGCAGCGGCTCGTCGAGGGCGTGTGCGGCCGCGGCCCAGTGCGAGCCGTCAAGGGTGAGGACGAGGCAGTCGGTAGTGTCGGCCAGCATGGCGACATGGGCGTCGCCCCAGCCGAGCCCGCTTCGGTCGAGCACCGCCGCCAGTCGATGCTGTGCTCCGGCTCACGCAGGCCCGCGGCGGTGCTCCATGGCGGCGTCTTGGCGAGCCGCTGTCGGGAGCCGCCGCGGGCGATGGCGACGACCGACATGACCATCGCCTGGCCCTGGTCGTCCCGGCGGACCAGCATCTCCACTGGTGGCCCGGCCCGTCGATGGCGTCTGGACCGCAGAGCGTCAGTCACTGGACCTGGTGGCCGAAATCGGCGGCACCAGGTTCGGCCAGCGGCAGGATCGGCTCGGCCCGGCTGCCGTCGTGCATCTTGAAGCGGCTGGCGTCCAGGAACGGGTAGTCCAGCTCCACCCCGGCAAGGGCGCGCCGGCACCAGGCGTCCTACTCCGAGCGGCTTCCGTCACACCATCGCGCAGGCCCGGCGGTAGAAGGCGACCTGGTCGGCGACCACGCGGTCGCGCAACGCGGGGTCGGTGTAGAAGGTGAAGTGGGTGCCGGGGTAGACGCGCAGCTCGCCGTCCGAGGCGCGTTCGGCCAGCTCCCGGTTGCTCTCCGGCGGTGTCTCCCGGTCGTCGGCGGCAACGCACACCAGCAGGGGACAGGTCAGGCGGGCCGCGGACTCGGCGGGGTGGTAACGCATCATCTGCAGCAGCCCTCTGGGGGCGACGCTGTTGCGCCACGACGTCTGTTGTTCGCCGCCGGTCAGGGTCTGGATGTGCTGGTCAGCCTCGGGGGTCGCGGTCACGGCGAGCTCTCCCGGCCGTCCCACCATGGGGATGTAGTACGGCCGCAGGCCCAGCCTGCCCCGCAGCGCGTCCCAGAAGATCGCGCCCAGTACCTTCAACGTCTCACCGGTTGACCGTCCCTCGACCTTCTTCGGGAAACCGTTGAACGGGATCTGCGACACCACGGCCGCAATGCGGGGGTCGTCCGCGGCCACGGTGATCACGTGGGCGCCGCCCAGCGAGTTGCCCCACAGCAGCACCTTGCCGGGGTCGACCCGCTCGTGCCCCCGGACGAAGTCCACGGCGGCGCGAACATCGGCGAGCTGGCCGCGGATGTCGGGAACCTGGCGCGGCTCGCCGTCGCTCTCGCCGAAGCTCCGGTAGTCGAAGACCAAGGCTGCGAACCCTGCGGCGGCGAAGCGCTCGCCGTAGTCGAAGAGCCGGTCCATCGTCCCGCTGAAGCCGTGACAGAGCACCACGCACGGCGCCGGGCTCGCTTCGGCGGGCAGATAGAGGTATCCGGCGCACCGGACGCCGTCAACGGTGAAGGACACTTTGGATCGCATGCAGATCTCCCCGTGGCAATAGACTGACTTCCGGTAAGCACGTTAGCGAAAAAACTGACTATTGGTAAGTGAGACCTCTTGACTGCCGAGCGGATTCTGGAGGCGGCGCGCGTCCTGTTCGCCGCCCGCGGCTACCGGGCGACCACCATGCAGGCCATCGCCGACGAGGTGGGCATCACCAAGCCCGCCCTCTACTACCACTTCGACTCCAAGGAGGAGCTCCTCCACCGGATCACGGTGCCGTTGCTGGACGAGCTGGAGGAGGTGCTGGCCAGGGCCGAGCGCGGCACGAGCGCCGAGGAGGTGCGGTGGCGGGCGATCGAGGGCTACGTCGAGGTGCACCTGCGGCACCGCCACACGCTCACCATGCTGGTCAAGGACATGACGCTGCTGGTGCAGGCGCCGATCGCCGACCGGTTCCGCACCGCGATCGCGCTGGCCAACGAGCTGGTGGCCGGGCCGTCGCGCGGGATCGAGGAGCGGGTGCGGGCCTGCCAGGTGGTGGCGGGGCTGGCCGATCCTGTGCTGCTGTTCCGCGACGAGCCGCCCGAACGGCTGCGCCGCCTGATCCTGGACGGCGCCAGGGCGCTGCTGAACGCGCCCCCAGCGCCAGTGCCGTCGCCTGCGCCCGGGAGCGAAAGCGGGAGCGGGAACAGGGCCGGGGACGGGGGCGGGGCGCGCGGGCGTGCGCGGGGCCGTAACGGCGGGCGGCGCGCCATCCTCAGCGAGGAGCAGGCCGCCCAGGCCCGTTCCCTGTACGCCGAGGGCCACGGCGCCGAGGAGATCGCCGCCCGGTTCGGCGTCTCCCGGGCGACCGTCTACCGCCATCTCAAAATCTAAAGATTGTGAGATTTTGATTATGAGACTGAGAACATTCGGATCAGTAGTAGGCCCGCATCAGCTCGGTCGCTCACTCCGGCTGCACCGTCTCTGCGCCTGCCGATAATTCCGTCCGTCCAGGTCACGGCCTTGTAGTGCTCCTCTCGGAGGCAGGCTTCGGCTCATATAGAGGAGTCAGTGCGGCAGGATGACCGGTCGTGCTCCTTCACCTGGCTTATCTCGCTGTCACGAACACCTTCGCGGCGGTGCGGCTGCTGCCGATGGGCCATCGGGACAAGGACATCGAGATTCTCGCCCTGCGTCACCAGATCACCATCCTCGAACGGCAACTCGGCGTCGGCGCCAGGGCGCGGTTCGCGTCCGAGGATCGAGCCTTCCTCGCCGCTCTCCTGGCACCGCTACCCCGTGACGTCCTGCGTCATCTGCGACTCCTCGTCCGGCCCGATACCGTCATGCGGTGGCACACCACCGCGATCTCGGGCAACGGCGTCATGCTCGTGCCTGCGTGCCGAAGCGACGCGGGCGTCCGCCAACCGTCCGTTCCATCCGCGCCCTCGTCCTGCGTCTAGTGCGTCTGCCGACAATCCTGTCCGGGCAGGTCATGGCCTCGCGGAGCCCGCAGATGGCATGGACGGTCTACCCGTCCGTGGAGGAGCACCGGTGCGGCATGATGATCGTTCGCGCTTCTTCGTCTGGCCTTTCTGACCGTCACGATCGCCTTCGCCGCCTTGCGGTTACTACCGATGAGCGATCGTGACAAGGATGTCGAGATTCTCGCTCTGCGTCACCAGGTCATGGTCCTGCAACGACAGCTCGGCACCGATGTACGGGTGAGATTCACCCCCGAAGACCGCCTCTTCCTGGCGGCACTTCTGACCTCGCTTCCCCGCGCAGTCTTGCGCCGGCTCCGGCTTGTCGTCCGCTCGGACACCATCCTGCGCTGGCACCGCGAGATCGTGAAACGGCAGCATGCCCGGACCTGCCGGCCGAAGCGTCCGCCGACGCGACCGGCTCGGCGGAATCCTCCACGAATACTCCCACGCCGCTTGATCTGCACGGATGGAATTCTCGGCAGGCGCAATCTTGTGGCTCTGTCCTGGCAAAACAGGCCCACCTGCGGCCGGTCGGGTCATGTGCCGGAACCGTGTCGAAGAGCAACCAGCGAGCAATCAATGGTGTGTCTCGGCCTCGCGCAAGGCCCCCGAAACTCGAGAAACCCCAGTTCAGATAGGGTGTGGAGTGGTAGGGCGCCCGGGGCTCGAACCCGGAACCTACGGATTGAAAGTCGCAGTTGTCAATGCCGTCCACTACCGAATCGTGTCCTCTTGTATCGCGATGTCATCGGTTGCCGGCGTTTGAATGTTCGGAGATGCCGCCCGGTGGTATGCCGTGTCAGGTGCCGACGAGCATCCGATGAGCAACCACGGGAGGGATGTCATTCTCTACTGTCAGGGTTGTGCGGGGGTGATGTCGGTGTGCGGGAAGTCCTCGCCTTTGAAGAGCAGGGGCTGGTCGAGGTCTTTGGCGCGAGCATAGGCGAAGCAGTCGCCCATGTTGAGCTTGGCCTTGGCATTGTTGCCCTTGCCGTAGGTCCGGTAAGCCTGGCGCGCGATCCTCGCCTGATGGGGTGTTACCGGCTCGATGATGAGGCCATCTCGTCAACGAGTGTGTCGAAGGCGTTGCGCATGGCCTCACTGCGGTTGTCCGCCACGATGGCCGCTTCGACGTAGTTGACGGCCGAGATGCGACATACGGTTGTGGCGATGGCGTGGGCGAATTGGGTGGCCTCGGGCTCGCCGTTGATGACGGCAATGATGGCGCTGGAATCGATGATCATGCGGGAAGGCCGGTGTCCGGGTCGTACAGATCTTCAACGGACAGTCGGTCCCGACCGAGGTGGGTTCGCATGTCGGCGGCGATGCTCAAGATACGCTCGGCTCTGCCGGCGGCTTCGCGGCGTTCCAGCGCATCCAGACGGCGTTCGAGCACTTGAGCGGCGTGCTGGGTTTCCTCGGCCAGTCGGATGACCCGGCGGGCGAGGTCATGCAGGGGTTCGTGTTCGAGGTCCACACTCACCGTCGCTCGACTCCCTCTGTCGCGGTGCCTGAGTTGCACCTCCAGCGTAACTGGTGGCCGAGCTTCACTTTGGCCGATGGCCAGCGTCCTGCGGTTTTAGCAGTCAGGCATTCTCCCCTGGCATGGTGCCGGCGGCGACATGCCAGGCTTTCCAGATCTCGGGGCGGAGTCTGCCGCGGTTGGCGACCGGCAATCCTTGTTCACGAGCCCATGCGCGCACGCGCGATGGGGTCGGCTGCTGGTCGCTTGGCTGCATGGCCGTCCGTGGAACGCTCCCACGAGCGGAGATCAAGCAGATCGCGGCGGCCACTTACCACCAGGTCTGGTGGCCCTCCGTCGATCGCGTGGTCTTCGAGGGCGAGCACCTGCCGGTCTGGCAGGACGGGGCCGGCTACCTCGCCCCCGACACCGGAGAGGTTCTGCCCACCTGGGACGAAGCCCTCGACGACTTGGACACCGACGAGGACGCCGAACCCCTGCACGTGATCCGCTTCGGCGAGCAGGTGGACGTCAAAGGCGTGCTCGCGGGCACCAAGGACGCCGACCAGTGCATCCGCTACCTGTCCAAGTACCTGACCAAGAGCCTTGGCGACGGCCTGGACAGCCAAGCCCAGCAGGAGCACGCGTCCCGCTTCGTCGATGCCCTGCGCTACGAACCCTGCTCACCCACCTGCCCGAACTGGCTCCGCTACGGCATCCAACCCAAAAACGCCAAAGCCGGGATGGCCCCCGGCCGGTGCCGCTCCAAGGCCCACAAGCCCGAACACCTCGGCTACGCCGGACGCTGCGTCCTGGTCTCCCGCAAGTGGAGCAACAAAACCCTGACCGAACACAAGCAAGACCGCCGCACCTGGGTCCTGGAAGCCCTCGGCCAGACCGACCAGCCCACCCACCCACACCGCTACGTCTGGAAGCCCGTCCCGGCCGGAGACGCCAACGTCGCCCCTCTAGCCGTCCGGCTCCTGCGGTCCATCCGCGAGCGGCAACGCTGGCGCGCTCACATGGCCGAACTCCAAGCCAGAGCAGACGGACAAGATCTTTCGGCAACTGAAGGGAGGGCGGCCTGATGGAAAGACTCTTCTACCGGCCAAACGACGCGGCGACGGTCCTGGGGATGAGCCGTACGGCGATCTTCAGGCTCATCAAGACCGGCGAGCTGCGATCCATCAAGCGCGACGGCTACCGCCTGATTCCTGCTGCCGCCCTGCTGGACTTCGCGCGAGAGCTGGAGGCGGCGTGATGGCGCGCAAGCCCAACGGTCGCTCTTCGATCTTTCTGGGGAAGGACGGCAAGTGGCACGGCTACGTGACCATGGGGGTCAAGGACGACGGCATGCCCGACCGCCGCCATCGCGTCGGCGACACCGAAGCCGAGGTGACCAAAAAGGTTCGCGAGCTGGAGCGTAAGCGCGACTCCGGTAAGTCCGACAAACCGGGGCTCACGCCCACGGTCGCCGAGTGGATGCGTACCTACCTCGACGAGATCGCTCCTCTCAAGGTGAGCGACCGCACCTTGGAGAGCACCTACCGGCCTAAAACCGAGCATTGGATCATCCCCCGCCTCGGTGCTCACCGCCTTGACCGGCTGCGCCCGGAACACCTGGACGCCTTCTACGCCTATCTCGCACAGCAGGGCCTCGCCCAGAACACCATCGTGCAGATCCACCGGATCCTCCCCCGCGCCCTCAAGATCGCAGTACGGCGGGAGAAGGTCGCCCGCAACGTCTGCACCCCGATCGACGCACCTGCCGCCGAGGACGTGGAGATCGAACCTCTCGACGCCGACGAAGCCCGCGATGTCCTCGACGTGGCCGACAGCCGGAGGAACGGCACCCGGTGGTCCGTGGCGCTCGCGCTGGGTCTTCGGCAATGTGAAGCCCTCGGGTTGCGCTGGAAGTACGTGGACCTCAAGCGAGGTGTCATCCGCGTCTTCTGGCAGATCAAGCACCAGCGCTATCGCCATGGCTGTAAAGACCCGCACGTGTGCGGCGAACGACTCCACCGCTACCCGTGCCCGAAGGACTGCCCCAAGGCCAAGCGCACCTCAGGCCGCAAGCACGTGTGCAACAAGCCAGGGCAGAGTTACTGCGCTCCGGACTGCACCAAGCACGCGCCCTCCTGCCCCGAACGTGTCGGCGGCTGGACCTTCGTGAAGCCGAAGGGCAAGAGCGAGCGAACGATCATGATTCCACCTCCGCTGATCCCGCTGCTCGAACTCCACCAGCAAGCCCAGCGGGGTGAGAAAGAGGCGGTGGGGGAGCGGTGGCAGGACTATGACCTCGTCTGGTGTCACCCGGACGGGCGCCCCATAGACGCCGGCCAGGACTGGGACGAATGGAAAGAACTTCTGCGCCTGGCCGAAGTGGACAAAGACGCCCGCGTCCACGACGCTCGCCATACGGCCGCGACGCTCTTGATAGAGCAGGGCGTGGACATCAGCGTCGTTCAGGAAATCCTCGGCCACTCACAACTGACCACGACGAAGCGCTACACCCACATCACGGCCACGCTCTCGACCGAAGCAGCAGCCCGCATGGGCCGGGCGCTCTGGGGATAACTGCAACTGAAAATGCAACTGGGCGGGCTTCCGGATCATGGAGATCAGGGAGTCCGCCCAGGTCGTTGAGGTAGGGCGCCCGGGGCTCGAACCCGGAACCTACGGATTAAAAGTCCGCAGCTCTGCCAATTGAGCTAACGCCCCTAGCAACAGCAAGGGTACAGAGATTACCGCGCTGTCCGCGACGCCACCATCACCGGTAAGCCGCCAGCCCGGTCAGCGCCTCTCCCAGCACCAGGGTGTGGACCTCCTGGGTGCCTTCGTAGGTCAGCACGCTTTCCAGGTTGTTCATGTGCCTGATCACAGGGTACTCCAGGGTGATCCCGTTGCCGCCCAGGATGGAGCGGGCCTGGCGGGCGATGTCGAGGGCGGCGCGTACGTTCGCCAGCTTGCCGAAGCTGATCTGCCGGGGCTCCAGGGTGCCGGCGTCCTTGAGGCGGCCGAGGTGGAGTGCGGTGAGGCCGGCCTGGGCGAGCCCGACGTACATCCAGGCGAGTTTCTCCTGGGTGAGCTGGAACGCGCCGATCGGCTTGCCGAACTGGACGCGGGTCTTGGCGTATTCGGTGGCGGCCTCGAGGCAGGCGCGGGCAGCGCCGGTGACGCCCCAGACGATGCCGTACCGGGCCTCCGACAGGCAGGAGAGCGGGCCGCGCAGGCCGGTGACGCCGGGCAGGACGGCGGAGGCGGGCAGGCGTACGTCGTCGAAGTAGAGGGAGGAGGTGACGGACGCCCTCAGGGACATCTTCTTGTGGATCTCAGGGGCGCTGAAGCCGGGGGTGCCGGCGGGGACGACGAAGCCGCGTACGCCGTCGTCGGTCTGCGCCCAGACGACCGCCACGTCCGCGACGGAGCCGTTGGTGATCCACATCTTGGAGCCGTTGAGTATCCAGTCGGAGCCGTCCTTCTTCGCGTACGTGCGCATGCCGGCCGGGTCGGAGCCGTGGTCGGGCTCGGTCAGGCCGAAGCAGCCGATGGCCTGACCGGCGGCCATGCGCGGCAGCCATTCCTCCTTCTGCTCGTCGGAGCCGTACTTCCAGATGGGGAACATGGCGAGCGAGCCCTGCACGGACACGAACGAGCGCAGCCCCGAGTCGCCGGCTTCGAGCTCGCGGCAGGCGACGCCGTAGGAGGTGGCGTCGGTGCCGGCGCAGCCGTACCCCTGGAGGTGCATGCCGAGCAGGCCGAGCGAGCCGAGCTCTGGCGCGAGCTCGCGCGCGGGGAAGACGGCCTCCTCGAACCAGTCTCCGACGTGCGGGAGGACGCGGTCGGCGACGAAGGACCTGACGGTGTCGCGGATCAGCCGCTGGTCGGCGTCGAGCTCGTCGTCCAGGCGCAGCAGGTCGTCCATCGCGGGTCCTCTCCTCGCATAGGGGACTACCAGGGTTCTACCAGGGGCAATCCTGATGTGCGAACACCAGGGCGCCGGGCAGTCTTGAGGCATGAGCGAATACAACGTCAAGAAGCTGCGCAGGACTCACAAGGGCCGGATCATCGCGGGCGTCTGCTCGGGCATCGGCGAGTACGTCGGGATCGACGCGAACCTCGTGCGGATCGGCCTCGCTATCGCGACGCTGTTCGGCGGGCTCGGCGTCGGCGTCTACGCGATCGGCTGGCTGCTCATGCCGGACGAGGAGCACGACACCTCGATCGTCCAGGACCTCATCGCCAAGCAGCAGCAGAGCAGGACGACGACCGACTGGAGCGGCGAGCACAAGCCGCAGCCGTGATCAGGCGGCGGCCTGGGCGCGTACCCGGCCCTTGCCACGGGACTCGGCCCACACCAGGGAGAGCGCGGCGGCGCTGACCACCCCGGCGACCCCCGCCATGGCGACCACAGGCTCAGGGCCGAGTCTCTCAGCGGCGAACCCGCCCACCAGGATCCCCACCCCCTGGACGGCCATCAGCCCCGACTGCACGAGGCCGAACGCCTGGCCGCGACGTTCGGCCGGTACGTGTTGCACGAAAGCGGCATTGGCGGCGAGCTGGTACGCCCCGCCGATCCCTGACAGAACCCACGCGACGAGCACGACGGCCAGCGGCGGCTTGATCGCGGTGATGATGAGCGGCGCGCAGCTCAGGATGGCCATCCACCCCATGAGCCGCAGCCGCCGCGCAGGTGAGACGAACCTGCTGAAAAGGAACGCCCCCACGACCGTTCCCGCGGGCATGGCGGCCATGAGCAGCCCGGTGATCACGGGTGCGGGCAGGTCGTCGGTGGCGAGCCGGGCCGCGTAGGGGGCGGCGATGCCCTCGGGCAGGATGTAGAAGCCGCACAACCAGGCGAACAGTACGAGCGTCCGCAACCGCCGCGATCCGAACACCAGCCGGGCGCCGCTCGCGGTCATGTGCCACATGGACGGCTTGGCGCCGTCGGTGTGGGGGGCGGGACGCCGCCGGACGCCGGAGACGATGATCAGCGCGGAGCCGAGGAAGGTGGCCGCGTCGAGGGCCAGCGCGCGGTAGGGGCCCATGCCGGCGATGAGCGCTCCGCCGGCCGCGAAACCGAGCATCTGTACGGCCTGGTTCGTCATGTTCTGCAACGCCGAGCCGATGACGTACGCGTCGCCTTCGAGCACCTCGGGCAGCAGCGCCGCCCGCGCGGCCGAGAAGGGGGCACTGAGCAGCACCACCAGGAACACCAGCGCGCACAGCGCCCAGAACGGCACCCCCGGCACCGCCATCACGGCCACCAGCGCCGCCCTGATGAGGTCGCAGGTCAGCATGACGCCGCGGCGCGCGAACCGGTCGGCCAGCCCGGCCAGCAGCGGCCCGCCGACGATGGAGGGCAGGTAGGTCAGCGCGTAAACGGCGGCGGTGGCGAGCGGGGAGCCGGTGCGGTCGAAGACGAGCACGGCGAGCGCGACCTGGGCGAGCTGGTCGCCGAGAAGCGACAGACCCTGGCCGTACCAGAGGGAGCGGAACTCCCGGATGGCGATGACTTCCCGATATGTGACTTGTGCTGCTTCTCCGGCACGGCGATGCCGTCCCGGGTGCCGTCGCGCCCGCATGGCCCCCATTGGACTCCGCTGTGCCTGACTCAGGGTGTTCGCTATGTCACCTAAGGTGCCCGACCGAGCCCGTCGGCCGCAACCGGAAGCAGCCAACCAAAAGCAAAGGGTTACCAGCCCAATTCGTGAAGGCGGGCGTCATCGATGCCGAAGTGATGCCCCACCTCATGGATGACCGTGATGCGGACCTCGTCGATCACGTCCTGTTCCGAGTCGCAAATCTCACATATCGGGTTGCGGTAGATCTCTATCCGGTCGGGCAGAACCGCTGAGTACCAGTCGCCGCGTTCGGTGAGGGGGACCCCGGTGTACAGGCCGAGCAGATCAGGCTCAGGCGCATCATCGACGACGGTGACGACGACGTTGCTCATGGCACGGGTGAGGTCGGGGGGAATCGTGTCCAATGCCTCGGCCACGAGTTCCTCGAATCTCTGCCGCGATACCTCGATCACACTTGCCATTCTGCCCCGTCGTTCGGGTAAGCAAGAATCTGTATGAAGTTCGTGCAGAGGTCAAAGGCCATTCTCCGGTCACGAGCCGCAAAGGCCGTGGTCGTCCTCTTCGTGGCCGCGGTGGGCGCGTGGCTCGGGATCTTCCTCAGCGGCACCGTGACCACGCAGGTGGGCCCGGTGGAGACCGGGATGTCCCTGCGTCCGGCCTGGCACGGCGAGACCGTCGTGGACGCCAGCCCGCTCGGCACCCTCACCTTCCACACCCACAGCGCGCCCCTGCGGCTGCGCATCACGCTCGAGAACATCGACCAGGAACGCGCCAAGGCCCTCATCGAGGACCCGCGGCTGGCCGACCGCCTGCCCGGGATCATCGAGGAGGACCTCCTCGACGGCGTGCGCGCCCTCCTCGTCCGCTCGCTGCTGTGTGCGGGGGCAGGGGCCCTCGTCGCCGTCCTGCTCGTCCACCGGCGCCCCAGACTGGCCCTGACGGGCCTTCTGGCGGCCTCTGTGGCCCTTTCCGCCACGGGGGCGCTGGCGGTCCTCACGTTCCGCCCCAACTCGCTCGTGGAGCCGCGCTACTCGGGTCTGGTGGCCGCGGCGCCGTCGCTGGTCGGCAGCGCGGAGTCGATCGTGACGCGTTTCGAGTCGTACCGGTCGCAGCTCACCAAACTCGTGACGAACGTCTCGAAGCTCTACGAAACGGTCTCCACCCTGCCGCTGTACGAGGCCGACCCCAAGACCATCAGGGTCCTGCACGTCAGCGACATCCACATCAACCCCATCGCCTGGAACGTCATCCGCTCGCTCAAGGACCAGTTCGCCGTCGACATGATCATCGACACCGGCGACATCTCCGACCACGGCACCAAGGCGGAGAACAAGTTCGTGGACGAGATCAGCGGGCTGAAGGTCCCGTACGTGTACGTACGCGGCAACCACGACTCGATGACGACCCAGAAGGCCGTGGCCAAGCAGAAGAACGCCATCGTCCTCGACGACAGCAGCAAGAAGGTCGCCGGCCTGACCATCTACGGCCTGGGCGACCCCCGCTTCACCCCGGACAAGACCACCGACGCCTACTCGAACCCCCAGGCACTCGGCGAATTCGCCCGCGCCCACCTCGGCAAGGTGGGCAAACCCGACCTGATCGCCGTACACGACCCCGACGTCGCCCGCGGCTTCTCCGGCCTCACCCCCATGATCCTGTCCGGGCACACCCACGCCCGCCGCACGAACATGCTCCCGACCGGCACCCGCATCCTCATCCAGGGTTCCACCGGCGGGGCCGGCCTGCGCGCGCTCGAACACGCCCAGCCCACCCCCGTCCAGGCGTCCGTCCTGTACTTCGACAAGGAGACCAGACGCCTGCGGGCCTGGGACGACATCACGCTCGGCGGCCTCGGCGAGCAGTCGGTGTACATCCAGCGTCACGTGGAGCCCGACCCGCAACGTATGATTTCCCCGGAGCCAACGAACGCCCCGTCGCCAACGGGAACGATCACAGGCACCGGGTCGTCGACCGCCGGTCCGCCACTTTGGCATCAGGGGCAATCGTCCCCTATGCTTCAGAGGTCTCCGACGGAAGGCGACAGGGAATCCTGAGCCCCCATCGTCTAGCGGCCTAGGACACCGCCCTTTCAAGGCGGCGGCACGGGTTCGAATCCCGTTGGGGGCACTGCGAGCGCCTAGCGCACCGCGAAACGGCTGGTCTCAAGACCACCGAAGAGCTGGTAAGCTAAGCGAGCGCAAACAGCAAGAAACGCAAGGTCCTGTAGAGCAGTTTGGAGTGCTCGCCACCCTGTCAAGGTGGAGGTCGCGGGTTCAAGTCCCGTCAGGACCGCTCTGGGTCAGGTAGCTCAGTTGGTATGAGCGTCCGCCTGAAAAGCGGAAGGTCGGCAGTTCGACCCTGCCCCTGACCACCAGCTTTGAACAGCAGAAACGCCCCGAACGGATCATCGTTCGGGGCTTTTTGATCTCTACTGACAGCAACGTCCCCCGTCGCTTCATCGGGTGGTCAGCCCTTGCCGTGGCGAGTGATCGTTCTGGTCTACCCGGTGGTCCGACTTGTAGATCTTGTGCAGACGCTTAGCTCTTGAATGACGCTCGGGCCCGAAGACTAGGCAGACATCATGTTGGCGGGTTCGAATACCGCGGGCCTCGTCATCTACGACGATGCCAGGGGCTTCTTCCCCATCGCATCCAGCTGTGTCCAGGGCGTCGAGGACGTCTGGCTGGTTGAGCCGAATGGAGACGGCACGCCGCCAGCCGGACAACGCGGTGGGGAGGGCAACCGTTTCCCGCCACAGGGGTACTCCGATATCGATCACAAGCCCATGGCAGATCAGGATCTCAAGGTCATCCCAGAGGTAGAGCCGGGGCCGCCATCGGCGAGGCTTGGAGTCGTGCAGGCGGTCGTGGAATGGCCCGATCAGAGCTTCTAGCTCCTGCAAGGGCATGCCGCAGTGCAAAGGTCCGAGTCGGCCGCTCATGGCGAATCGGGCGACGAGGTCAAGAGCTTGGGCCACGTCGACAGTGAAGCAGTGCCTCCAACGATCTCTCACATCGCCAAGGGTCTGGAGCAGCAGCGGAGGCCACCAACCCGATGGGCGGTGGCCTCCGAGAAGTGCCGAGTTCGGGTCAGCCCAAGGCATCTCCGAGTTTCCGCAGAGCGTTGCGTTTGTCGCCGAGGGAGGCGTGGGCGTAGATGGTCATGGTCACCTCGATGTCACTATGGCCGACGATTCGCGGACGACCTGGGGCGGGACGCCGAGGTTGAGCAGGAGCGTCACGCAGGTGTGGCGGAGGTCGTGGAAGCGCATGTCGCCGAGACCGGCGGCACTGCGGATCGCTCCCCAACTCCGCCGGAGGGTGTCCGGCTCCATCGGGGTCCCGCCGCCCATCACTGCCTGCCGAGTCCGGCGCGAAGCCCGAACCAGCCGATCGCGGCGACGAGCGCGACCTGGAGCAGGTACCCGACAGCGACGACCACAGCGCCGAGTGACTCGGTCGGCAGCCCGACGAACACGACAACGTATGCGATGCCCGTGATCGACAAGCGGCGCGGCGCCGTCTTCGAGATCAGCGTCCCGATGAGCGCGAGCAGCACACCGAGCGCGATGGCGATCTGGGTGCCGATGATCGCCGGCAGGAGCCGGTCGAGATGTGCGTTCAGGACGTCGAAGAGTTGCCGGCCCTCGGCCTCGGGCAGTACCGCGGGGTCGGCCGCGTACGCGAACGGCAGCACCTCGGCGGTGATCGTGAGGGCGAAGAGGATCCCGCCGATCCCGGCCAGCAGGGCGCCGACCAGGTTCAGCACGCCGGCCCTGCCTCGGGCGAGCAGCACGATGAAGACCGCGCTGGCGACCCAGGAGACTGCATACCCAGGACCCCCGAGGTACAGGTTCATCGGCCAGTACGCGCCGCCCAGCGCGCGCACGTCGTCGTACCGGACCGTGCCGTCGAACGGCGGCTCCCAGAACGCGAATCCGGTCCGTCCAGCCAGCGAAACCAGCAGCAGGACGAAGAGTCCGACGAGGGCGACGCGCTGCGGGGCCGAGCGGGTCAGAACCGGCTCGGCAGCTGCGGCGGCCGGGGGGATCACGGCGCCGGGGAGTTCGGATGCAGTCACGGTCGTATGTCTCCTTCGATCGGTGTCAGCGCGGCTCGCGCTGTTCCTCAGCGTCATCGCAGGGGCCTCGTGCGGGCATCGGCCTCAGCACCTATCTTCGGGAAAGGCCAGCTCAGTCGGCCGTGCTAGCCCCGGTTGCCCCGATTCGCGGCGGCGTGATCCAGCCAGATCCTCGTGGCCTGCACGCGACGGTTCGTCTCGGCGTGGGGCGTGAGGCCGAGCTTTGCGAAGATCGCGCGCAGGTGGGCGTCGACCGTGCGCTCGGACACCACGAGCTGGGTCGCGATCCCGGCGTTGCTCGCGCCCTCGGCCAGGACGGCGAGCACCTCGGCCTCGCGTGGGGTCAGGCCGGTGACCGGTATTTCTCCGGCCGGCACCGCGACACCCTTGTCGTTCAGGGCCTGCGGGGCCTGCGGGACCTGCAGGGCCAGGACCCGGGCGAGCCGTCCAGTTCCGGCCCAGGCGCCGCCGCCGACGACGACCGTCACGGCCGCGATGAGGAACGCGACCGAGGTCGCGCCGAGCCGGAGACCGGGGGCCGCGATGATGGTCCCGGTCCCCATCACGGCCAGGGCCGCGCCGGCGAACCCGGTGCCGCGCACGACGATCGCCACCTGGCGACGCTCGACGCCGCCGCGTGCGGCGATCAGCGCGCAGGCGGCGCTGAACGCCGAGGCTCCAGCGAGCGCGACGAGGAATGCGACCGAGCCCAGCGACGGCTCGACGGCGCCGGGGTCACGGGCAATGGCAAGCAGGAGGCAGAAGCAGACAGTGAGCGGCGCGGCGGTGGCCCCGGCCGCGGCGACCCCGATCCGCGCGCGGGCGGATCCCTCCGAGCCGAGCGCGGCACGCCACAGCGTCACCGGGACGAGCAGGAGGGCAAGGATGCCGAGCAGCGTGGCGAAGGCGCCCACCGGCTCGATCACCGTCCGCCAGGACTCCGGCGCGATGGTCGGCAGGCCGCTGAACGGTTCGCTCGCCGTCGTCAGCAGCGCGTTGGCGAGCGTGACCGTGCCGATCAGCGCGGCCAGGACTGGATGCGTCCAGGGCGTCCTTGTGCCGGTCCGGATGGCCGCGGATGCGGTGAGCTGCATGAGGGCGAGCGGCGGGATCCACGCCGAATTCCAGGCAGCAACCACAAGCGCGGCGGTCGGGTGCCTGGCCGTGACCACCCACACTGCCCAGGCCGCCAGGATGAGATAGGCGAGCAGGGAGGCACAGAGCCAGGTCGCGAGCTTGCCGGCTCGCCGGTTGCCCACCCCGGCGAGCCGAGTGGCGGCAACGGCCGCGCCGATCGCTCCCGCCGCCAGCGCGAGCACACCCACCGGGTCGGTTGCGAACCCGCCGTCGCCGGCCAGCCTGAACGCGAGCAGGACGGACACCGCGACGCCTCCGGCGACCCCGCCCAAGACCCGGCCCGCGGAGGGCAACCGGGCGATGGCGATCATGCCTCTCACCCTCGGCCAGTCACGAGCCGAACCGGCGTCATGCGCCATACTTTAACCTCCGGCGGCCCGGGCGTCGCGGCCCCTCGTCGGGCTTTGTCACCGGGCATGAGGTTTGAGGCGACAGCAGCAGTGACAGCAACGTCCCCGTACGGGAGCATCTCTCGACAACCGCTCACAACCCTCTGACCGCGGTCTCCGTCACCCGAGCAGGAGGATCGGTCCGCCTGAAAAGCGGAAGGTCGGCAGTTCGCCCCTGCCCCTGACCACAAGACTTCACCAGCAAGAACGCCCCGAACGGATCATCGTTCGGGGCTTTTTGATCTCTGGTGGCAGCAACGTCACCAGTCTTCTTCAGCCGGCTCCCAGCAGGTCGCCGGACCCGGGCGTCCCGGCGAGCAGGTGGTTCAGCTGCTTGCCCGCGATGAGCCCTTGACGTGGGTTGACGGCGACGGCCAGGTGCTCCATCGTGAGCGCCCCGACTGCCTCGCTCGGGTAGCGGAAGAAGCGCCGGGTGGTGGTCGCGGGCCGAGGGCCTGATCGCTGGTAACGGCGGTCAGGCCCTCGACCGTTCGGCCGCCATGTGACCGTCCCTGGAGGCGCCGACGATTCAGGGTTTCGTTGGCGCGGGGTCAGCAGGGCCGGGTGACGGCGGTGGATGGACGTACCTCTGCTCGCGGGATCAGCAGGAGAGGGTGTAAGTCGCGGACCCGCCGCTCATCACGAGCGGCGAGTTCGCGTAGCCGGCCTTCGTGAATTGCGCGGCCCCCAGGGACTGGTAGGTGGCGCTTCCTCCCGGGCACGCGACGGATCTGGAGTTCCCCACCTGCGAGACGTTACTCCCCGTCGTGATCTGCCAGGGTAGTCCGGTGCCGTTGACGACGAAAGTCATGGCGAGGTCGATCGTGTCGACGGGGGCGTCGCACTGCGCGGAGGCGGTGGCGACCACCTGGGCGCCGACCACGGTCGGGTTGGAGATGCCCCCACCGCAGGTGATAATGGCCGGCAGAGCCTGCCCGCTCGTCGGCACCGCGACGGCCGTCCGGACGAGAGTCACGGTGTACGAGCGCTTGTAGCCCTTCCAGGGGGTGTTCTGGTTCTCAGTGGAGAACGGCGTGGACGGGGTACGGTCCGCGTCGGCCGGGCTGGTGATGAAAGCGGCGATCAGGGCGCAGTTCATGGCCACCAGGGCGGCCAAGCGCATGGCGCGCGTTCGGAAACGCATTGTGATCCCTTCGCGTGAGTGGTTTCTTTTTGCCGGACTGTTTCTGAATGGGATCCAGTCAGGAGCGCGCGATCGATCGAGCATGCCGGGATGTGCGCGAGTAAGCCACTTCAAGAGTCGCTGCTCTATTTACTCCTGACCTCGTGCGCAGTCACAAGAAACGGCTTATGACGAAGCCTGCAAGGGTGTTTTCAAATCCGGCTGCTGAGGTCAAGGGTAACTCAGAGATGCGCTGGGAAGAATGCGCTATACCTGGCTGGTTCCGGCCAGATCGAACGGTTGCGAAAGAAGGCGCAGCTCATCAGGGTTGGCCACTGGTTTGGCACGGTGTCGAGATTGGTGCAGGCCAGGGCCGGATTCATTGATCTCAGGCCATAACCGGTGATGCGGAAATTCCGTATCATCGGAGTAAGCCGTTCTCCGTAACTGAAGATCACGTTATGTGATGGCGGCATGGTCCGGTCATGCTCGTGATGCAGCAGGACGAGCGCTGCCTGGAGGATTTTCCGATGCGCCAGGGATCCTGGCTGACCTGGCGCAGAGTTTTGAAGGTGACCGTGAGCAGAGCACGCTGCCGCAAATGAGTCGACCTTCGATCCGGTGCTGGATGACTTGCGAAGAAAGTCCATCGACTCTGGTTGGCGCCATGGAAGCGACTACGCCTCACCGCACCGGGCATCCCCGAGCTGCTGCTGGCCGGGCGCGAACGCGAGTTTCTCAGCCGGTACGCGTTCCCCGCCATGACCGCGACCCCGGGCGCGTTCACCGACGCCGACCTCGACGAGTTCGCCCGCGTCTACTCCCGGCCGGACGGCTGGCGGGGCGCGAGCGGCCTCTACCGGTCGATGCTGCGGGAACCATCCGGGTTCTGGTGCCGTCCGGGCGCCTACGATGGCTCGGATGATGGGGAATCGGACCTATCGCGTCGTCGATGGTGAACGGATCGAGGGAGTCTTCCGGCCGGTTTTCATCCGGAACGGCGATACCTACTACCTGAGTGAACTGAAAGTCTTCTCGGACGGCGCCATCTACTACTGGGAATGGGGCGACCTCGACGGGCTTCGCTCGAAACTCGAGGCCGGTTGGGTGGCGACGACTTTCGACGAGGGCGCTCGGGCGAGCGTTCACCAGCTGGTGAGCTGGCGGTTCAGCGAGGTCGACGCCTGGATCACAGCCGAGGAACTGCTCGGGGAAGTCGCCGATGCGATCGAGCGGTTGAACGGGCGTCCCGATTCCACGGATCGGTGCATCGCGGCGGCGCTGCGTTACGTCGATTCGCGTACGGAGGCCGACCGGCTCGCGCTGCGCGCCGCCTACGAGGCCATCCCGGCGCATCTTCGCATCTTCGCACTCGGCGACATGGACGCCCGCGACATTCCGCTGCGCGTGCTCGCCTCCGAAGTGGGCGAGACATGGGATGAGGACGTCTTCTTCGAGTTCGAGGACGGCAGCGAGGCGTTGGACGATGACTGCGCCGTCACCGAAGAAGGGCTGCGAGCGGCATTCGAGTATTTCGCGGACTGGCGGCGGCCGGATCCCGCCGCGATCGCGAGGCGGGAGGCCGACGGGCCGGCCGAGGCTCGATCGCCGACCGTGAAGCTCACCTATGGCCGTCCGATGTACCCGCGTACGCACGGGCTGCGCAATGAGTTCGCCGCCTCTATCGAGATCGCCGGTGTCGTCTACCCGACGGTCGAGCATGCCTACTGGGCTCTGTCCACGGACGACGAAGGCGCACGCGAACGCATCCGTACGGCACCGAACTCCACGCAGGCGCGGGACATCGCGGTCGGAGCAGAACGGCGGCCGCACTGGCCGGACGTGCGCCTCGTGGTGATGGCCGAGCTGCTGCGCGCGAAGTTCGCCCAGCATCCGGAGCTGGCCGAGGTGCTCCTGGCCACGGGCGACGGAAGAATCGAATACCAGTACGCCGATTCTGAATTCTGGGACACCAGCGGCTCCGCTGGACGCAATTGGATGGGCCGGCTCCTCGAATTGGTTCGCGCCGAACTCGTGGCCGACCGCATCGGCTTTCGTACGGCTCAGTAGTGGGTCAATCATCCTGGACGATGCGCGCGGCCTCGGTGCGTTCCTTTTCGACCCTCTTCGCATGGGGAGGCGGCCGCTCCGGCCTGACCATGATGTCGATCTTGCCAATAAGTCTTCACGATTGTCAACCGCCGGTTTGCAGGGGTGCTGAGCTGCGGTTATAGCTGAACGGCGGGCCAGGGAACGTCTTCCGTGATCACCCCTAGCGGATCCGGAACCCTTCCCCTACTCTTGGCCGCAACGCCAGACGATCTTCGAAAGTCGAGAGGACTCGCGATGAAGAAGGCATGCTTGAAAGCACTGGCCGTCGCCTCGGGAACCGCGCTCCTGCTGATTTCCGGGGCGGCCTCCGGAAATGCGCAGACCGCGCAGGCGGCGGACTGCTTCAAGGTGGTCGAAAAGGGCTTCACCAGCGCCCTGGAGCCCTACGTCAAGGTGAAGAACAACTGCGCGTGGAACTACAACATCATTTTCGTATGGAAGAACGCGCCTGACAGCTCCTGCGCGCTGATCAAGCAGGGCCAGACGAGGAGAAGCCAGGCGCATCAGCTCGCGACATTCGACAAGGTGAAGATCTGCTGAGACCGCGCACGTCATGACGCCATGACCGCGATCGCGGTTGCTCCGCTGGTCGATCCACCGGCTGAGGCGGCGCTTTTCATCGTGAGCGGCATCGTCATAGCGCTGGTCATGGTGACCGGTGGGTCCATCTGGGCCCACCGCGAAGTCCATTGACCACCACGTCCCGGTCGTAACATGTGGCGATGGGGTGGGAAGCGCTGAAGCGGTGGGGTACGGACGTACGCCGGGTTGAGCCGTTCACGCGAGGCGTCGCCAATGACGTGTGGAGTGTGCGCGTTGATGGGCGGCTCGCGGTGGGGCGGCTCGGGTCCAGGAGTGATGATGATCTTGCCTGGGAGACCGAGCTGCTGGTTCACTTCGATCGGGCCGGGTTGAGTGTGCCGGTGCCCCTCCCGACCATGGACGGGCGGTTGTTCGTGGATGGGCTCGTGGTGATGTCCTACGTGGAGGGTCGGCCCCCTGAGACCAAGGATGACTGGCGACGGGTGGCCGAGGTGCTTCGGGAGGTGCATCGGCTGACGGCTGAGTGGCCGCAGCGGCCGGGGTGGCGGTCGTCCACAGACCTGCTGCACGCCGAGAGCGGGACGAAGGTCGATCTACGGGACATGCCGGCGGAGGCCGTTGCTCGGTGCCGGGCGGCCTGGGCGCGGCTGGCCGGGCGGGCCACCTGTGTGGTGCATGGTGATCCCAACAATGTGGGCAATGTCCTCATCAGCGGAGACCGGGTCACGTTGATCGACTGGGATGAGGCGCACGTCGACGTTCCCGAGCTTGATCTGGTGCTGCCTGACAACGCGGCCGGGCTCGATGACGAGGCGTACGACGTCGCCTACCAAGCGTCGGCCGCGTGGGAGGCCGCTGTCTGCTGGGACGACGACTACTCGGTCAAGCGGCTCGCCGAGGTGCGGGCGGAATGAGGAGCCACCGGTTGCCTGAGGAGGGTCTTCGGGGTGGGGTCGGTGAACGGGGTCAGGTAGATCTCGTGGTGGAGGCCGTTGGGGACCAGGCCGTGTTCGGTCATGAAGGCGTCCATCACCTCCAGCGACCTCTTCTCCTCGCTGTACGGCCCCACATGCAGCAGCTCCACGCACTCGCCCTCGGTGAAGGTGACCACCTGGACGCGGTCTACGGGCGCGCCGGACGCACGCGACCGCTCGCGGGCCTCCTCCACAGCCCCCGGCTCCGGCAGGCCGGGCAGCGACAGCAGCAGGTGCCAGCGCCACTGGTCACGCGGTACGTCCAGCGGTGACCCGGAGGCGTCCTCCACCCACCAGCGGCCTTCCAGCGGGCCGGTCTCGGCGTTCATCGCGGAGGCCACGGTGGACAGGGCGTTGATGGCCGAGAGGTGCTCGGCACCGCCTGGTTCCCCCATGCCGGTGACGTTGAGGCAGGTGACGGGGCCACAGTTGACCAGGCGGGGTGTCATTGTTCCTCCAAAAGGGATCAGCAGGTGGGGGACCAAGCGGTCGAGCTCCGCCAGGAGTCGACCGCCTCCTGGCGGAGCCGCCGATGGGCAGCAGAGCCGCGGATCCCAGGATGGAGTCTCCCGTTGTGGGAGAGTCCAGTCAGCGGAGGGTGCAGACCGTGCCGTTCAGGGAGAAGACCCGGGGCAGGACGTTCGGGCCGGTGTAGTTGCCGACGAAGCCGATCGACGCCGTCGCCCCCGTCCCCAGCGTCGGGTTGGCGGCCTCGTTGACGGCGCGGACCTCGCGGCCGTCCTCCGTCCACACGGCGCTCCAGCCGCTGCCCAGGCTCTGCCACGTCCGTGGCCAGGCGAACGACAGGGTCCAGCCGTCGAGCGGGGCGCCGTGGTTGGTGACGTCGAGGGCGCCGACGTAGCCGCTGGCCCAGTCGGACTGCACGGTCAGCTTCACGCTGCACGTGCTGGTCGCCGGGGTGCCGGTGGTGAAGGTGAGCGGGAGGGACGGAGAAGACTGGGCGCCGGCGTGGGTGCGGGCGAGCACGTTCACGGTGTAGCGGGTGCCGGGCGCCAGGTTGCGTACGGTCAGCTTGGTGCCGGTGGTCTCGCCGAGCTGCTCGGTGATGGCGCCGTGCTGGCGGACGAGCTCGTACTTGGCCACGCCGGGGACGGCGGGCCAGGTGATCGTCGCGGTGGTGTCCGTGACGGCGGCGAGCTTCGGCCGGCCAGGGGCGCCGGGGCGGGCGGCCTGCGGGTTCGCGGGGCGCAGGAGGACGGTGGTCATCGAGAGCGGCGGGAGCGTCTGCGCGGTCGCGCTGCCGGTCGAGCCGGTCGTGATGGCGGTGGCGCCGTTGGTGTGGCTCAGCACGGTGGGGGCGCCGGCCGCGGGGGAGAAGCCGGCGTAGTCGAGCTCGACCGGGTACGACGTGTCGGCCGAGGTGTTGATCAGCAGGACGGCCAGGTCGCCGTTGGGCCGCCGGGCGGCGTGGGCTTGGATGTCGGACCGGGAGGCGGCGGCGCGGATGAACTGGTCGCCCGGCCTGGCGAACTTGCCGACCATCTGCAACGCGTAATAGGGCGCGAAGGGCGTGTTGAGCGGTGGTTCGCAGACGCTGCCGTCGGCGGTGCAGGTGGCGCTGGACAGCAGGCCGAAGTCACCGTAGTCGGTGTGTCCCGCGACCTCGGTGACCTCGCCGATGCCGTTGTGCACGTTCCACCAGTCCACCGTGAACACGCCGCCGGCCAGCAGCGTCGCGTACGCGTCGGCGGCGGCCAGCGCGCCCGGCTGGGTGTTGGTGCCGTTGCTGCTCGACCCCGTGTTGAACTCGGTCATCGCGATGCCGATGCGCTCGGCGCCAGACCCCGCGTACGTGGCGATCTGCTCGCGGGTGAGCTGGATGATGTCGGGGATGTGGCCGGTCTTGTCGAGGGCGCCCGGGTACCAGTGCAGGATGACGAAGTCGATCTTCGAGCCGGCGGTGGACAGGACGACCTGGTTCCACGAGCCGCTGTCACCCTCGGCCACGATGGCGTCCGGCCAGTTCGCGGGGGTGGTCAGCACCGCGCCGATCTTGATGGTCGGGTCCACGGCCTTCATCGCGTCGGCGTAGGCGACGACGTGGCGGGCGTACTCGTGCGGGCTCTTGTCCTCGTGGTCGTCGGCCTCCCAGGCGGCGCCGTAGTGGCCGTTGCCGTAGTTCTCGTTGCCGATCTCCCACAGCTTGACGCCGTAGCGCTTGGTGACGTTGGCGTAGCGGACCCAGGCGGCGGCCTCCTCGGCGGTGCCGGTGCCGTAGTTGGCGGTGACCATGGGCTGCGCGCCGGTCCTGCGTACGCCGGCCATGAACGTGTCGAAGTCGGTGTTCGGCGCCACGTAGCCGCCGGGGGCGGTGTGGTCGGCCCAGTGGTAGATGTCGGAGTAGGAGCCGCCGGGATAGCGCAGCAGCTTCACGCCGGCGTCCTTGAGCAGGTCGGCGGTGGCGTTTGTGCCCAGGTTCGTGTCCCAGATGGCGTGGTTGGTGCCGATGCCCGTCTCGGGGACGGCGGCCAGGCCCGCGCGGGCGTTGACGGTCACGGCCACGGGTTCGTCATCGGCCGCGTACGCGGTCGCAGGGGCGTTGAGCGCGGTCAGCGTCAGCAGGACGGTCAGCGCGGCTCGTAACGGGACTTTCGGCATCGGGCGCACCTCATGCTGGGAAGGGGGACACCGGGAAAGCAGTGCGATCATCAGCGGGTCGCCGCGCGTCCGTCAATCGCGGCTGAAACTTTCATGAAATGTCCCGGATGCCATGATGGACGGCATGTTGAAGGCTGCGGGGCTGGACGAGCTGGAGGAACGGGTCTACCGGGCACTCGTCCGAGCAGGCGAGGCCGACACCGCGGGCCTGGCCGCCGAGCTGGGCGCCGGAGAGGCGGAGGCGGTCCGCGCGCTGGCCGGGATGCGCGAATCGGGGCTGGTCAGGGAGGTGGCGCCGGGCAGGTTCGCGCCCGTGGCGCCCGAGGTGGCGCTGGGACCCCGGCTCGTACGCGGCCAGGAGGCCATCGACTGGGCCCGCCAGGCGGTCGAGCAGCTCTCGGAGGAGTACCGCGCGAGCGCGCGCAGGCGCGACGCCCACCGCCTGATCGAGGTGCTGCCGAGCCGGGCCGCGCTGCGCGAGCAGGTACGCCACCTCCAGGACGGCGCCCGCGAGGAGGTCCTGTACTTCTGCCGCGCCGGCCACGTGGTGATGCCGTCGCAGGACAACGACGAGGAGCTGCAGGCGCTCGGCAGGGGAGTGCGCTACCGGGTCATCTACGAGCGGGCCCTGCTGGAGGAGCCTGGCATGGTCGCCAACGTGGCGTACGGGATCAAGCTGGGCGAGCAGGCCCGCGCCGTACGGACGCTGCCGGTGCGGATGATGATCGCGGACCGGGAGACCGCGCTGCTGCCGCTGGTCCAGCACGTCGGCGGCATGACGGAGCTGACGGCCGCGCTGGTGCGCGACAGCAGCCTGCTGGAGGCGCTGATCGCGCTGTTCGAGGCGCAGTGGGAGCGGGCGACGCCCATCAGGTTCTCGGAGGACGGCCAGGTGGCCGACACCGGGTCGTGCCCCCTGGACGCCGACGAGCTCTATCTGCTGTCACTGCTGGTGGCCGGCGTGCCGGAGAAGACGATCGCGAGCCAGCTCGGGCTCAGCCTGCGTACGGTGCAGCGCCGCGTCTACCACCTCATGCGGCTCGCGGGCGCGCAGACCAGGATGCAACTTGCCTGGCATGCGGCCCGCGAGCACTGGTTGTGATCGGTCAGCGCACGCCGTACGCCCTGGTCACGGTCTGCTCGAACCGGCTGCCCCGGTCGCCCGTCACGGTGACCCGCAGCGAGACGCCGGTGTCGGTGCGCTTGTGCGCGACGAGGGCGGAGTAGCGGCCCTGGCCGAGCGGCAGCACCGGGATGCGCTTCCAGGTCTTGCCGTCGTCGTACGACAGCTCGGCGCTCAGCGTCTTCGCCCCCTTGGCGGTGAAGCCGAGCGGGACCGGCAGCGTCCTCGGCACCCTGCCTTCGAGGTCGGCGGGGATCGTGTAGTCCACGCCGAGCAGCGGCAGCTCCTTGGTGCCCTCGGCGCGGCCCGACCTGAACGTCCACGCGGACTCGGTGGCGGTGGCGTAGCGCCAGTTCTCCGAGGTGCGGGTGGTGGACAGCTCCATGCGGTATTCGGCGTCCTGCTCGCCGGCCGGGTAGGTGCCGCTCAGCGCCCTGCGCTCCTCCTCCAGCCTGCCGTCACGGTAGAAGCGGGCGGCGGTGGTGTCCTTGTCGCCGCTGCCGCCGGCGTACCCGATGTGCCCGGCGGCGTCCACGAACTCGGGCACCTCGACGCTCAGCACGTCACCCGTACGGCTCGCGCTCTGCGCGACCGGCCGGACGACGGGCGCGAACCAGGTCTCCCTGACCGTCTCACCGGCCCGGTACGTGCGCGGCACGTCGGTCAGGCCGCCGCGCAGCCGCGAGTTGGACTCCCAGGTGAGCATGTGCTGCACGATGTGCTGCCACTGGGTGTCGCCCGAGCTGACGTACTCGGCCCTGCGGTTGCCGGTCGGCAGGTAGCGCTGGGTCTCCATCTGGCTGTCGAGGCCGTACTGCTGCCAGGGCCGCCAGCCGAAGCGCTGGTCCTTGCCGTACCGCTCGCCGCCCGACTCCTGGTAGTGGGAGTCGACGAGGGCGGTGTTGCGCCAGTTCACGTCATGGACGATCTTCTGGGGCACGTGGCCCTGGGAGACCTGCATGACCTCGTACAGGTACGGGGTCTGGAAGCGGCCCGTCACCTGCAACGTGCCGCCGCCCTTGCGCACCCGGTCGAGCAGCACCTGGCCGCGGTCGTGAGTGATCATCAGGGTGGGCAGCGGGTCGCGGGCGCCGGTCGGGTTCCACGGCTGCCACATCGCGCGGCCGTCGGGGCCGACGACGATCACCGCCACCGCGCCGGCCGCCTTGAGATCGTCGAGCTTGCTCGACCAGTCGCCGAACGAGCTGCTGGTGATGACCGCGGCCTTGCCCTTGAGCTTGCCCTGGAGCCGGCCGCCCGCGTCGCCGTCGGCGAGCTTCCAGTGCTGGGTGCCGGAGATCTCGGGAGACCTGATCGTCGGCCTGACCACCAGGTCGTCGCGGCCGAGCCGGGCGCTCACCCGGGGCGCGGCGAGCTGCCAGCGTGAGGCGAACTCGAACGTGCCGTTCTTCACCGGCGCCGTCGGGGTGACGGCCAGGCCCTCGACGGACGGGAAGTTCATCGCGCCGAGCGCGATCTTCCTGTTCCCGTACGTGCGGTAGGTGAAGTAGGTGGCGATGCCGTCCTGGATCACCGGCTGCGAGGTTCTGATCTCGATCGGCACGGCGGTCCTGGCGTCGAGCACGACCTCCATGTCCTGCTGCAGCCGCAGCTCGGGGAAGACCATCAGGGTGTCCATGGGCAGCTCGTCGCTGGTCTCGCCCATGATGGCCTGGGTGTGGTAGACGCCCTCGGGCATCTCGACCGTCCAGCCCTCGGCCTCGTCGAGGATGTAGCCGTAGGCGTCGTCCCTGCTGGAGGCGCCGTACATCATGATCACCGGGACGCGGGACGGCCGGCCGTCGCGGCCGATCGCGGTGAAGTGGACCTTGTGCATCTTGCCGCGCCTGGTCAGCGCCAGCGTGGTGTGCGCGAGCGCGGCGCCGTCCGCGGTGGTCGCGGTGACGTAACCGGCGTGCCTGCCGTGCTGGAGCTTGGCGAGGTCCACCTGGAGGTCCACGGTGGCGCTCGCGCCCGGCTCGATCGTGACGGTGGTCGCCGACAGGGTGAGCGCGCCGTCGCCGGGGGCGGTGCCGTCCAGGTTGGACAGCGCCGGGGTGAGCGTCAGCGTGGCGGGGGAGTCGCCGGCGTTGCTGTAGGTGATCGTGCCGGACGGGACCGCGGTGCCGCCGTCCTCGAACACGCCGAGGCTCAGCGAGGCGGTGGCGGTGACCGTCTGGCGCAGGGCGCGGACCACGTCGAGCCGGCCGCCGCCCTGCTCGAACGGGGTCTGCCCGTCGATCGTCCTCGCCGTGGACACCAGGGCGTCCTTGAGCCGGCCCGCCTTCCAGTCCGGGTGCCGCTGGGCGAGGATCGCCGCCGCGCCCGCCACGTGCGGCGTGGCCATGGACGTGCCGTTGAGCCGGGTGTAGAGGTCGTCCACCGGGGTGCCCAGGGTGGTGCCGGAGGCCCTGGCGGCGGTGATGTTCACGCCGGGCGCGGTGATGTCCGGCTTGATCGCCTCGTCCAGGCGCGGGCCCCGGCTGGAGAAGGAGGCGAGCGCGTCGTCGCCGTCCACGGCGCCGACGGTCAGCGCCGCGCCGGCCGCGCCGGGGGAGCCGACGGTGTAGTCGTCGCCCTCGTTGCCCGCCGCGATCACGAACAGGCTGCCGGTCTCCTCGGTCAGCCGGTCCACGGCGACGCTGAGCGGGTCGGTGCCGTCGGTCGCGCCGCCGCCGAGGCTCATGCTGACGATGTCGGCGCCGCTCTCGCGCGCCGCCCACTCCATGCCGGCCAGCACCTGCGACTCCGCGCCGCTGCCCCGCTTGTCGAGCACCTTGCCGATGGCCAGTTGCGCGCCGGGGGCCACGCCCTTGCGCCGCCCGCCCGCGCCGGCGCCGGTGCCCGCCACGGTCGCGGCGACGTGGGTGCCGTGGCCGTGCTCGTCCTTCACCGATTCGTCGTCGGTGAAGTTCCTGGTCTCGGCGATCTTGCCGGCGATGTCGGGGTGGTTCTCGTCGATGCCGGTGTCCAGCACGGCGACCTTGACGCCCGTGCCGTCGTACCCGTCCTGCCACGCCTGCGGCGCGCCCACCTGCGGGACGCTGTGCTCCAGCGTCGCGTGCACCTTGCCGTCGAGCCACACCTTGGCCAGCCCGTCGCGCAGCCTCGGCTCGCCTGACGCGCTCCACAGCGTGGGCAGGTCGTCCTTCTCGGCGCGCATCGTGGCGGCGTTGACGCTGCGCAGCGTGACGCCCTTCGCGGCGCCGTCGCGGTAGGACAGGATGAGCGGCAGCACGTCGCTGCTCTCGTCGTCGTAGCCCTGCTCGATCAGCTCGCCGACCGAGAACAACCGCTCGTCCACGAGGCCGCGCGACAGGTACGGCACCATGTCGGCGGGCGTGACGACCAGGTCGCCGTTCTCCTCGCGGGTGAAGAACCTGACGTCCTCGCGGCCCTCGGCCGGTTTCACGGTCGCGGCGCGCTTCCCGCCGGCGAACTCCTGTACGGTGACCACGTCACCGGTGATCAACGTCACCCGGTGCTGCTCCCCGCCGCCCGGCTGGCCTGGCTCCGCGGCCTGGGCCGGAGCCGCGAGCAGCGCCAGGCCCACGCCGGTGGCGGCGAAGAGGGGGATCCATCTCATGAACGAACCGATCTTTCGTGCGGCTTTACCCGTTCAAGAGGATGGGGGATCCTGCCGGTCAGAAGCAGTCGAACAGCCTGGTCAAATGACGACATGTCGCGAACATGACAGCAGGGCCGGAGCTCAGTTGTACTTGTAGAGGCGGGTGGCCTGGCGCCGGCCGCCGTCGAAGAGCGAGGCGCGATACATGCTGATCGCCAGATCGCCGTGTTCCGCCTTGCCGCAGGTGCCGGTGCCGGCGAGCTGGTGGATCTCGAAGCGGGCGGTGGGGTCGCCGGCGACGAAGTACTCGGCGCGGGCCTGGAAGCGGTCGGCCTTGGTGTCGCAGGCGTAGACGAAGGTGGGACGCTCGCCGAAGCAGAGGGTGGCGCCGCCCTTGGTGGAGGTGCAGATCTTGGACTTGGCGCGGGCGGCGGCCGGGGAGGTGCGGGTCTCGCGCTTGACGGGGTATTTGGCGGCGTTCCTGACGGTCTTCCAGCGGCCGTACTTGACGCGCTTGCCGCCGCGGTACAGCGCGGCGCGGAACGTGACCGTCTTGCCGATCTCCCTGCTGCCGCGCACCTCGCCGTTGCGGGCCAGGTTGTGGATGACGTACTTGGTGCCGAGGTAGCCGTTCAGGTAGTACTCGACGGCCGGGTGGTAGCCGTCGTCACGGGTGTCCTCGACGGTGATGCCGGGGCGGGCGCTCCCGTCGGGCCCCACGCACGCCTCCACGCCCTTGAGCCGCGCGCACACCGGCTCGTCGTCCGTGGTGTCCGTGATGGCGTCCGTGTCCGTGGCGACGGCCACCGGCGCCGGAGACACCGTCGCCGACGGTACGGCCGCCACCGCCCCGTCGGCGCTCAACGCGGTGGCCGTCAGTACGACCGCCGCCAAGATGGTACGACCCAACATCACCGAACCCACCAACCTCTCTTGTCACTTCCTGCCATGCCTGGATGTGACGCGAAATACCGGAGGAAGGTTCCGGAAAAGCGCGGACGGCGATGACCGGCCCCCCGCCCGTCGGGCCGGTCACCGCGACGCCTGCCTGGTCAGGCCGGCAGCTCCCGCCGCTTGGGAGTCACGCTGGCCAGCAGCAGGAGCAGGGCGGCCTGGGCGAGCATGCCCGGGGCGAGCGGCGGCGCGCCGCCGACCGACTTCGTCAGCGCGGACCACCACTGCGACAGCGGCGACAGCGAATCCCAGTCGGGGTCCATCGCGCCCATGCCGTGGTTGGCCACCACGTGCATGAGGACGCCGTACGCCGAGGCCAGCAGCACGATCACGGCGAGCACGCGCACCACGGTGAGCACGGGCCCGGCGTCGCGCAGGGCGAGCATGAGCAGCGCGACCGCGAGCAGCGCGATGGCCACCCAGGGGATCAGCTGGGGCGGGGTCTGCCAGTGGCGCTCGAAGGCCAGCTCGAGAGCGGCGCCCACGATGCCGATCGCGACCAGGGCGAGCAGCCCGAGCCGCAGCATCGCGGTGCCTGCGGGGCCGCGGCGGCGGCTGGGCCGCGCGGTCGTTCGTGAGGAGGTTGAGGTCATGTGCGGGGACCACCGTCCGGTACGAGGGGTCTTCGTCCCCTCCAAGGTCGCCGTGCATCCTCAGATATTTCTCAGTGGAATGTGAAGATCTGGTGAGAAGTGCAGCTAGAAGGGCCGGGTGGCGAGGTCGAAGGCGCGTACGAGCTCGTCGGCCCCGGCCCGCGGATCGGCCGAGAGGGCGAGCGCCTCGATCGACCCCCGCAGCGCCGCGCTCATCACCTCGGCGTCGAACGCACGGAAGGCGCCCTCCCGCTGTCCCTCTACGAAGAGCTCGGCGGGCCACCCGTCGGAGCCCGCCTCGGAGGTGTTGCAGACGATCTGCCGCAGCGCCCGTACGCGCTCGGGCCGGGCCGCGGCGAAGTCGAGCCGCCCCCTGATGTACGCCGACAGCCGCTCCCGCACCCCCGCAACGCCCGAGGCCGCCCGCCGGACGAACGCCGCCTCCTCCTCCCGCACCACCCGCGCCACGGTCGCCAGCAGCTCCTCCTTGTCGGCGAAATGGTAGGAGATCAGCCGCTTGCTGCTGAGCCTCGCCTGCCGGCAGATGGCGTCGTAGCTGGTGCCCGCGAACCCCCGCCGCGCCAGCACGGTGATCGTGGCCGACGTGATCTGCGCCCGGCGCACCTCGGACACCGGCAGGCGCCTCGCGGGGACTCCCATGCCTGCACACGTTCCACGCCGCGGCTCGGGACATCCCCAGGGACGCTTAAAGCGCGGATTTCTCTGGTTCACGCCGCCGATGCGCCTACCCTGGTACGCGCCGCACCGGAGACTCCCGGAGAGACCCCCATGGCCAAATCCCCGCCCCCGCAAGCCACCCACGAGCCGGGCACGTACGCGGGCGCCCTCGCTGGTGACCCCGACGCCCCCGCAAGCCCCGTGACCAGGGCCGACCCGGCCACGGCCGAGCGGGCGCCCTACCGGGGAACGCCGGCCGCGCGGCGGCAGCTCGCCGGGCTCGCCTTCGCCGCCCGCAGGCTCGCGCGCGGCGACGCGGGCGCCGCGCCGGCGGTCGCCGTCGTGTACGTGGCGGGCGGCGACGAGGAGCTCACCCTGCGCCGCGTGCACCAGGCGCTGCGCGAGCTCGGCGGTGACGTCGTCAGAGGCAGCGTGATCTTCACCGGCAGCCTCTGGCAGGCGGTGCTGACCGTCTTCAAGCGGCAGGCCGGCGCCGAGCGCGTCGAGTCGGCGGTCGGGCTGGCCGTCTCGGCGGGGGAGAACAAGCTGTACTTCGAGACCCAGGCGGCCATCACCAAGACCAACGCCGAGGCGATCGCCACGCTGCTGGACTCGCTGGGGGACGCCACCATCGGCCTGGTCTTCGTCGGCAACCTGCTGGCCATGAAGATCGACGGGACGACCGTCGGCATGGAGCTGACCCCGCGGCAGGCGGCCTACCTGCGCGACAATCCGGCGCTGCACCGAGACCCCGCCGCGGCCCTTGAGGCCATGGAGCGCATTCGCGTACAGGGGGCCTGACGCGCCGCGGCAGGAGGTCGGTGGCTCACATGTTGATCATGTGGCCCGCGAGCCCGTGGACGGCCTCCTTGACGGCCTCACCGAGCGTCGGGTGGGCGTGGACGTTGCGCGCCACCTCGTGCACGGTGAGGTCCCACTGCTGCGCCAGCGTCAGCTCGGGCAGCAGCTCGGTGACCTCGGGCCCGATCAGGTGGGCGCCGAGCAGCTCGCCGTGGGTGTCATCGCTGATGATCTTCACGAAGCCGGCCGTCTCGCCGAGGCCGTGGGACTTGCCGTTGGCGGTGAACGGGAACTTCGACACCTTCACGTCGTAGCCCAGCTCGCGGGCCTGCGCCTCGGTGTAGCCGAAGCTCGCCACCTGCGGCTGGCAGTAGGTCGCGCGCGGGATCATCACGTAGTCGAGCTCCATCGTCTCGGCGTTCGCGATGGTCTCGGCGGCGATGATGCCCATCGACTCGGCCGCGTGGGCCAGCATCAGCTTGGCCGTGACGTCGCCGATGGCGAAGATGTGCGGCACGTTGGTGCGGCACCGGCCATCGACCGCGATCGCGCCGCGCTCGGTCAGCTCCACGCCGGTCTTCTCCAGGCCGTAGCCCTCGACCCGCGGCTGGAACCCGATGGCCTGCATCACCTTGTCGGCCTCCAGCACCTGCGTCTGGTCGCCGCGCGTGACGGTGACCTTGACCGAGGAGCCGTTGTCCTCGATGGAGTCGACGCGCGTGGAGGTCAGCACCTCGATGCCGAGCCGCTTGTAGCGCTTGGCCAGCTCGGCCGAGACCTCTTCGTCCTCCAGCGGCACGATGCGGTCGAGGAACTCGACGATCGTCACCTTGACGCCGTAGTTGTGCAGCACGTACGCGAACTCGACGCCGATCGCGCCAGCGCCCGCGATGATGATGCTGCCGGGCAGCTCCTCGGAGAGGATCTGCTCCTCGTACGTCACCACGCGCTCCGACAGCTGCGTGCCGGGGATGAGCCGGGTGGTCGCGCCGGCCGCGATGATGCAGTGGGAGAACGTGATGGTCTCGCCGTTGACCTGGAGCGTGTTGGCGTCGAGGAAGGTGCCGCGCCCGTCGTACTCCGTGATGGCGTTCTTCTTCATCAGGTAGTGAACGCCCTTGACCCGCCCGTCGGCCACCTTGCGGCTGCGCTGGAAGGCCGCGCCGTAGTCGAAGGTGACCTCGCCGCTGATGCCGAAGGTCTTGGCCTCGTGGTGGAAGATGTGGGCGAGCTCGGCGTTGCGCAGCAGCGCCTTGGACGGGATGCAGCCCACGTTCAGGCAGACGCCACCCCAGTACTTCTCCTCGACGACCGCGGTGCGCAGGCCGAGCTGGGCGGCGCGGACCGCGGCCGTATAGCCTCCAGGACCCGCGCCGAGGACGACGACGTCATAGTGAGTGCTCATGAGTCGGACCATACCGCCCGGGCGTACCTGCCCCTGACCTCAGACCTCCACCTTGTACGGCAGGCTGAGTTCATCTGCGGGAACGCCCCGGATGCCCCAGTTGTGCGTGGGCATCTCGATGATCGTGATCTCGACGTCCTCGGGATCGTACCCCGATCTGGCGTAGATCTCGCGAATCAGCGCCTTCTTGGCCTCGGCGCTGCGCCCGGTGAAGCAGACGATCTCGATGATGAGATAACGCTCACTCCGCTGCGGGCAGACGAAGTCGTCGGCATCGAGCAGCAGAAACCGGTGGAACCGCTTGTCCTCGGGCAGCCCCCACGCCTTCACCAGGCACGCCTGGATGAGATCGGAGACCTCACGCTGCCGCCCGGCCCACACGTCCCGGCGGCCGTACACCTTCACCTGCGCCATGCCGCCACTATAGAGGGCGTGATCCGCATACTCCTGGCCGACGACGAGGCCATGATCAGAGCGGGGGTCAGGGCGATCCTCGAATCCGACCCCGAGCTGGACGTCGTGGCCGAGGCGGGCGACGGCAGGCAGGCGGTCGACCTCGCCATCAGCCATCACCCCGACGTCGCGCTCCTCGACATCCGCATGCCGCGCCTCGACGGCCTGGCCGCCGCCGCCGAGATCCGCAGGGCGGCGCCCGCCACGGCGGTGGTGATGCTGACCACGTTCGGCGAGGACGACTACATCGCCAAGGCGCTCGACGTGGGCGCGGGCGGCTTCCTGCTCAAGTCGGGCGACCCGCGCGAGCTGCTGGCCGGCATCCACGCGGTCGCCGAGGGGGCGGCGTACCTGTCGCCGAAGGTCGCCCAGCGGGTGATCGCGCAGCTGTCCGGCGGGCGCATGTCGAAGGGGGCGCAGGCGCGCGACCGCATCGAGGTGCTCACCGAGCGGGAGCGCGAGGTGCTCGCGCTGCTCGGCGCGGGCCTGTCCAACGCGGAGATCGCGCGCGAGCTGCACATCGTGGAGGGCACGGTGAAGGCGTACGTGAGCGCCATCCTCACCCGGCTCGACGTGCGCAACCGCGTGCAGGCCGCGATCATCGCCCACGAGGCCGGCTTGGTAGCCTGACGCGTGATGTATCGCCTCGTGTTCTCGCAGGTCTTGCGGCGTTTCGACGCCGAGGCCGTGCACCGACTCACCGTGAGCGCCCTCGCGCTCCTCGCCCGGCTGCCGCTGCTCAAGCGGCTGCTGCACCGGGCGTACGCGCCGCACGACCCGGCCCTGCGCGTGAGCGCGTTCGGCGTGCACTTCCCCGGCCCGCTCGGCCTGGCCGCCGGCTTCGACAAGGACGCCGCCTGCGCCGAGGCCGTCGCCGCGCTCGGCTTCAGCCACGTCGAGGTGGGCACCATCACGGCCCACGGTCAGCCGGGCAACCCGCGCCCCCGGCTGTTCCGTCTCGTACGCGAGCGCGCGGTGATCAACCGGATGGGCTTCAACAACGCCGGCGCCCACGCCGCGGCCCGCAGGCTGCGCCGCCCGCGCGGCGTGCCCGTCGTGGTCGGGGTGAACATCGGCAAGACCAAGGTGATCCCCGAGTCGGGCGCCACCGCCGACTACGTCGCCGGCGCGAAGAAGCTCGCCCCGCTGGCCGACTACCTCGTGGTCAACGTCAGCTCGCCCAACACCCCTGGGCTGCGCGACCTGCAGGCCGTCTCGCTGCTGCGGCCGCTGCTCACCGCGGTCAAGGAGGTCTGCGACGCCACCCCGCGCCGCACCCCGCTGCTCGTCAAGATCGCGCCCGACCTCGCCGACGAGGACGTCGACGCGGTCGCCGAGCTGGCCATGGAGCTGGGCCTCGACGGCATCATCGCCACCAACACCACGATCAAGCATGACGGCGAGCGCGGCGGGCTGTCGGGCCGCCCGCTCAAGGCCCGCTCGCTGGAGGTGCTGCGGCGGCTGCGCGCCAAGGTCGGCGACCGGCTCACGCTGGTCTCGGTCGGCGGCGTCGAGGACGTCGACGACGTGTGGGAGCGCATCCTCGCCGGCGCCACCCTCGTCCAGGGCTACACCGGCTGGATCTACGGGGGCCCGCTGTGGGCCGCCCGCATCCACCGGCAGCTGCTGCGCCGGGTTCGCCGCCACGGCCTGAGCTCGGTCATGGAAGCCGTCGGCCGTACGGCGTGATCTAAGGTGGGCCGAATGATCCGACCCGTGACTCTCACCGGCGACGTTGTCATGCGCCTGGCGACCGAGCAGGACGCCGAGGCGCTCGTCACCGCCTACATCCGCAACCGCGACCACCTCAAGCGGTGGGAACCGCGCCGCTCCGAGGGGTTCTTCACCCTCGCGGGGCAGGCCGAGGGCCTCAAGGGCCAGCTCCAGGCGCACGCCAGAGGCCAGGTGGTGCCGTGGCTGCTCTGTGACGGCGAGCGGGTCGTCGGCCGCATGACGCTCAGCAACATCGTCCGCGGCCCCTGGCTCAGCGCCGACGTCGGCTACTGGATCGACGCCGAGTACAACGGCCGCGGCCTCGCCACCGCGGCCGTGCAGGAGGTGTGCAGACAGGCCGACCAGGAGATCGGCCTGCACCGCGTCGCGGCCGGCACCCTGCTCGACAACGCCGCCTCGCAGAGCGTGCTGCGCAAGTGCGGCTTCGAGCCGTACGGCACCGCGCCCGACTACTTGGAGATCGACGGCCGCTGGCAGCACCACCTGCTCTGGCAGCGCATACTCAACGACCGCCCGGCCTTCTGAGCGTCCGTCAGAGGCTGGGCCTGGTGGACTCGGCGTCGTGGGTCATGGCGTCGATGCGCTCCATCACCTCGGTCATCCGCACGGTGGAGGGCCGGTGCGGGCGGCGGCGCTGCCACGGGTGCGGCCCCGCCGCCGGACGGTACTCCACGCCGAGCGCGTCCAGCCGCCCCAGGTGCTCGCCCAGGCGGGCGTCGAAGTCGTCGCCCGCCGCGCCCGCCCAGGCCACCTCGGCCAGCGCGCACGCCCTGGGCCACATCCGGTAGTCGACGGTCCGCGGGTCGGGCACCCGCTCGGTCCACAGCTGCGCCTGCACGCCGATGACCCGCGCCCGCTCCTCGTCGCTCCACGGGGCCGGCGCGGGATCGAACGCGGCCACGTCCGCCACGGTGATGGCGTCGCCGATCGCCATCGGCTCGTCCGGCGAGCCGGCCTCGGCGTAGTCGAAGTAGAGCGGGAACACCGGCGTCGCCACCACGTCATGACCGGCCGCGGCGGCCCTGCGGCCCACGTTCATGCCGCGCCACGGCATGACGATCGTGTCCTGCCGCAGCCCGCCGCTCACGAACGCCTCGTCCCACACCACGGCCCGCGCGCCCCGCTCGGCCAGCACGTCGGCCAGCCGGCGCAGGAACCACGCCTGCAGCTCCACGACGCCGCCGAGGCCGAGCGACTCCCGGTACGCGGTGATCTCGTCGGAGGCCGCCCACCGGTCGAGCACCACCTCGTCGCCGCCGATGTGCACGTAGGGGGTCTCGCCCAGCGCGCCGATCAGCTCGTCGAAGATCGCGGTCAGGAACTCCACGGTCTTCGGCAGCGGCGACAGGATCGCGGGGGAGATGCCCCACCGGTCCAGCACGCCATGGGGCTCACCCGTGGCCCCGAACTCCGGATAGGCCGCCAGGATCGCCGACGCGTGCCCCGGCACGTCGATCTCCGGCACGATCGTCACGTGCCGCGAGCGCGCGTACGCGCCCAGCTCAGCGAGGTCGTCGAGGGTGTAGTAGCCGCCGTGCGGCACCTCGTCGTACGCGTCGGGCTCGCGGTAGTGGTTGACCGCCGTACGCGGCCGGTGCGAGGAGACCTCGTGCAGCAGCGGGTAGGCCCGGCTCTCCACCCGCCAGCCCTGGTCGTCCACGAGGTGCAGGTGCAGCCGGTTGAGCTTGTGCACCGCCATCAGGTCGATCAGCCGCAGCACCTCACGCTTGGGGAAGAAGTGCCTGGCCACGTCGAGGTGCAGGCCGCGCCAGGCGAAGCGCGGCGCGTCCTCGATCCGCACCCCGCGCACCGGCCACGAGGCGCCGGAGGAGAACCGGTAGGCGGCCGGCGGCAGGAGCTGGCGCAGCGACTGCGCCGCGTAGAACGCGCCCGCCGGCCCGCCCGCCACGATCTCCACACCCCGCGACCCGACCGTCAGCCGGTACGCCTCCTCGCCCAGCCCGGGGTCACGGCGCACGTCGATCTCACCGGAGTCGCCGGGCAGCGGGTCGAGCCCGGCCAGCGCCGTGCGTACGGAGGCGACCAGGTCACCGGAGACCGTGGGAGAGGCCGTCAGCTCGAAGGAGGAGGAAAGGTCACGAAGCAGCTCTGGGCGAGGAATCATGCTTGCAGATAGTGCTGCAATCCGTTCGCCAGCGCCACAGCGATCTTCTGCCGGAACTTCGGGTCGCGGAACTTGGCCGCCTCGGTGGCGTTGCGCATGTTGCCGCACTCCACGAAGATCTTCGGCACCGTCGACAGGTTGAGCCCGCCGAGGTCGCTGCGGTAGTCGAGGGCCTTGCGCCCGATGTAGGTGGAGTAGGGCAGCCCCGTGCCCGCGCGGAAGGCGTCGCGTACGGCCATGCCCAGGCTGCTGGAGTCGGCCACGACCTTGTCGACGGGACCCTTGATCTTCTTGGGCATGATCACGTGGAAGCCCCTGTTGGCCGGGGCCGAGCCGTCGGCGTGCACCGAGATCGCGGCGTCCGCCTTGGCCTTGTTGCCGATCGCGGCCCGCTCGGTGATGCACGGCCCGACGCCGTCGTTGCTCGAGCGGGTCAGCTTCACCGTCGCGCCGCGCTTCTTCAGGATCTTCTGCAGGCGCTTGGAGACGTCCCAGGTGAAGGCGGCCTCGCTGTAGCCGTCATTGGTCGAGGTGCCGGTCGTGTCGCAGGCCTTCATCTGCGTCAGCACGTTGACCTTGCGGTTGATCTCCTTGGGCGCCCGGTAGTTGCCGCCGTTGTGGCCGGGGTCGATGACGACCACCTTGCCGTCGAGCGGCTTGGCCTCGGGCGGTGCGTCCTTGGCCTGAGCGGCGGCGGGTGCCTGCCCTGCCGTGGTCGCTGGGGCGGCCTGACCTGCCGCGGCGCCACCGGTGCCGGTGCCGCCACACGCGGAGGCGATCAGGCCGCAGACGGCGAGGACTGTGGCTGGTAGAGCACGCATGCCGTCCAACTTACGGCAATCCACGCATGCGAACTCGACTTATGCCAAGGGCGGCGTGCCTCGGCAGGCCGTACGTCCTCACCAGACGCGCTCGCCGGCCTCCTGACGTTCGAGCAGGGCGGCGAGCTCCCGCGCGTCCTCGGCGTCGAGGCCGAGGACGACGCGGGGACGGCCCCACGGGTGGTCGAGCGAGTGGGCGACGTAGCTGGCGACCGACTCCGCGGCGCCGTCGGTGCCCCGTCCCCTGCCCGCCCGCCAGTGCCCCCAGGCGCGCTCTAGCTCGGCGGCGGCGCGCTGGGCGCAGGACACCAGTTCCGGATCACGCATAGCTGTTCCCCCGGATCAGATCGTGGCCGGATCGGATCCGGCCACACCTAGCATGACCCTGCCGAGTAAACCGCCGTGTGGCGCCGCCCCCACACGGCTTGACCCAGGTTTGATGCTCTCTTAGGCGGGTCCCGTGCTCCGCCGGACGATCAGTTCAGGGCGTACCTCCCGCAGGCGTGCGACCTTGCCGGGATCGCCGATCCTGTCGCTCAGCAACGCGGCCGCCGACCTGCCCATGGTGCGGCGAGGCTGGTCGACGGAGGTGAGCGAGATGTGCCGGGAGGCCGACAGGTGGGTGTTGTCGTAGCCGACCACCGAGAGGTCCTCGGGGACGCGCAGGCCCAGCTCGCTCGCGGCCGACAGCACGCCGAGCGCGGTCACGTCATTGGCGGCGAAGATCGCCGTGGGCCTGGGGTCGCGGGTGAGCAGCGCGAGCGCCGCCTCCCTGCCGCCCTCTTCCGTCGAGTCGGCGGCCTCGACCATGATGTACGGCGCCAGCGAGTGCCTGCGCATCGCCACGAGGTAGCCCTCGCAGCGCGACGCTCGCCGGCCTTCGATGTGGGCGATGCGCTTGTGGCCCAGCTCGACCAGGTGGTCGATGGCCAGCCGCGCGCCGAGCTGGTCGTCGTCGACCACGATGTCGACGCCGTCGAGCTCGATGTCACGTTCCCCCACGACGACGGTGGGGGTGTACGCGGTCGCCTCGATCAGCGTCTCGCTGGTCGGGGCGATGCCGAGCAGGACCAGCCCGTCGACCCTCAGCTCGAGGAAGGCCTCCACGGCCTCGTCCTCGAACGCGGGGTCCCATTGGCTGTTCCCGATCAGCATGCGCAGCCCGTCGCCGTGCAGACTCTCCTGCAGGCCGTCGAGGAACTCCGCGTAGAACGGGTTGTGCAGGTCGGCGACCAGTGCGCCCACCAGATGGGTACGTCCTTCGACCAGGCTCCGCGCGACCGCGTTGGGCCGGTAGCCGAGTTCGCGGGCCGCCTGCAGCACGGCCTGGCGCCGGTGCTCGCTCACGTGCGGGGATCCGCGCAGCACGAGTGAGACCAGCGATTTGGACACGCCGGCTCGTTCGGCGACGTTACGGATGGTCGGTCTGGGCCGAGGCAGCGCGTCTACCTCTCTTAGCTCAGGGATGGTGGATGTGTTGACGGGCGGTCCTGACATGTGTCTCCCCCGCGATGCGGATATGGGCACCTGTCTCACCAAACGATCGAGTTGACCGCAGGGTACGGCCTGCGTCACGGATTGCCGCAACCTGTCGCGTAACGGGCGCGGGACGTGCGGCATCCCGGCGGGGGCCGGTCGGATACTGTGCTGGTGTGACACCCGGGAAGTCAGCCGAGACGGCACGGCCGGCTCGGCGCAGGCTCAGCGTGGACCGCCGCCGGGAAGAGCTCATGGCGGCGGCGCTGGAGTTGTTCTCCACCCGCGACGCGGAAGACGTGTCGATCGACGACGTCGCATCGGCGGCGGGGGCTTCGCGGGCCCTGGTCTACCACTACTTCGGTGGCAAGCAGGAGCTCTACGTGGCGGCGCTGAGAAGCGCGGCGGAGCAGTTGGAGTCGCGGCTGCGGCCGCAGGAGGGCGGCAGGCCGCTCGACGAGCTGGCCTCCGGGCTCAGGCGCTACTTCGACTTCGTCGAGGAGCACGCGGCGGGCTTCGCGGCGCTGCTGCGCGGCGGCCCCGCCAACAGGACGGGCGAGGTGGGGGAGATCGTCGACGGCGTGCGCCGCCGGCTCTTCCTCCTCATCCAGAAGCAGATGGGCGTCGAAGAACCGAGCCCGGTGCTGCGCACGACCCTGCGGTCGTGGATCGCCTCCGTCGAGACCGCCGGGCTCGACTGGCTGGAGCATCGCGACATCGACCGGCCCACCCTGGAGAAGCTGCTGGTCGACCAGATGGTCTCGCTGCTCGGCGTCGCCGCGTCGCATGACGGCGGCGTCGCCGGTTTACTCGACCGGCCGGCGTAGCGGCGGAGGGCGTGACACGTCACGGAAGAGTGGCGCCGGGCGGGCGGCGCCAACTTCCATCCGACGTCTCGTCGTCACAGTGGTGGACCCGGCCCAAATGGCGACCCGGTCCACCCCCTTCAAACCCCCCTGAGGTCCGTGACGACCTTCCCGCTACTCGGAGCGCTGCTGCGGAATGCCCGCGAGCAGCGCCCGAACCTCGGTCTCCCGGTAACGCCGATGACCGCCCAGGGTACGAATCGACGTCAACTTGCCCGCCTTGGCCCACCGCGTAACGGTCTTGGGGTCGACCCTGAACATGGTCGCGACCTCAGCGGGCGTGAGCAGTGGCTCGGCCTCGGGTGTACGAGCTGACATTTGTGCGGCCTCTCCTCCGTGTGGACCGGCTTGCGATCCTGTGACTGCCTTTGCGCGTGTCACGGATGTCCCCCTATGGCGCAGAGCGTGCGGCTTTTCTGAGCCATATGCGGCATCACCCGATGTGACCATACCGCCACACAGAGCGATTGGCGAGCCCTTCTTTGACCCAGCTGCCCGCCCCCGTGGCCTTGTCACGCTCGGTGATTCTAGCGACACGGTTCGTGGTATCGCAGTGAAAACGGCAAACTACTCAGTTCGCAGAAGAGAGCAGCCGCGAGACGTGACCTACTCATGCAGGTCAGACGGCCGTATTGGGGCTCAGTTGGCAGATTCCAGCAGTTGCATTGACTTCCACCGCAGGATGACCCTCTGGTACATGGCGTAGGCAAGTTCTTCTTGACCCGTGTCCAGTCCCGTCAAAGCGGCAGAAAGCTCCGCAACCGACTGGTCGGCCTGCAACGCGTCGTCGTCCATCAGGTGGACGAGACCGCCGTAGTCGAGCTCGACGAGGGAGTGCGGGTGGAACTCCTCCAGCCACCTGGCGATGTCCTCGACCTCCAGATTGGCCGCCGCGTCGCCCAGATGCCGGCGCAGCACGTTGAGTGCGCGGGCCGCCCGCCTCCTGGCCTGTGCCATGGAGGTGACGTAGATGAGGTTACGGCCCGTAGCGGTCGTCACGTCCTGTCCCGGGTTGGCGGAGCCGAGCACCAGCCAGCGCTCGTTCCCATCAAACGGCACGAACCACGACGGCGGCACATGCCACGCCGTGGTGCGGATGTGGGTGCGCAACGCGGCCGAACCGGCCTTCCTCTTGTACCGGTCGAAGTCGTCGGCCGTCTGGTCGGCGATCGCCTTCGGCACGAGGTGGTCCATGATCTTCTGGGGTGTGGTGCCACGAAGCCGTGAGAACGCCAGCCACGAGCGCAAACGCGTCTGCCAAGGGCAGACATAGAGACGGTCCTCAACGCGCCGCAGATAGGCGTTGGGGCTCTCCTGGGCGGGAACGGGTTGAGGGGGCGTGCCGAGCAGACGCATGACCGACTCGCCATGCTCCGCATTGAGCGCGTTCGCGCGGCGCGGGCGGTCACGTGAGTCGGCGTAGTCGGCCCACACCTTGCGCTCGGACTCGGCGAACGCGGTCAGTGGCTCATAGACACGGAGGTAGGCGGCATAGGGCAGCACGGAGGCATCGTGTCACGAAGCGAACCTGCGTGCACCGTCGTGTCTCTTACTACTCTGTGAGGTGATCTCCGCCGCAAAGGAGCGGTGGACCGGACAGGGAGTCACTACCGTGACCGACGTCTTCGGAGCGTCCCACAAGGACGTCCACGAGCAGGTCGTCTTCTGCGCCGACGAGCAGAGCGGCCTGCGTGCCATCATCGCCATCCACAACACGGCCCTGGGCCCGGCCCTCGGGGGCACGCGGTTCTACCCGTACGGCAGCGAGCAGGAGGCCCTGGCCGACGTGCTCAACCTCGCCAAGGGCATGGCCTACAAGAACGCGCTGGCCGGCCTCGATCTGGGCGGGGGCAAGGCCGTCATCGTCGGCGACCCGGCCCGCGACAAGAGCGAGGCGCTGCTGCGCGCGTACGGCAGGTTCGTCCAGTCGCTCGGCGGGCGCTACATCACCGCCTGCGACGTGGGCACCTACAGCGAGGACATGGACATCGTCGCCCGCGAGTGCCGCTTCGTCACCGGGCGCACGGTGGCCAGCGGCGGCGCCGGCGACTCGTCGATCCTCACCGCCTTCGGCGTCTACCAGGGCATGCGGGCCTCGGCCGAGCGGGTCTACGGCACGCCGTCGCTGCGCGGCAGGCGGGTCGGCGTCGAGGGGGTCGGCAAGGTGGGCCACCGTCTGGTCGAGCTGCTGCGCGAGGACGGCGCCGAGGTCGTGATCTGCGACGTCTCTCCCCAGGCGATCGAGCGGGTGCGCCTGCGTCATCCCGAGGTCGACGTGGTGGCCGACGCGCGGGCGCTCATGACCTCCGACATCGACGTGTTCGCGCCCTGCGCGCTGGGCGGCGCGCTCGACGACGACTCGGTGGCGGTGCTGCGCGCCAAGATCGTCTGTGGTGCGGCCAACAACCAGCTCGCCCATCCCGGCGTCGAGAAGCAACTAGCCGAACGCGGCATCCTGTACGCGCCCGACTACGTCGTCAACTCCGGCGGCGTGATCCAGGTCGCCGATGAGATCGGCGGCTTCGACATGGAACGCGCCAGGTCGAAGGCGGCCCAGATCTACGACACGACTCTGAAGATCTTCGCGATCGCGGCCGAGGAGGGCGTTCCTCCCGCCGTGGCAGCGGATAGGCTTGCCGAGCGCAGAATGTCGGAAGTCGGGCGTATTCGGGCCATTTGGCTGGGCCACTGACGCCCCGCGCCCATACGACGTACCGAGCTGGGCACAAAACAGGTACGGTAATAGGCGAACGATAGGCTGACGCCCAAAGTCAGGCGGCGTCAGTGAGTGGTGCGTTAGCGACGAGGGGTCGGGGACGACCCCACACGAGGGGGTCGAGCCAATGGGGCGCGGCCGAGCAAAGGCCAAGCAGGTCAAGGTTGCTCGCCAGCTGAAGTACAACAGCGGTGGCACGGATCTTGACCGTCTTCGCGACGAACTCGGGGTCGGAGACTCCAGCCGCAATGACGACGCCGACGACCTCAACGATGAGCTGGCTGATCGCTATGCCGATTACGCCGATGACTATGGCGCCGGAGACGACGACGATGGCCGTACGTCCGGCCGCCGATAGCCGTTCTCCTGGTTGATGTGACCGAGGGCCCGGCGCCTCACCGCGCCGGCTCCTCGCTCACGCTCGTCGGGCCCCACGGGCAACCGTGGGGCTTTCGTTGCGTCCGCCTCCGGCCTCAACCGCGACGCCCTTCCACGAGGGGTCGCTTCGCGTATCGCGGTTCCAGGCGGCGTCTCCCAAGGGTGACACCGTCCCCCTTTCGCCCCTGACAAGCACGCTCGCCCAGCGCCCGCCCGTGAGGGCACACCGGTGGCCTTCGGGAGGGTGCACCGCGGAATCATCACAGGTGGCGGGGCATGTCGCCGCACCGCAGGCATGAGGCTACCCGGCTCCGCCGTCCGCTGCAGACAGTGATGCTGTTGTCACTGTTACGCAAGCGGCTCCTCCAATCTTCGCGTGATTACTTTGCGCATGTAAAGCGCTACACAGCGTATTCACGCGCAGCGGAAGGGGTCACGTGCACCACCTCCTCACCAAGCTCCTCGCGGCTCTCACCGTCATGGCGACGCTCTGCGTCGTCGCCCCCGCACCCGCCCAGGCGGCGGACCCGGCCTACTTCGTCATGACCGACATCACCCGCGAGGAGTTCGTCGTCCAGCTCACCGACCCCGGCAAGATCCAGCACGCCCGCGACCTGCTCAGCGGCGCCACCTCGGACAAACCCCATGTCATCGGGCGCATCGTCAAGAGGTCCGCCCCCTACAACCCGCGCTGGAGCTACAACCTGAACCCGGACACCGTCAGCTTCTTCGACGTCGCCATCGAGGTCTGCGACGCCACCATCCCCTACGTCGAAGATCACCTGGACGAGGCCGGCGGGGCGTTCCTGCCCGGGCTCGTGTGGTGCCCCTGGACTTCCAGGCTCGTGCGCGAGCTCCCGGCGCCATAGTCCATCTGACGTCAACTCTCATCGCGGCCCTGGGCAACCGCTCCGGGGCCGCCCGCATGCGCCGGAAGGGGCTTCAGCTCATGAGCATGCCCGAGCGAGACTTCGCTCCGGGAGACGGGCCGGCCACCAAAGTCCGTGTGTCACTGAGAGCGGGCACCATTCGCGCCGTCCGAGAGCGCGCCGGGGCCCGTGGGTTCTCGGCCTACGTCGATGCCGCTGTGGAGCGCCAGATCGAGCGGGATCTGTTGGAGGAGGCCCCGCAGGCGAACGAGGCCGCTGCCGGGCCGCTCCCGCATGCCTTACGCGATGAGGCGGCGGCGTTGTTCCGCCACGTCAGGTCGGCGCCTGAACTCCGGGAGGAGAGCGGGTGGCACGCGCACGAAGCAGATTGATTGCGGGCACCGTTGTTCTCGATTGCGAAGGGCCGGTGAAGTGATGCGAGGCCGCAAACGGTAGGGAAAAGCAGTGCAGGCGGTCCTACGGCGCGCGCACTGGTCATCGCCATGCCTGACGTCTTCCCGTGGGTGCGCCACCTGTCGTCGGACGAGCAGCGGGCCTTCACGCTCGAGCTAGTTGAGGCGCTGTCCGACGCGGCGGAGCTGGACATGGACGTGACCACGCAGGAGGTCATCGCCGGCTGGCGCGCAACCGCAAGGATTAAGGCCGATCCCGCGCAATATGCCGCAGCGCGCAAGCCTACGACTGGAGACTTCGGGCCTGTCGAGGTCACGGCGTGAGCCCGAAGCGCGGAGACCGCGTCACAGTGCCACCTCCAGACGGTGAAGGGGACCTCCGGTTCGGCACTGGCGATGCGGTCAAGGGTTGGGAAGAACTGTGCCGCCACGCGTTGGCCAATACCCGTCGTACTCCCGTCGGCCCACCGTGTAACCGGGATCGGGTGGGTTCGGCGAGCGCAAGCGAGCGTGCTTGTCGGAGGAGCGAAGTTCCCTTGGGAGGCGCTGGGTGAAGCCTGTGCGCGCAGCGCCCCCCTGGAAGATCTTGCGGTTAGTGGTAGCGGGCCTGGCCGGTGCCGGGGGTGGTTTCGCCCATGGGCCAGGCTTCGACTCCGCGTTCCGCCAGGAGGCGGATCGCCTCGTCCACGGCCTCGGCGGGCAGGATCGCCGCCATGCCCACCCCCAGGTTGAAGGTGCGGTCCATGTCGCGTTGCGCGATCTTCCCGTACCGGGCCAGTACGTCGAAGACGGCGGGTGGCGTCCAGGAGGAGCGGTCAAGTACGGCGTCGAGGTGGCCGGGCAGCGAGCGTGACAGGTTGTTCTCGATGCCGCCGCCCGTGATGTGCGCGTACGCGTGCACGTCCACCGTCCTGGCCAGCTCCAGGCAGGCGAGGGAGTAGATCCGGGTCGGTTCGAGGAGTTCCTCGCCCAGCGGCCGGCCCAGCTCGGGCAGGACCGCGTCGAGCGACAGGTCCGCCTCGCGCAGCACGTGGCGTACGAGGGAGTAGCCGTTGGAGTGGATGCCGGAGGAGGCGAGGCCGAGGACGACGTCACCGGCGGCCACGCGGTCGGGGCCGAGCATGGCCGACGCCTCGACGACGCCGGTGCCCGCGCCAGCAAGGTCGTACTCGTCGGGGCCCATCGCGCCGGGGTGCTCGGCCGTCTCGCCGCCCACCAGCGCCGCCCCGGCGAGCCGGCAGCCCTCCGCCACGCCGCCCACGATCTCGGCGATGCGCTCGGGCACCACCTTGCCGCAGGCCACGTAGTCGGTCATGAACAGCGGCTCGGCCCCGCACACCACCAGGTCGTCGAGGACCATGCCGACCAGGTCGATGCCGATCGTGTCGTGCTTGCCGTAACGCTGGGCGAGCATCACCTTGGTGCCGACGCCGTCGGTGGACGACGCCAGCAGCGGCCGCTTGTAGCGCAGCAGGGCCGAGGCGTCGAAGAGACCGGCGAAGCCGCTCGCGTCGTCGACCACCTCGGGCCGCCGCGAGCGCGCCACCTTGTCCTTCATCAGCGCGACGGCCCGCTCGCCCGCCTCGATGTCGACGCCCGCCGCCTCGTACGTACTCACGCCTTGCTCTCCAACACGAACTTGCCCACGTTGTCCTGGTCGATCGGGATCGGGTACTCGCCCGTGAAGCAGGCCCGGCAGAGCCGGTCGGACGGGAGGGTGGTGGCCTTGGTCAGCCCCTCGAGGGAGATGTAGCCGAGCGAGTCGGCGCCCAGCGAGGCCCTGATCTCCTCCACTGTCAGCGAGCCCGCGATCAGCTCCGCCCGGGTGGCGAAGTCGATGCCGTAGAAGCACGGCCAGGCCACCGGCGGCGACGAGATGCGCACGTGCACCTCACGCGCCCCCGCCTCGCGCAGCATCCTGACGATGGCCCGCTGCGTGTTGCCGCGCACGATCGAGTCGTCCACGACGACCAGCCGCTTGCCCTCCACGACCTCGCGCAGCGGGTTGAGCTTGAGCCTGATGCCGAGCTGGCGGATGGTCTGGGAGGGCTGGATGAACGTGCGGCCCACGTAGGAGTTCTTCACCAGGCCCTGGCCGTAGGGGATGCCGCTCTCCTCGGCGTAGCCGACCGCCGCGGGCGTGCCCGACTCGGGGGTCGGGATGACCAGGTCGGCCTCCACCGGGTGCTCCCTGGCCAGCACGCGGCCCACCTCGACCCGGGTGACCTGCACGCCGCGACCGGCGATCGTGGTGTCGGGGCGGGCGAGGTAGACGTACTCGAACAGGCAGCCCTTCGGCTCGGCGAGCGCGAAGCGGCGGGACCTGACGCCGCGCTCGTCGATCGTCAGCAGCTCGCCCGGCTCGATCTCGCGGACGAACGTGGCGCCCACGATGTCGAGCGCCGCCGTCTCCGAGGCCACCACCCAGCCGCGTTCGAGGCGGCCGAGCACCATCGGGCGGATGCCCTGCGGGTCGCGGGCCGCGTAAAGCGTGCGCTCGTCCATGAAGACCAGCGAGTAGGCGCCCTTGACCTGCGGGAGCAGCTCGGCCGCCGCGTCCTCGACGGACCTGCTGCGGTCCTGCGCGAGCAGGGTCGTCAGGACCTCGGTGTCGGTGGTGGCGCGCGTGGAGCCGGGAGCGAGGCGCTGCGCCAGCTCAGGGGTGTTGATCAGGTTGCCGTTGTGGGCCAGCGCGAGGCCGCCCTCCTCGGTGGAGCTCAGCGTGGGTTGCGCGTTCTCCCACACGCTGGAGCCGGTCGTGGAGTAGCGGCAGTGTCCGATGGCCAGGTGGCCGCGCAGGGTGCTGAGCACCGACTCGTCGAAGACCTGGGCCACCAGGCCCATGTCCTTGTAGACGAGAATGCGGCTGCCCTCGCTGACCGCGATGCCCGCGGACTCCTGTCCGCGGTGCTGCAACGCGTACAGCCCGTAGTAGGTGAGTTTGGAAACTTCCTCGCCCGGAGCCCAGACGCCGAAGACGCCACAGGCGTCTTTAGGTGCGCGGTCGTGGGGGTCCAGGTCATGGCCGAGCCGGCCGTCGCCCTTCAGCACATGCCTCAGTCTAGGTTGGGCGCTTCCGTGCTCGCACACCTGGGGGTGAATCTGCGGGTGCGCGTTGACCTGGCCGCATTCGTACCGTGCTCCCGTCATGCTTGCGGTCGCGCTCCGGTACGGTCACGCGCCCGCCACCCGGCCGTTCCTTACTCGTTCCCTGACGTTTTGTCACACGGTGACCCAGAGATGAGGATCCTCTTACCGTGTCGTGCGGTTTAGCGGGCGCTCTCCGCGAAAGGGTGAACTATCCGGCATGCAGACCCGTCGGGAGACGCAGACGTGACCACACCTGGGGACCCCAACGAGCCCCGCCCGGGGCAGGACCAGCGTCCAGAGCACCAGCAGGAATCAGAGTGGTGGAGCGAGGGCACCCGGCCGGACGACCGGTCCGACGAAGAGCCTGAGCGCCCGGGTGAGAAGCCCGGACGGCCCGGTGAGGAGCCGCGGCCCGGCGTGGAGCCCAGGGAGCCGGGGGACGAGCCCGTGCAGCGGGACGTGGAGGAGACGCAGGTGTTCCCGATCCCCGGGGCGACGCCCACCTACCCGGGATGGGGCCGGGAGCAGGAGGAGGGCGAGCCGCCGGGCAGGCAGCAGCCCTCACGCTACGAGCAGGGCGACCAGCCGCACTTCGCGCCACCGGGCGAGAGCTCCCGGTGGGAGGGCGGCCAGGCGGGCACGCCGCCGCCCGGCGGAGGACCGGCCGGCACGCCGCCGCACGCGGCGGGGGAGTACCGCGGCGACCAGCCGCACCCGCGCGAGCAGCAGGAGCGGCGCGACCAGGCGTACCGGCAGGACGAGGACCAGACGATCCCGGGGACGATGCCCTCCAGCCCGTACGGCGGCCCGCCCGGCTACCCGCCGCCCCCGCCCCCGGGCACCCCCTACGGCCCCTCAGGCGGCCAGTACGGCCAGTACGGCCCATACCAGCAGCCCCGGCCTGGCAGCGGCCTGGCGACGGCCTCGCTCGTGCTGGGCGTGGCCAGCCCGTTCCTGGTGTTCGTCTGCTTCACGGGCCTGATCACCGCCATCCTGTCGATCATCTTCGGCTGCGTGGCCCTGGCCAAGCGGGTCGGCAAGGGCCGCGCGATCGCCGGCATCGTGATCAGCGTGCTGTCGCTGGTCCTGTTCGCGATCGTGGCGATCTGGTTCTGGAACGTCGTGCAGGAGTGCGCCCAGCTGCCGAGCCCGATGGCGGACCGGTGCTTCGAGTCGAAGTTCCCGTGGATGAGCGGCACCAGGTAGGGCCTACAGCGGCAGGTGGGCCGAGAGGTCGGCGCGGGAGCCGCTGGCGGAGACGGCGCCCTTGGCGACCGCTTCGTCCCAGGTGAGGCGCCCGAGCGCGAGCTCGATCCAGGTGCGTCCGTCCATCTCGACGACGTTGGGCGGGGTGCCGCGCGTGTGGCGGGGCCCCGCGACGGCCTGGACGGCGGCGTACGGCGGCACGCGCACCTCGACGGTGTGGCCCGGCGCGGCGGTGGCGAGCTTGTCGAGCAGATAGCGCACGGCCTGCCTGGCGGCGTCGCGTTCGGGCGGCAGCCCGCGGTCGTAGGCGGCGAGCACGGCGGCGACGAGCGCGTCGGGGAGCGCGGACGCGGGGCCGTCGTAGGGGGGCTCGTCGAGGGCGACGAGCTGGCCGTCGAGCGCGGCTCTCAGCTTTTCCTGGTCCAGCTTGCGTGGAGGCACCTCACCATTGTCTCCCTGTCAGCGTTCATCGGGATGGAGGTCGTCGTTCACCTGCGGTTTCGACGGCGCCCGTAGCCTCCCCGCCGTACAACTGCGCCTTTTCCTGGAGGACCTGTGGCGAACCCCAACGCGGGAGGCCGGCTGCTACCGCTGCTGTCCACCCCGCACAAAGGTGGCCGTTCCGCGCTGACCTGTCAGTTCCGCTGCGGCAACGCGTGCGCCCACGACGTGGCCAACACCACGGACAACGTCTACTTCGGCGATGTGGTGAAGGAGGCCCTGTCGCGCCGCGGCGTGCTGCGGGCGGGCGCGCTCGGCGCGCTGGTCGCGGGTGCGGGCCTCGCGGGGGCGGCGCCGGCGCTCGCGGACGGGCAGGCGGAGCCGGCGGCGGCCCGTCCTGGCAGGCCGGGCGGCGGCCGTTCCGACCTGCGCTTCGCTCCGGTGCCGCCGAACAAGGAGGACGTGCTGCGCGTCCCCGACGGCTACAAGTCCTCGGTGGTGGTGCGCTGGGGCGACCCGGTGCTGCCCGACGCGCCCGCGTTCGACTTCGACGGTCAGACGCCCGAGGCGCAGAGCAAGCAGTTCGGCTACAACTGCGACTACGTGACGCTGTTCCCCATGGGCGACGACCGGGCGCTGATGTGGGTCAACCACGAGTACACCGACGAGAGCCTCATGTTCCGCGGCTACACCGGCGGCGCGGAGGCGACCGAGGAGCAGATCAGGATCGGGCTGGCCGCGCACGGCGGCTCGGTCGTGGAGATCGAGCGGGCCGGCGGCAGCGGCCAGTGGAAGCTGGTCACCAAGGGGCGCCGCCGCTACAACCGGCGCATCACGGCGCAGACCGAGATGCGCTTCAGCGGCCCCGCCGCCGGGCACGAGCTGCTGCGCACGGCCGCCGACCCGAAGGGCCGCACGCCCATCGGCATGCTGAACAACTGCTCGGGCGGCACCACGCCGTGGAAGACGGTGCTGACCGCCGAGGAGAACGTCGACCAGTATTTCGTCAACGGCGACAAGGTGCCCGCGGCGCAGAAGCCGTACATCGAGCGCTACACCATCACGACGGGCGTGCCCGAGGAGAGCCGCCGCTTCGACCGGGTGGAGGAGCGCTTCGACCTGGCCAAGCACCCGCACGAGGCCAACCGCTTCGGGTGGATCGTGGAGATCGACCCCTTCGACCCCGACTCCACACCGGTCAAGCGCACCGCGCTCGGCCGGTTCAAGCACGAGGCGGCCACGACCACGCTGGCCCGCGACGGCCGCCTGGTCGTCTACATGGGGGACGACTCGCGGTTCGAGTACATCTACAAGTTCGTCTCCAAGGACCGCTACATCCCCGGCTTCGACCGGCACAACAGGGCACTGCTGGACGAGGGCACCCTGTACGTCGCCAAGTTCACCGGCGACAGCCCGGACGAGGAGATCGACGGGTCCGGCAAGCTGCCGAAGGACAAGGAGTTCGACGGCTCGGGCGAGTGGATCCCGCTGGTGTCGGGCGACCGGTCGTACGTGAAGGGCATGTCGGCGGCCGAGGTGCTGGTCTACACGCGCGTCGCGGCCGACAAGGTCGGCGCCACGAAGATGGACCGGCCTGAGGACATCGAGCGCAACCCGGTCACCGGCGGCGTGTTCGTGGCGCTGACCAACAACACCAACCGCACCCCGGCCCAGGTGGACGAGGCCAACCCGCGCCCCTCGAACAAGCACGGCCACGTGCTGGAGATCACCGAGCGGCGAGACGACGCGGGCGAGCGGCGCTTCGCCTGGTCGCTGGTGCTGGTGTGCGGCGACCCGAAGGACGCCACGACCTACTTCGCCGGGTACGACAAGAGCAAGGTCTCGCCGATCTCCTGCCCGGACAACGTGACGTTCGACAAGGACGGCAACCTGTGGATTTCCACGGACGGCAACGAGCTGGGCTCCAACGACGGCCTGTTCGTGATGCCGGTCGAGGGCAGGGAGCGGGGCCACCTGCGCCAGTTCCTGACGGTCCCGGTGGGCGCGGAGACCTGCGGCCCGCTGGTGACGAGCGACCAGCGCAGCGTGTTCGTGGCGGTGCAGCACCCGGGCGAGATCGACGGCGCCACGCCGGACAACCCGGGCAGCCGCTGGCCCGACGGCGACCAGCCGCGCCCTGCGGTGGCGGTGGTCTGGCACGGCAAGGGCAAGAAGATCGGCGCTTGACCTCAAGTTAAGTCGAGGTCGTACCGTCCATGTCATGAGCATGGAGATGACCGCCTGGCACCAGCTTTATTCGATGAACAACCAGCAGGAGCGTCGTCCGCTGTCGCGGGCGACGCTCCGCCGTATCGCCGGGTTCGCCCGTCCCCACCGCACCAAGATCACGCTGTTCCTACTGCTCAGCGTGGTGCTCGCGGGCCTCGCCGTGGGCTCTCCGCTGCTCGCGGGCCGGGTGGTGGACGCCGTCTTCAACGGCGAGCCGCTCGGCGTGGTGGTGACCGTGGCGCTGCTGATCGCGGGGCTGGCGATCGCGGAGGCCGGGCTGGGGCTGCTGAACCGGTGGTTCTCCGCGGGGCTCGGCGAGGACCTCATCCTCGACCTGCGTACGGCCGTCTTCGACCACGTCCAGAAGATGCCGATCGCGTTCTTCACGAGGACCCGCACCGGCGCCCTGGTCAGCCGCCTGAACAACGACGTGATCGGCGCGCAGCGGGCCTTCACCGACACGCTGTCCGGCGTGGTGGGCAACCTGGTCACGCTGGTGCTCACGCTGGTCGCGATGATCGGCATCTCGTGGCAGATCACGCTGCTCGCGCTGGTGCTCCTGCCCGTGTTCATGCTGCCGGCCCGGCGGATGGGCGGCAGGATCGCCCGGCTGCGGCGCGAGGCGGCCGACCACAACGCCGCCATGGGCACGCAGATGACCGAGCGGTTCTCGGCGCCGGGCGCGACGCTGATCAAGCTCTTCGGCCGGCCCGCGCACGAGTCGGCCGAGTTCGCGGGCAGGGCCCGCAGAGTGCGCGACATCGGCGTGCGCACCGCCATGACGCAGACCGCGTTCGTCACGGCGCTCACCCTGGTCTCCGCGCTGGCCCTGGCCCTCGTGTACGGCCTCGGCGGCTTCTACGCCCTGCGCGGCCAGCTCGCCCCCGGCGCGGTCGTGGCGATGGCCATGCTCCTCACCCGCCTGTACGCCCCCCTGACCGCGCTGGCCAGCGCCCGCGTGGACGTCATGAGCGCGGTCGTCAGCTTCGAGCGCGTCTTCGAGGTGCTCGACCTGAAGCCGCTCATCCAGGAGCGCCCCGGAGCCCGCGAGGTGCCCGAAGGACCGGTCTCGGTGGAGTTCGACGACGTGCGCTTCTCCTACCCCTCGGCCGACAAGGTCTCGCTGGCCTCGCTCGAAGAGGTGGCCGTGCTCGACTCGCGCGGCGGCGAGGAGGTGCTGCACGGGGTGTCGTTCCGCGCCGAACCCGGGCAGATGGTGGCGCTGGTCGGCTCGTCCGGCGCGGGCAAGTCCACGATCGCGCAGCTGCTGCCCCGCCTGTACGACGTCGACTCGGGCGCCGTACGGCTCGGCGGGGTGGACGTGCGCGACCTGACCGCCGACACGATCCGCGACACGCTCGGCATGGTCACCCAGGACGGCCACCTCTTCCACGAGACCATCCGCGCCAACCTGCTGCTGGCCAGGCCGGGGGCGAGCGAGGACGAGCTGTGGGACGCGCTGACCCGCGCCCGCCTGGCCACGCTCATCCAGTCGCTGCCCGACGGCCTCGACACGGTGGTGGGCGAGCGCGGCTACCGCCTGTCGGGCGGCGAGCGCCAGCGGCTGACGATCGCCAGGCTGCTGCTGGCCAGGCCGCGGGTGGTGATCCTGGACGAGGCGACCGCGGCGCTCGACTCGACCTCGGAGGCGGCGGTGCAGGCGGCCCTGGGCGAGGCGCTGGAGGGCAGGACCGCCGTGGTGATCGCGCACCGGCTGTCCACCGTACGGGCGGCCGACCTGATCCTGGTCATCGAGGACGGCCGGGTGGTCGAGCGCGGCACGCACGCCGAGCTGCTCGCGGCGGGCGGGCGTTACGAGGAGCTCTACCGCACCCAGTTCGAGGACCCGACGGCGGCGGAGGCGGCCGCCTGATTCCTCCTCGGGGAGGCGGCCGGAGGTTACAGTCACGATCATGGCCTTCGAACTGATCTGTTTGTCTACGGCGACAAGCCCACCAGCGGCAACCGCACCAGCGACCTGACCGTGCGCTCGATGATCGAGGAGGCGCGGGCGTTCTCGCCCGGCTTCCACGTGGGCGCCGCCGCCGCGCTGCGTCCGCTGCCGGCCTGGAAGCGTACAGCCGACTTCCTGTTCTCCCAGGTCAGCTTCTCGGTGGAGGCCCAGTTGCGCTGGCGCGACGAGCACCCGGCCGACGTGCCGGTGTACGCCGGCGTGATGGTCCTCGCCAGCGAGCGGCACGCCCGCACCCTGGCCGCGGCCATCCCCGACATCGCGATCCCCGACGAGCTCGTGGCCGCGGTGGCCGCCGACCGGGCGGCGGGCGTCGAGGCGGCGTGCGAGCAGGTGCTGGCGCTGCGCGACAGCGGGGCGTTCGCCGGGGTGCACCTCATCCCGGTCGCCCGTTACCGTCAGGTCGAGGCGCGGCTGGCCGGCGCGCTCTGAGGCCGCGCCAGAGCCGCCAGCACCGCACCCGCCAGGGCCACGGCGAAGAGCACCGCGTACGCCCGCTGGAAGCCGTCCATGAGCTGCCCCACGGCCACCGGTGAGAGTGTGGAGAGCGTGCCCGCGTAGACCTGGGCACGCAGCTCCGGCCCCACCGAGGCGGTCAGCACGGTGAGCGACAGGCCGACGCTGATCACGATGCCGACGTTCATCACCATCACCCGCAGCCCGTTGACCACGCCCAGGCTCCCGGCCGGCAGCGCGGTCATCACCTGCGTGGTGTTGCCGGTGAGGAACGTTCCGCTGCCGCAGCCGGCCACGAACAGCCCGATGCCGATCACCCAGTACGGCGTGCCCGCCCCCGCCGTCACCATCAGCGTGCCGAGCCCGGCCGCGCTGAGCAGCGCGCCCCCGATGGACAGCGCGTACGGCGACACCCGCCGTCCCAGCATGCCCACGATCGGCGAGGCCAGCCCGATCCCCACCGGCACGGGCAGCACGCTCAGCCCCGCCTCGAACGCGCCCACGCCGCGCGCCGCCTGGAAGTACAGCGCCACGACCAGGATCAGCGCGGAGCGGGCCAGTGCGTTGCAGAACGAGGCCAGGTTCGCGCACGCCAGCAGCCGCCCGCCGAACAGCCGCAGATCCAGCACCGGGTTCGCGGAGCGCCGCTCGGCCACCACGATCAGCGGCACCGCCACGACGAACACGGCCACTCCCACGATCACGACAGGGCTGCCGGGCCCCCGCGACCCGGCTTCCGACAATGCCAGCAGCAGCGCCGACAGGGCGGCGAACACCAGCACGTTGCCCAGCGCGTCCACCGGCTGCCTGGGCTGTCGCGGCATCTTGCGTAAGATCGCCGCGCCGACGCCGAGCGCGAGCAGCCCGGCGGGCACGTTCACCCAGAAGATCCACTGCCAGCCGGCCGTCTCCGCGATGAGACCGCCCACGGTCGGCCCGGCGAGCTGGGCGACCGACATCGTGCCGATGTAGACGCCCATGCCCTGGCTGAGCCGCTCGGGCGGGAACGCGTCGGTGATGATCACCGTCCCGTTCGCCAGGATCATCGCCGCGCCGACCGCCTGTAACACCCGCATCGCGATCAGGAACCCGACGCTCGGCGACAGCCCCGCCAGCAGCGAGGCCAGCGTGAACAGCGCGAACCCGGCCAGATAGACCTCGCGGCGGCCCAGCAGGTCGGCCACGCGGCCGAAGAACACCAGGCTCGCGGTGTTGACCAGCAGGAACGCGAGCAGGATCCAGCCTGACTCCAGCGGGCCCGCCTGGAAGTGCCGCACGACCGCGGGCAGCGCCACGTTCAGGGTGCTGCCGGCGATGCCGATGAGGACCAGGCCCAGGCTGGTGACCGCGCAGACCCGCCAGGCGTAGCGCAGGCGGGTGGCGTCGTGGGGGGTGACCGCGACCATGACCTCCATCATGACGTACGACGTACGTCACGGAATGTGGTCACCTGGCGCGCTTACGCAGTCCCTCCAGGTCGTGGATGACCACGCGCCGCCGGCCGGTCTCGATGAGCCCGCGGTCGCGCAGCGTGCGCAGCGCCTTGCTGACGGCCTCGCGGGAGGCGCCGGTCCAGCCGGCCAGCTCGTCCTGCGAGAGGGGCAGCGCCACCCGGACGCCCGTGGCGGTCTTCTCGCCGTAGCGCTCGGCCAGCTCAAGCAGGCGGGTGGCGACCCGGCCCGTGGTGTCGAAGGCGCCGTACTCGATGCGCTTCCTGTCGGAGTCGCGCAACTTGGCGCTGACCTGCTGCATGAGCAGCACCGCGATGCGGCCGTGCGACTCCAGGAACGTGGCGAAGTCACGGACCACGATGCCGGAGATGGGTTCGAGCGCGGTGACCGTGGTCGAGCGGGGCGAGCCGTCGATGGCCGACAGCTCGCCGATGAGCGCGCCGGGGCCGCGTACGGCCAGCACCACCTCGGTGCCCGCGCTCGTGTGGGACGAGCACTTGACCCGGCCGTCCAGCAGCACCAGGACCCAGTCGGACGTGTCGCCCTCGGCCATGATGGTCGTGCCGCGGTCCCACCGCCGCGGGCGGCCGGCCGCCTTGAGCGACTCGACCTCCTCGTTGGTCAGCAGGGTGAGAAACTCGCCAGGTTCTGGGGCCATGCGCCCGATTATGGCGGCAACGGAACCCTGGTTCTATTCCAAATCCGTCAGAACGTACGCGGTGACCGGCTCCTCCTTGCCCTTGAGGTTGAGCGCGCCCAGGGAATTCACCGTCACGTCATCCCCGAGCTGCCGGTACGTCGTCTCGCCGATGACCACCGTGCCGGGCTCCGCGATCGCCTGGAGGCGGGCGGCCACGTTGACGCAGTCGCCCATCGCGTTGAAGCCGCGCAGCTCGGGGCTGCCGATGTTGCCCACCAGCGCGGGCCCGGTGTTGACGCCCACCCGGAACGTCGGCCACTCCACCTCGTCGGAGCGTTGCCAGGCCATCTCCTCGGCCACCTCGGCGGCGGCCCGCTGCATCTCCAGCGCCGCCTTGCAGGCCGCCCGCGCGTGCCCCGTCTGCGTGGCCGGCGCGTTGAACAGCGCCAGCAGCGCGTCGCCGACGAACTGCACGATCGTGCCCCCGTTGTTGAGGATGCAGGGGACGGCCGCCGTGTGATAGCGGTTGAGCATCTCGACGATCTCGCCCGGCGTCACCTTCTCCGAGAACGTCGTGAAGCCCTTGAGGTCGGCGAAAAGCGCGGTCAGCTCCTTCACCTCGCCGCCCAGCGCCGCCTGCCCCGGATCGGCGAGCAGCGCGTGCGCCACGTCCGGCGACATGTACTGGTGGAAGAGCGTGTGCAGCTCCTGGTAGAGCCGGGCGTTCTCCAGCGAGATCGACAGCTGCCCGGCCAGCGTCGCGGCCAGCGCCTCGTCCTGGCTCGTCCGCCCGATCGGCACCTCCAGCACGCCCGCCAGGTTGCCCTTGACCGTCAGCGGGAAGGCCAGCAGCCCGTCACGCCTGATCGGGTCGTCACCCACGAACGCGTAGTCGCGCGAGCCCACCTGCGTCTTTCCCTCGGACACCAGCGCGATCTTCACATCCCCGTACGCCTGCCGCACCCGCTCCAGCGACGTCGTCAGCAGCTGATCCTCCGGCAGGCCCACCCGCGTCTGCACGCTCACCGCCACCAGCGCCGACAGCCGCTCCGACAGCTCGCGCTCCTCGGCCAGCGCCCGTCCTGCCCGGTCGAGCACCGCCGCCTGGCCCTCGTTGAGCCGGAACTTGCCCGACATCCGGGTCGCGGCCAGCGGTTCGCCCTTGCGTACGTGCTCGACCAGCTCCTCCAGCGCCTGGTCGTAGTCGCGCTTGATGCGGGCCACGGTCGCCGACAGCGCCACCGAGTCGAACAGCCCCGCGCTCGACCCCTCGCGCCTGAACTGCAGGTAGGCGCTGTAGGCGACGAACATGAAGGCCAGGGTCAGCAGCAGGTGCCACTCCCACCACGACAGGTGCCAGTTGAGCTGCGACATGCCGGCCACCATCGACTCGGCCAGCAGCGCGTACGCGGTGAGCAGGCTGATCAGCATCGCCGAAGGGCGGCGCCTGTGCAGCAGGAACATCATCACGCCGGCCGCGCCGTACAGCAGCAGCCCCGGGATCGACGCCCAGACCAGCCAGTCGATCGGGGAGACCTCGGGCGGCTCGCTCAGCGCGGTCAGGCCGGGCACCAGCGACACCACGCCCCACAGCACCATGGAGCCGAGCAGCGCGCCCCTGATGAAGTGCTGCCACGACAGCACGACCTTCGCCACCCGCTCGCCCAGCGGCAGCGCCGAGACGAACGCGAACACCGCCGCGATCGACAGCCCGACCTGCTGGCCCGCGTCGAAGCCCACCGAGCCGCCGGGCAGGATGACCTTGGGGGTGGCCAGGCCGTGCAGGAAGAAGAAGCCGGCGTTGGTCACGAAGACCATGGAGACGAGGAACAGGCGGGCGTCGGCGCGCCGCCGCGACGCCTCGCTGATGAGTACGCCGAGCACGAGGTTGACGCCGGCGACCAGGATGATCAGCCAGAAGTGGCTCGGGTTGTGCTGCCACGGGATGTTGATGTGGTCGTTGGCCAGCAGCAGCCAGAGGCCCAGCATGGGCAGCGCCAGGTGGATCCCCCAGACCACGCCGCGAACGGGCTGGGTGGCCGGTGGGAGGTACGTGGGACCAGGGGTTGACACAGACCGATTATCCACGGGGGGTCGCCGTCGCGACTGCGTCGTTTTACTCACCCACGTCATCGACAATCCGTCAGTGCGGTCAGTACCTTTCTGTTTCGTAACAAATACGTTAGGTAGTTGCCGTCATCCTATGGACCGTTTCAGGCGTGATCTTCATGCATCACCCGCCAAGCTCCCAGCGGACCGGCGCCGGAAGGAAGGGGCCGCCACGTGGAGGCACGTGCCGGTTAACGGCCACGGGAAAGCCGGGCGCGCCGCCCACCCCATCACGCAGGCAGCGCTCAGAAGGTGTGGCGGAGGCGCGGAAAGGGCCGGTGCGAGGGAACTCGCACCGGCCCTTGAAGCACCGGCCCTTGAAGCACCGGCCCTTGGAGCACTGGCCCTTGAAGCACCGGCTGTTGAAGCACCGGCTGTTGAAGCGCCGGCGCTAAAAAACCCCTCAACCGGTCAGCCGAACAACGCCGGCAGTGCTGCCGTGTGGGTGTCGCGGAGTTCTTCCACCGGCACCTCAAAGACGTCCTTGACGACCAGTGACGAGCCGCCGGTCGTCCCCAGGCCGTAGCAGGGGACGTCGTGCCGGCCGCACAGGGAGGCCAGCTCGTCGTAGACCTCGGGGCGCACCACCACGAGAGCCCGCGCGGCGGACTCGCTGAACAGGTCGGTGAAGGCGTCGCCGGTCAGCTCGACGGTCGCGCCGACGCCCTTGGCCAGGCACGACTCGGCGAGCGCGATGGCGAGCCCGCCGTCGGACAGGTCGTGGGAGCCCGCGAGCAGCCCGCGCCGAGCCGCCTCGACGAGGACGGTGCCGAGCGCCTGCTCCGCCTCCAGGTCGGCCTGCGGCGGCAGCCCGCCCAGGTGACCGTGGACGACGTGAGCCCACTCCGAGCCACCGAACTCCTCGCGGGTGTCACCGAGCAGCACGACCCGCAGCCCCTCGGCCACGAACCCGGTCGGCACCCGCTGGGCGACGTCGTCGATGACGCCCAGCACGCCCACCACCGGCGTCGGGTGGATGGCGGTGGAGCCGGTCTGGTTGTAGAAGGAGACGTTGCCGCCGGTCACCGGCACGCCGAGGGTCCTGCAGGCGTCGGCGAGCCCGCGCGTGGCCTCGGCGAACTGCCACATGACCTCGGGGTCCTCGGGGGAGCCGAAGTTGAGGCAGTTGGTGACGGCCAGCGGCTTGGCGCCGGTGACGGCGACGTTGCGGTACGCCTCGGCCAGCGCGAGCTGCGCCCCCGCGTAGGGGTCGAGCTTGGCGTAGCGGCCGTTGCCGTCGGTGGACAGCGCGATGCCCCGGGTGGTCGGCTCGGCGCCCTCGATGGCCTCGGAGATGCGCAGCATGCCCGCGTCGGCCGGCTGGGCCAGCACGGTGTTGGAGCGCACGTAGCGGTCGTACTGGCCGGTCACCCACTCCTTGGAGGCGAGGTTGGGCGAGCCGAGCAGCTGGAGCAGCGTCTGCCGCAGGTCGGCGGGCCGCTCTAGCCGGTCGGGGGTGTCGGCGTTGAGCGCCGCCTGCCCGGCGGGTTCGTGGTAGGGCCGCTCGTAGACCGGCCCGTCGTCGGCGGCGGTGCCCGGCGGGATGTCCACGATGACCTCGCCGTCCCAGGTCATCACGAGGCGGCCGGTGTCGGTGACCTCGCCGATGACGGTCGCGGGGACGTCCCACTTCTGGCAGATCGCCATGAACGCGGGGATGTCGTCGGGCCGGACCACGGCCATCATGCGTTCCTGCGACTCGCTCATCAGGATCTCCTCGGGCCTGAGCGAGGGGTCGCGGAGCGGGACGAGGTTGAGGTCGACGGTCATGCCGCCGGTGCCCTTGGCGGCCAGCTCGGTGGTGGCGCAGGAGACGCCGGCCGCGCCGAGGTCCTGGATGCCGACGACGACGTCGGCGGCGTACAGCTCAAGGCAGCACTCGATGAGCAGCTTCTCCATGAACGGGTCGCCGACCTGCACGGCGGGCCGCTTGGCCTGCGACTCGTCCTCGAACGTGGCGCTGGCCAGCACCGAGGCGCCGCCGATGCCGTCGGGGCCGGTGGAGGCGCCGAACAGCACGACCTTGTTGCCCGGCCCAGGCGCGGTGGCCAGCTTGATCTGGTCTTTCCGCAGCAGGCCCACGCACAGGGCGTTGACCAGCGGGTTGCCGAGGTAGCAGGGGTCGAAGGAGACCTCGCCGCCGATGTTGGGCAGGCCGAGGCAGTTGCCGTAGCTGCTGATGCCCTCGACCACGCCGGGCAGCACCCGCCGGGTGTCGACCGCGTCGGCGGCGCCGAAGCGCAGCGCGTCCATGACCGCGATCGGGCGGGCGCCCATCGACATGATGTCGCGCACGATGCCGCCGACGCCGGTGGCCGCACCCTGGTGCGGCTCGACGTAGGAGGGGTGGTTGTGCGACTCGATCTTGAACGTGGCCGCCCACCCGTCGCCGATGTCGACCACGCCGGCGTTCTCGCCCATGCCCACCAGCAGCGCCTCGGACTTGGGCGCCTTGGTGGCGAACTGCCGCAGGTGCACCTTGGACGACTTGTACGAGCAGTGCTCGGACCACATGACGCTGTAGATGGCCAGCTCGGAGCCGGTCGGACGGCGGCCCAGGATCTCTTTGACCCGGTCGTACTCGTCCTGCTTCATCCCCAGCTCGGCGAAGGGCATCGGCTCGTCGGGAGTCTCCGCCGCCCGCTGGACACTGTCTGTCATGCGTTCACCAGGTTCTTCAGGATGGAGGTGAAGATGCCGAGGCCGTCGGTGCTCGGGGCGCCGACCAGCTCTTCGACGGCGTGCTCGGGGTGCGGCATGAGGCCGACGACGTTGCCGGCCTCGTTGCGGATGCCGGCGATGTGGTTGAGCGAGCCGTTGGGGTTGCCGACGTAGCGGAAGACCACGTGGCCGCCCGACTCGAGCGCGGCGAGCGTGTCGTCGGAGGCGACGTAGCGGCCCTCGCCGTGCTTGATCGGCAGGACGATCTCCTGGCCGGCGGTGAAGCCGTTGGTCCACGCCGTCGCGGTCTGCTCGACCTTGAGCCGCTGGTCACGGCAGACGTAGTGGAGCGAGGCGTTGCGGGTGAGCGCGCCGGGCAGCAGGTGCGCCTCGCAGAGGATCTGGAACCCGTTGCAGGTGCCGATGACCGGCAGGCCGGCCTTCGCGGCGGGGACCAGCTCGTCCATGATCGGCGCGAAGCGGGAGATGGCGCCGCAGCGCAGGTAGTCGCCGTAGGAGAAGCCGCCGGGCAGGAAGACGGCGTCGACTCCCTTCAGGTCGTGGTCGGCGTGCCACAGCGGGACCGCCTCCGCGCCCACGAGGCGCACGGCTCTGGCTGCGTCCTGGTCGTCGAGAGTTCCTGGAAACGTGACAACGCCCACACGGGCAGCGCTCATGACAGTCGTCCCCTCCGGGTGAATGCGCGCGCCACCGTCCCATCGGGGTGGACGGCGGTATCACCAGGTTATCGGGTGCGCTCCGGTGGTCCGCATCGGCTCGGGACGCGGGACTGGCGCGGGCTTACCCAGCGGCTTACCCGGCGGCTTACACGGCGGCGAGCTCGCGGGGACGGGCCTCGGCGGCGTCGTCGTCCCAGTCGAGCAGCTTGCGCAGGTGGACCGTGGTGCCCCGGCCCGGCGTGACGCCGAACGAGATCTCGTCGACGACGGATCGCATGATCAGCAGGCCGCGGCCGTTCTCGGTGTCGGGAGGAGGAAAGTGCGGAGGCATGGTCGGCACGCCGTCGCCGTTGTCGGCCACGCGGACGTCGCACTGGCCGGCCCCGATGGCCGCCGTCACCTCGTAGCGGTTGGCCGGCCCTCCGTGCCGGACCGCGTTGGAGCACGCCTCGGACACGGCGAGCAGCATGTCGGCGATGCACGTCTCGCTCACGTTGAGTGAACGCATGGCGTCGCCCAGCACTCGCCTGACCATCGGTATGCCGATCGCATCCCGAGGCAGTGCCAACGAGAACTCAATATCCACCGGACTCCTCCGGGCTCCGGAATGTCACCTGGAGTAGGTTTCCCTGAGAAAACGGGGCTAACCGCAAAATCACGTTGTTGTTATTTAGTGTTGGCAAGCCCGTGGCATTGTGGCATGTCCGAACCCGGCTTTAACCACCCGAGGGGAAATCCAGCCCCCAAAAGTGCCTTCTACCCCTCAACCCGGACGACGTAGTCCTCGATCACCGTGTTGGCCAGCAGGGTTTCGGCCATCTTGCGCACCTCGGCGAGCGCGGCCTCGTCGGCCTCGCCCTCGATCTCCAGCTCGAAACGCTTTCCCTGGCGCACGGCGGAGACGCCGGAGAAGCCGAGCCTGGGCAGCGCCCTGGCGATGGCCTGGCCCTGCGGATCGAGGATCTCGGGCTTCAACATGACGTCCACGATGACGCGGGCCACTGCGTTCCTCCTGGGTGCGGTGGGTGGTGGGAAGCACAGCCTACCGGCGCGTGTGGCCGCCGACACAACGGGAACGGGGAGGACATGGGGCTTGCGCACAGGGCTGTGACGTCTGCCACGATGGCCCCAAAAGCGTACGAACCTCCACCTCCCGGTTCGGCGCTACGAAGGCTGGCCTAAGGTGGCAACCCCATCTCGGACCGGCCCCGACCACAGGAGTGGCACGTGACACAAGACGCCTCTCGTGGTGCTGACGCACCTCCTGAGCTCGTCCAGCTGCTCACCCCCGAGGGAGAGCGGGTCGAGCATCCTGACTACGACATCGATCTGACCCCGGAGGACGTCCGGTCGCTCTACCGCGACCTGGTGCTGGTCCGCCGCGTCGACCTGGAGGCCGTCGCGCTGCAGCGCCAGGGCGAGCTGGGCATCTGGGCCTCGCTGCTCGGCCAGGAGGCCGCCCAGATCGGGTCGGGGCGCGCGCTGACCGACTCCGACATGGCCTTCCCCACCTACCGCGAGCACGGCGTGGCGTGGTGCCGTGACGTCGACCCGGTGAAGCTGCTCGGCCTGTTCAGGGGTGTCAACCACGGCGGGTGGGACCCCAAGGAGCACAACTTCCACCTCTACACGATCGTCATCGGCAGCCAGACCCTCCACGCGGTCGGCTACGCCATGGGCATCCAGCGCGACGACGCCAACGCGGCCACCATCGTCTACTTCGGCGACGGCGCCACCTCACAGGGCGACGTCAACGAGTCGTTCATCTGGGCCAGCGTGTTCAACGCGCCGATCGTGTTCTTCTGCCAGAACAACCAGTGGGCGATCTCCGAGCCGCTGGAGAAGCAGACCCGCATCCCGCTCTACCGGCGCGCCTCCGGGTTCGGCTTCCCCGGCATCAGGGTCGACGGCAACGACGTCTTCGCCTGCCTCGCCGTCACGCGCAAGGCGCTGGAGGCCGCGCGTACGGGCCAGGGCCCCACGCTGATCGAGGCGTTCACGTACCGGATGGGCGCCCACACCACCACCGACGACCCGACCCGCTACCGGGTGGCCAGCGAGCTGGAGGCGTGGAAGCTGAAGGACCCGATCGAGCGGGTCAAGTCGTACCTGTTCAAGAACGAGCACGCCGACCAGGCGTTCTTCGACGCGATCGAGGCCGAGGCCGACCAGCTCGGCGCCGACCTGCGCAGACGCTGTCTGGCCATGCCGGACCCCGAGCCGCTCGACATCTTCGACCACGTCTACAGCGAGCCCCACGCCCTGATCGACCAGGAGCGCGCCCAGTTCGCCGCGTACTTGGAGGGGTTCCGTGACTGAGCGAGGCGACCGCAGCGGCCGGTTCGGGGCGAAGGAGGCGTCGTGACCGTACTCAGCCTGTCCAAGGCGCTCAACGAGGGCATGCGCAGGGCCATGGAGGACGACCCCAAGGTCCTCATCATGGGTGAGGACGTCGGCAAGCTGGGCGGGGTCTTCCGGGTCACCGACGGGCTGCAGAAGGACTTCGGCGAGGACCGCGTCATCGACACGCCGCTCGCCGAGTCCGGCATCATCGGCACCGCGATCGGGCTGGCGCTGCGCGGCTACCGGCCGGTGTGCGAGATCCAGTTCGACGGGTTCGTCTTCCCGGCGGCCGACCAGATCATCACCCAGCTCGCCAAGATGCCGATGCGCTCGCTCGGCGCGATCAAGCTGCCGGTCGTCGTCCGCATCCCGTGCGGCGGCGGCATCGGCGCGGTCGAGCACCACAGCGAGTCGCCGGAGGCGTACTTCACGCACACCGCCGGACTGCGGGTGGTGGCCTGCTCCAACCCGGCGGACGCGTACACGATGATCCAGCAGGCCATCCGCAGCGACGACCCGGTGATCTTCTTCGAGCCCAAGCGGCGCTACTGGGAGAAGGCCGAGATCGACACCGGCTCCACCGACTGGTGGCCGCCGCTGCACGCCGCCAAGGTCGTACGTCCTGGCGCCGACGCGACCCTGCTGGCCTACGGCCCCATGGTCAAGACCTGCCTGGAGGCCGCCGCGGCGGCCGAGGAGGACGGGCGCTCGCTGGAGGTCGTGGACCTGCGCTCGCTCAACCCGCTGGACGAGCCGCTGGTCATGGAGTCGGTACGCCGCACGGGCCGGGCCGTGGTCGTGCACGAGGCGCCCGTCAACAGCGGCTTCGGCGCGGAGCTGGCGGCCAGGATCACCGAGCAGTGCTTCTACCACCTGGAGTCGCCCGTGCTGCGCGTCGGCGGCTTCTCCACCCCCTACCCGCCGTCGAAGCTGGAGGAGCACTACCTGCCCGACCTTGACCGCGTGCTCGACGCCGTCGACCGGACCTTCGGATACTGAGGGGGCAGACGATGCGACGCGAGTTCAAGCTGCCCGACGTCGGCGAGGGGCTGACGGAGGCGGAGATCGTCCGCTGGCACGTCAAGCCGGGCGACGACGTCAAGGTCAACCAGATCGTGGTGGAGATCGAGACCGCCAAGTCGATCGTCGAGCTGCCGATCCCGTGGGACGGCGTGGTGGCCGGGCTGATGGCCGGCGAGGGCGAGACGGTCGACGTGGGCGTCCCGATCATCGCGGTGGACACCGACGGCGAGGGCGGCGCCCCTTCACCGGGCGCGACCGGCGCCACGACTCAGGAGGCGCCCGCTCCCACTGCGCCGGCTCCCTCTGCGCCCGCCAGCGGCGGGACGGCGCCGGCGTCCGGGATCGAGGCGCTGGCCGACGACATGGTGCCGAAGCCGCCCGCCGAGGGCGCGGTGGAGCCGGGCGCGCACGGCAGCCCGGCCCCCAAGGAGGAGCGCCAGGCGGTCCTGGTCGGTTACGGCGTCAAGACCGGCGCCACCAAGCGCCGCCCGCGCCGCCAGGCCGCTCCCGGCCACCCGACCAACCCGGTGGCGAACCCGGCCCGCGTGGGCCTGGACGCGCCGCCGCAGACCCCCGCCCTGGCCCCCGCCCCGGCCCCCGCATCCGCCCCGGCCCCGGCGCCTGCGGTTCCGGCCGGAGCGCAGGGTCCTGGGGCGGCGCGGGCGCTGGCCAAGCCCCCCGTACGCAAGCTCGCCAAGGACCTGGGCGTGGACCTCGCCACGCTCACGGGCACGGGCCCCCAGGGCACGATCACCCGTGACGACGTTCACGCGGCGGCGGCGAGGACGCAGGAGCGGCCCGTCACGACGGGCGAGCGGCGGGAGAGGGAGGAGCGCGTCCCGGTCAAGGGTGTCCGCAAGATGACCGCCCAGGCCATGGTGACCAGCGCCTTCACCGCCCCCCACGCCACCGAGTTCCTCCAGGTGGACATGACGGCCACCATGGACGCCGTGCGCGGCATGCGCACGCTCCCGGAGTTCGCCGAGGTCAAGGTCTCGCCGCTGCTCCTGGTGGCGAAGGCGGTGCTGACGGCGATCACCAGGCACCCGATGATCAACTCCTCGTGGGACGAGGCCGCCCAGGAGATCGTGGTCAAGCACTACGTGAACCTGGGCATCGCCGCCGCCACCCCGCGCGGCCTGGTGGTGCCGAACATCAAGGACGCCCAGGAGCTGTCGCTGCCCGCGCTGGCCGGGCGGCTGGCGGAGCTGACGGAGGTCGCCAGGGCGGGCCGTACGCAGCCGGCGGAGATGGCCGGCGGCACGTTCACGATCACGAACGTCGGCGTCTTCGGCGTCGACGGCGGCACCCCGATCATCAACCCGGGCGAGGCGGCGATCCTCGCCTTCGGTCAGATCAGGGACATGCCGTGGGTGGTGGACGGCGCGCTCGCGGTGCGCAAGGTGGCGACGCTGTCGCTGTCGTTCGACCACCGCATCGTGGACGGCGAGCTGGGCTCGCTGTTCCTCCGTGACGTGGGCGCGATGCTGGAGGACCCCATCAGAATGCTCGCCTGGAGCTGACGCACCGGTACGGCGGCCGCCGGGAGGACCCCTCTCCCGGCGACCGCCGTACGGCGGGGGACACCCGCACCCACGACGTCAGAGCCTCCAGGATGTCCCGTTGATACATGGATAAAGTGGCTTGCATGATTCGCCACATCGTGCTGTCCACTTGGACCGACGACGCCACCGACGAGCAGAAGACCGCCGTGGCCGAGGCGCTGGGCACGCTGCCCGGCCTGATCCCGCAGCTGCGGTCGTACACGTTCGGCCAGGACGCGGGCATCAACCAGGGCAACCACGACTTCGCGGTGGTGGCGGACTTCGACAGTGTGGACGACTACCTGGTCTACCGCGACCACCCCGAGCACCAGGCGGTCATCGCCGAGCGCATCAAGCCGATCGTGGCCTCGCGTGCCGCCGTCCAGCTGAGCCTGTAGGTCTCAGACCTCGGGCGGACGGTTCTCCCGGTGCATCAGCCGGCCTTCCGACGTCTGGCCCCGCCGAGGGGCCAGCACGATGCTCAGCACGATCCCGACGCCGCCGACGATCATGAAGATCAGGCCGATGATGTCCATGTGCACGCTCTTGCCGAAGACGTCGGGCTCGATCGCGAACCTCAGGATGGCGCCCAGCGTGAGGAAGAAGATGCTGACCCCGACACCCATGGCGACCTCCCGGCAAAGAACGCGTACAGGCACCGTCATACCCGGCTAAAGCTGATCATCACGCCAGACAGGTCAGCGGCTCCCCGCCGTTGTACGTGATCATGTCGAGGATCGCCCCCACCAGGTCCATCGGCGGCCCGCCGAGATCGGCGTACGCGCGGTGCAGGTTGCCCACGATGCGCTCGGCGTCGAGCAGCCCGGCCCACTCGCGAGACGGGCAAGGTACTCCCGGCGGCGCCCCCGGTCTGTGCCGTTCACGACACTTCGACCAGGGGCGCACCCGTTGTCAGAAGGCGTCCTCCGGCAGCTCCATGAGCTCCTGGCCGGTGGACTCCAGCGTGCGGCGCTCGGCCGCGAGGCGGGGCAGCACGGTCTTGGCGAAGAACGAGGCCGCCGCGACCTTGCCGAGATAGAACGGGTCCTCGCCCTCGGCCAGCCGGGCCAGCGCCGCCTCGGCCTGGCGCTGCAGCAGCCAGCCGATGACCAGGTCACCCAGCGCGAGCAGGAACCTGGTGGTGTTCAGGCCGACCTTGTAGACCTCCTCCGGCTTCTCCAGCGAGCCGAGCGCCCAGGCCGCCATGGTGTCGCCCATCGCCTTGACCTCGGCGGCGGCCTCGGCGAGCAGCTTGCGCTCCTCCTTGAGCCGGCCGTTGCCCGCCTCGGAGCCGGCGAACGCGTTGATCTCGGCCAGCAGAGAGCCGACGGCCGAGCCCTGGTTGCGCAGGATCTTCCTGAAGAACAGGTCCTGGCCCTGGATCGCGGTGGTGCCCTCGTACAGGGAGTCGATCTTGGCGTCGCGGATGTACTGCTCGATCGGGTACTCCTGCAGGTAGCCGGAGCCGCCGAGGGTCTGCAGCGAGCGCGACAGCAGCTCGTACGACCGCTCCGACCCGACGCCCTTGACGACCGGCAGCAGCAGGTCGTTCATCTCGGAGGCGTGCCGGTCGTCGGGGTCGATGAGCAGGGCGTCCTGGAAGGTCGCGGTGTAGAGCACCAGGGCGCGCATGCCCTCCACGTACGCCTTCTGCAGCATGAGCTCGCGCCGCACGTCGGGGTGGTGGGTGATGGTGACGCGGGGCGCGGTCTTGTCGCCCGACCTGGTGAGGTCGGCGCCCTGGACGCGAGCCTTGGCGTAGTCGAGGGCGTTGAGGTAACCGGTGGAGAGCGTCGCGATGGCCTTGGTGCCGACCATCATGCGGGCGTGCTCGATGACCATGAACATCTGCTTGATGCCCTCGTGCACCTCGCCGACCAGGAAGCCGATCGCCGGGTGCTTGTCGCCGAAGGTCAGCTCGCAGGTCGTGGAGACCTTCAGGCCCATCTTCTTCTCGACGTTGGTGACGTAGACGCCGTTGCGCTCGCCGAGCTCGCCGCTGTCGAGGTTCACGTGGTACTTCGGCACCAGGAACATCGACAGGCCCTTGGTGCCGGGGCCGTGGCCCTCGGGACGGGCCAGCACGAGGTGGAAGATGTTCTCCGACATGTCGTGCTCGGCGCTGGTGATGAAGCGCTTGACGCCCTCGATGTGCCAGGTGCCGTCGGGCTGCCGCACCGCCTTCGTCCGCCCGGCGCCCACGTCGGAGCCGGCGTCCGGCTCGGTCAGCACCATGGTGGCGCCCCAGTTGCGCTCGATGGCCAGCTCGGCGAAGCGCTTCTGCTCCGGAGTGCCGAGCCGCCACAGCGTGTACGCGAAGTTCGGCCCCGCGGCGTACATGTAGAGCGCCGGGTTGGCGCCCAGCACCATCTCGGCGGTGGCCCACGCGAGGCTGCGCGGGATGCCGGGGCCGCCCAGGTCGGAGGGCAGGTCGAGGTGCGCCCAGCCGCCCTCCACCAACGCCTTGTACGACTTCTTGAACCCCTCGGGCACCTTCACTGAGGCGGTGGCCGCGTCGAACACGGGCGGGGTCCTGTCGCCCTCTTCGAAGGAGTCGGCGAGCACGCCGGTCGCAAGGCGGTTCATCTCGTCCAGGACGGAGCGGGCGACGTCCTCGTCGATCTCCGCGAAGGGCCCGGTGCCGAGGATCTCGCGTCTCCCGAAGACCTCGAAGAGGTTGAATTCCAGGTCACGCACGTTGCTCTTGTAGTGGCCCATGGGCGTCGATCTCCTTGAACCGAGATGGCTGTACTGGTGAGTAACCTTACTCTGAAATGCTACCCGCGGGTAACCCACGCCATGCATGGCATGCTCGTCTCCATGGACGCCGAAGAACTCGCCGCACGCTGGCGAGAGCGACTCGAATCCTGGGCGATTCCGGACGAGATCCTGGCCAAGGCCGTCGCGGACCCGTGGAGTCATTCGCCCGAGCGGTTCGGCACCCGTACGGACCGGGCGCTGGCCGAGCCGGACGACGGCCCCACCATGACCCGCGTGGCCGAGGCGCTGCCCGACAAGGGCACGCTGCTCGACGTCGGCTCCGGCCCCGGGGCCTCGTCGCTGCCGCTGCACGAGCGGATCGGCCACCTCTACGCCGTCGACACCTCGGCCTCCATGCTCGAAGGGCTGACGTCCAGGGCGGACAAGCTCGGCGTACCGGTCACCACGGTCGAGGGCCGCTGGCCCGACGTGGCGGGGCGGGTGCCGGTCGCCGACGTCACCGTGTCCGCCCACGTGGTCTACAACGTGCCGGACCTGGCTCCTTTCCTGCGCGCGCTCGACGACCACACGCAGGGGCGGGTGGTGATCGAGCTGCCGCACCGCCACCCCATGAGCTGGCTGACCCCGCTGTGGCAGCACTTCCACGGCGTCGACCGCCCGGTGCGCCCGATCGCAGAAGACTGCGTGGCGCTGGCGGCGGCGATGGGTTTCCCCGTGCGGGTGGAGGAGCGGGAGTCCCCCCTGGAACGTTTCACCTCGCTGGAGGAGCTGGCCCAGAGCGCCTGCCGCCGCGTGTGCCTCGACCCTTCGCGGGCCGAGGAGGTCGCCGCGACCGTGATGGAACTGGGCATGTGGCCGATGCCGCGCGACCGCTGGGTCACCATCTGGTGGGAATAACGGGGTTGCGGGCACGTTGTCGTCAATGAGCCTGGGAGGCTCCCGGACGAGACGCGCCGTACCCGGTACGCCAAGACGACGCACCCGAGTCAGTCATCGTCATCGAGGGAGTCGTCATCGTGGCGTGGATCGTCCTGGTGCTCGCGGGCCTGTTCGAGGTCGTCATGGCCCTGTCGCTCAAGCTCAGCAACGGGTTCAGCAATCTGTGGTGGACACTGTCGTTCGCCGTCACCGCCGTGCTCAGCTTCGGGCTGCTCTCGTACGCGCTCAAAAGCCTGGAAGTGGGCACCGCGTACGCCGTCTGGACCGGCGTCGGCGCGGCCGGCACGGCCATCCTCGGCATGATCGCCATGGGGGACGAGGTGTCACCCGCGCGGCTGATCTCCATCGCCCTGATCCTGGCCGGCGTCATCGGGCTGCGAACACTGGCTTGACGTCTTCGGTGGTGTCGGGTTGGGTGGCATCATGATCGAGATCCACGCCGTCACGTTCGACGCGGCCGACCCGTACGAGATCGCGAGCTGGTGGAGCAAGGCCACCGGGCTGCCTTTGGGCGAGGGCGACAAGCCGGGCGACGACGAGGTGATGCTGCGCACCAAGCAGGACCCGTACGTGCTGTTCATCCGCGTGCCCGAGGGCAAGACGGTGAAGAACCGGGTGCACCTCGACGTCAACGGCACCGAGGGCAGGACCCGTGACCAGGAGGTCGAGCGGCTGCTGGGGATGGGCGCCACCATCTACCAGGACCTGCGCGACGCCAACGGCGTCGGCTGGGTCACCATGCTCGACCCCGAGGGCAACGAGTTCTGCGTGTGCAGGTCGGACGCGGAGCGGGCCGCAGCTCAGGGCTGATCGGGTCAGGGCTGATCGGGTCAGGGCTGATCGAGTGAGGGCTGATCGAGGAGGTCAACGGGCCGATCGGGCACGCCCCCGCATCGCGAGCGTCAGGACACCGGAGATCAGGTAGACCAGCGCGCCGTGCCACAGGGCGTCCCAGCCGGCGCCGAAGACGCCCTCGCCGTCGAGCACGAGCTGCACGGGGTAGTTCAGCACGGCGGCGATGCCGGCGGGCAGCAGCGAGAACCGCCACGGGTGCTGCAGCGACCAGAGCCTGGCCTGCCGCGTCACGCGGTCGCCCACGTCGGGCTTGGCCACCGCGCCGATGGCGGCGATCAGAGAGAACAGGGCGATGCCCAGCCCCAGCGCCCACACCAGGTCGCCGCCGCCGGTGAGCACGCTCAGGCCGAAGCCGCCGGCGGCCACGGCGCCGCCGGTGATGGCGGCGGTCTTCCAAGGGGCGCCGCGCAGCGCGGCGGCCGACAGCGAAACCTCGTCGCGTCGAGTGATTTCGTTCATGTCACCAATGCTGCCCTTTGTCCGTCCCTGGGGCATCGGGGGCGGACCCTGAGCTGTCCCTGACATGATGCCGCCATGACGGACATTCAGCTTGTGCCCCTTCGTCCCGGTGACGGCGAGCGGCTGCGCGCGCTGCGCCTGCGGGCCCTCCAGGACGCGCCCGACGCGTTCGGCTCCTCGTACGAACGCGAGGTCGCGTTCACGCCGCAGCGGTGGGCCGAGCGGCTGGCCAACCCCGCCGCCCGCTACTGGGTGGCGAGGTCGGGAGCGGCGGACGTCGGCCTGGTGTGCGTGCTGCTGGAGGACGAGGGCAGGCACGCCCACCTGCTGTCCATGTGGGTCGCCCCCGAGGCCAGACGGCATGGCGCGGCGTCCCGCCTGGTGGACGCGGCCGTGGAGTGGGCGAGGAGCACCGGCGCCGAGGAGATGGGCCTGTGGGCGGTGGACGCCAACCAGGCCGCCCGCGCCCTGTACGCTCGCAAGGGCTTCACCCCCAGCGGCAAGGTCATGGCCCTGCCCTCCAACCCCGCGCTCATGGAGTCCCACTACGTGCTGTCCTTGATCTTCCGCACCGCCCGCAGGGACGACCTGCCCGCCATCGTCGCGATGCTGGCCGACGACCCGCTCGGCGCGCAGCGCGAGGGCGACCCCGCCGACGAGCGCTACCTCGCCGCCTTCGAGCGCATCGACGCCAACCCGCACGACGAGCTGATCGTGGCCGAGCAGGAGGGCAAGGTCGTGGGCACGATGCAGCTCACCTACCTCGCCGGCCTGTCCCGCCTGGGCGCCGAGCGCTGCCAGATCGAGGCCGTCAGGGTCTCCGCCGCCGTCCGCGGCCAGGGCCTCGGCCGCAAGATGATCACCTGGGCGATCGACCGGGCCAGGGCACGCGGCTGCGCCATGGTGCAGCTGACCTCCGACAAGACCCGCACGGACGCGCACCGCTTCTACGACTCGCTCGGCTTCACCGACTCCCACGTCGGCTACAAGCTCAAGCTGGACTGATCTCCACCCAGTTGTCGTGGAACCCGGCGCCGCGCCCCATGTCGGCGTCCCGCTCGGCCACGACGGCGTTCGGGTTCGCGCCGCCAGGGCTGAGCTTGGGCCAGCGGCCCTTCGTCGAGGCGACCACGCCGGGCGAGACCCGGTCGCTGACCTCCACGTCCGCGACGAACGCGCCGCCGTCGTTGTGCACCCGTACGCGCTGCCCGTCCGTCAGCCCCCTGGCCTCGGCGTCGGCCCTGTTGACCAGCACCACCGGGTCCTTGGCCCGCCGCCGCAGCTCGGGGTTGTTGCCGAACGTCGTGTTGAGGAACGTGTGCGCGGCCGGCGTCACCAGCCGCAGCCGGTACGGCGAGCCGTCCGCGACGGCCGTGTGCGGCGGCACGTACGCCTGGCCCTTCGGCGGGAAGCGCAGGCGGCCTGACCGCGTCGGGAAGCCGTCGGCGAACGGCGTGAAGGGCTTGGGGTAGTTCATCCGCACCCAGCCCTCCTTGCGCAGCCGGTCGAGGGTGACGCCCTCCAGCGACGGATGCCCGCTGCTCAGCAGCTGCTCGGCCAGCTCCAGGTCGGAGTCGTACAGCGAGGGCTCGGTCAGCCCCATGTGCGCCGCCAGCCGGCGGAACGTCTCCGTCGTCGACAGGCACTCGCCGGGCGGCTGCACGGCCTGTTCGTTCCACATCAGATAGAGGTGCCCGTAGCCGGCGTGCAGATCATGATGTTCGGTCTGCATGGTCGCGGGCAGCACGATGTCGGCGTAGTCGGCCGTGTCGGTGGGGAAGTGCTCCATGACGACCGTGAACAGGTCATCGCGCATGAGGCCGCGCCTGATCGCGTTGGAGTCGGGGGAGGAGCCCACCGGGTTGGCCGCGTACACGAACAGGCACTTCACCGACTCGTCCAGCTGCGAGGCCAGCTTGGTCATCACCCGCGTGCGCACCGGGCCTGGCAGCAGGTCCTCCCGGGTGTCGATGTCGAGGTGCACGTGATCGCTGGTCGAGAAGGCCATGCCGCCGCCGGGGTGCCGCCAGTCGCCGGTCACCGCAGGGATCGCGGAGATCGTCCGCAGCGCCGTGCCGCCGCCCGCGTGCCGCTGGAGCCCGTGCGTGGCGCGCAGCCCCGCAGGGCGCGTGTGCGCGAGCCTCATCCCCAGCCTGTGGACGGCCTCGGCCGGAATCCCCGTGATCTCGGCCACCCTCCCCACCGGGTGGCTCAGGATCTCCTCGCGGAAGCCGGCCCAGCCCTCGGTGTGCGCGGCGAGATACTCCTCGTCCTGGGCGTTCTCCGCCAGCACCACGTTGAGCAGGCCCAGCGCAAGCGCCGCGTCCGTGCCCGGCCTGATCGCCAGCCACTCGTCCGCCTGGTCGGCCGTCCTGGTGCGGATGGGGTCGATCGCGACGACGTGGGCGCCGTTCGCCCGCGCCTCCTGGATGAACTTCCACAGGTGGTGGCCGCTGGTCAGCGTGTTCGTGCCCCAGAGCAGAATGAGCTTCGACAGCGCGAAGTCCTCGGGGTCCATGCCGGCCGCCGTGCCGTTCGTGCGGCGCAGGCCGCTGTTGCCCGCCCCCGAGCAGATGTTCAGCCAGTGCTTGCCGGCGCCCAGCACGTTCCAGAACCGCCGGCCCGCCACGCCCTCGCAGCCCTGGAGGTAGCCGAGCGTGCCGGTGCCCACGTACGGCCAGATGGCCTCGCCGCCGTGCTCGTCCACGATGGCGCGCAGCCGTACGGCGATCTCGTCGAGCGCCTCGTCCCACGTGATCCGCTCGAATCGGCCGGACCCCTTCGGCCCGACCCGGCGCAGCGGGTGCAGGATGCGGTCGGCGGCCCGCGTGTGCTCAAGGTAGCGGTTGACCTTCACGCACAGCGCGCCCCTGGTGTAGGGCTGATCGGGATTGCCGCGCAACGAGACGGCCTGACCGTTCTCCACACCGACCACCCACGAGCAGGTGTCCGGGCAGTCAAGCGGACAAGCCCCCAGAACTCTCAATGCACCCGACATGCGACACAGCCTATGTCGCCACGTGGACAGGAATTCAAAGGTGAACCCGGGGAAGCCCACCGTGTAGCCTGCCCCCTGCGACGACTGCGGGGGGACGGTCGGGCACATTGAACGCCTGGAGATCGTACAGTCCGCCACGGGAAGGTGCAGAATCGCTGTCGGTGGCCGAAATCAGGGAACGAGATGACACGGAGGACCTCGCGGAGGGGGACCCGGCCGTGGCTGAGTCACGCGCGGAAACCGACGTCTACGTCGTAGAGCCGCTGCTGCCCCAGCGCTTGCGCCGCCCCTCCGACCTGCTGCGCTTCATCGCCACGCTGCTCGTGCTCGGCGCGGTCATCCTGCTCGCCCTCGTCGCCAAGCAGACCCTCATCGGGCTGGAGGCCGACGTCAAGGAGGGCGCCGAGCTGGTGCCGCTGCTGAGCAGGATCGCCGCCTTCCTCGGCGGCGCGGCCGTGCTCATCGTGCCGGTCGCGTTCGCGGTCGAGCGCGTCTTCCACCGCGACGGCCTGCGCGTCGCCGAGGGGCTGATCGCCGCCATCGTCGGCATGGCCGGCTCGTTCCTGCTCGGCCAGTGGCTGGTCGCGGGCAACATGAACGACCTGCGCGTGCTGCTCACCGGCGGTCGCGAGATGGAGCCGCTCAACACCCTGCTCACCTCGGTCGTCGCGTACGCGACCGCCGTCCGCATCTCCCGCCGCCCCACCTGGCGGATGCTGATGTGGACCACCATCGCCCTCTACATCCTGGCCTTCTTCTCCGGCCGCCAGATCACCATCCCGAGCGCCATCGTCACCGTCCTGGTCGGCATGGCCATCGGCTACGCCACCCTCTACGGCGTCGGCAGCCCCAACACCCGCCCGCCGGGCAGCGCCGTCGTGGCCGCCCTGCGCAAGCTCTCGTTCTCCCCGGTCTCCGCCCGCCGCGTCGAGGACGACCACCAGGGCAGCCGCCGCTACGCCGTCGGGCTCAAAGACGGCAGCAGCCTCGACGTCACCGTCCTCGACCGCGACCGGCAGGTGGCCGGCCTGCCCTACCGCCTGTGGCGGCGCATCAGGCTCAACTCCGAGACCAGGCGCCGCGCCATCAGGTCGCTGCGCGCCGAGCTCGAACGCGAAGCCCTCATGGCGTACGCCGCCCAGGCCGCCGGCGCCAGCACCCCCCGCCTGCTCGGCACCAGCGAGATCGGCACCGAGGCCGCCCTGCTCGCCTACGAGCACATCGACACCCGCTCACTCGACGAGCTGTCCGACGACGAGATCGACGACGAGCTGCTCGCCCAGATCTGGGAGCAGGTCGAGCTGCTGCAGATCCAGCGCCTGGCCCACCGCAGGCTCACCGGCGACAGCATCCACGTCGACGGCGCCGGCCGGGTCGTGCTCACCGACGCCCGCAGCGGCGAGGTCGCCGCCGGTGACCTGCTGCTCCGGCTCGACGTCGCGCAGCTCCTCACCTACCTCGCGCTGCGCGTCGGTCCCGAGCGCTCGGTGCGCACCGCGGCCGCCGTCATGGGCCCCGACGCGCTGGCCTCCGCCATGCCGCTGCTCCAGCAGATCGCGCTGACCAGAGAGACCCGAGCCGCGCTCGCCAAGGCCAAACACGTGCTGCCCGGCATCCGCGACCAGATCGTCGCGCTCAAGCCGCAGAGCAAAGTCGAGGAGATCCGCCTAGAGCGCTTCCGCCCTCGCACGCTCATCACGATCATCGCCAGCGCGATCGCCGCCTACGTCGTGCTCTACCAGCTCAGCCAGGTCGACGTCTACCACGTCATCACCACCGCCAACTGGGCCTGGTCGGGGCTGGCGCTGGTGGCCTCGTTCGCCAGCTTCGTGGCCGCCGCGCTCATGCTGCGCGGGTTCGTGCCCGAGCACCTGCCGCTCTGGCGCACGGTGCTCGTGCAGTTCGCGTCCTCGTTCGTCAAGCTCGTCGCGCCCGCCGCGGTGGGCGGCGTCGCGATCAACACCCGCTACCTGCAAAAGCGCGGCGTCCCCCCGGCCAGCGCGGTCGCCAGCGTCGGCGCGTCGCAGCTCATCATGCTGATCTTCCACATCGGGCTGCTGGCGCTGTTCGCCTACATCACCGGCTCCAACACCGCCACCTCGTTCACGCCGTCACGCGGGCTCGTGCTCGCGCTGCTCGCCGTCGCGGTGCTGGTCGTCGCCGTGCTCGGCGTGCCGCCGCTGCGCCGCCTGATCACCGGCCGGCTCTCCAAGCTCTTCTCGAACGTGCTGCCGCGGCTGCTCGACGTGCTCCAGTCGCCACGCAAGATGATCGAGGCGGCCATCGGCACGCTCATGATCACCCTCATGTTCGTGCTCTGCCTCGACGCCTGCATCGCCGCGTTCGGCTACGACATCAGCTTCACCGCCGTGGCCGTCGTCTACCTCACCGCCAACGCGATCGGCTCGGCCGCGCCCACCCCCGGCGGTCTGGGCGCGGTCGAGCTGGCGCTGGTCGGCGGGCTCGTGCTGGCCGGGGTGCCGAAGGAGCTGGCCACCTCGGCCGTGCTGCTCTACCGGCTGCTCACGTTCTGGCTGCCGGTGCTGCCCGGCTGGGCCTCGTTCACCTACCTGCAGCGCCACGAGGCCCTCTAGAAGCCGGCTCAGCGGCGCCCGGCGGTGATCTTGTCGATCGCCTCCAGCTCGTCCTCCGTGAACGCGGGCCCGTCCACGCACGCCACGTTGTCCTCCAGCTGCTTGACGCTGCTGGCGCCGATCAGCACGCTCGTCACCCGTGAGTCGCGCAGCGTCCACGACAGCGCCATCTGCGCCAGCGTCTGCCCGCGCGTGCGCGCGATCTCGTTGAGGTCGCGGGCGAGGTCGAGGTCGATCCTGTCGGCGCTCAGGAACCGGCTGGTCGCCGCCCGCGAGTCGGCCGGCACCCCGTCGAGGTAACGGTCGGTCAGCAGGCCCTGCGCCAGCGGCGAGTAGACGATGCAGCCCATGCCCGCCTCCTCCAGCGCGTCCAGCAGGCCGTCCTCGATCCACCGGTTGATCATCGAGTAGGACGGCTGGTGGATGAGCAGCGGCGTGCCCAGCTCGCGCATGATCCGCGCGGCCTGCGCCGTCTGCTCCGCCGAGTAGTTGGAGATGCCCGCGTACAGCGCCTTGCCCGAGCGCACCGCGCGGTCGAGCGCGCCCATCGTCTCCTCCAGCGGCGTCTCCGGGTCGGGACGGTGGCTGTAGAAGATGTCGACGTAGTCGAGGCCCATGCGCTTGAGCGACTGGTCGAGGCTGGCCAGCACGTACTTGCGCGAACCCCACTCGCCGTACGGGCCCGGCCACATGTCGTAGCCCGCCTTGGTCGAGATGATCAGCTCGTCCCGGTACGGCAGGAAGTCCTCGCGCAGGATGCGGCCGAAGTTGCTCTCCGCCGACCCGTACGGCACCCCGTAGTTGTTGGCCAGGTCGAAGTGCGTCACCCCGAGGTCGAACGCGCGCCGCAGGATCGCCCGGGAGTTCTCGATCGGCCGGTTGTCGCCGAAGTTGTGCCACAGCCCCAGCGACACCACCGGCAGCTTGAGCCCGCTGCGCCCGCTGCGGTTGTACGGCTGCCGCTCGTAGCGCTGCTCGTCGGCCTGAAATGTCATGACGTGCCTTTCTCAATGATCCAGGACAGCGCGAACGCCTCTTCCCGCCAGGCGTCGTAACGTCCGCTGCGCCCGCCGTGCCCCGCACCCATCTCCGTCTTCAGCAGGAACGGCCCGCCGCTCGCCGTGGCGCGCAGCCTCGCGATCCACTTCGCCGGCTCGTGGTAGAGCACGCGCGTGTCGTTCAGGCTGGTGATCGCCAGAATCGGCGGGTACAGCCTGCCGTCCACGTTCTCGTACGGCGAGTAGCTCTTCATGTAGGCGTATACGTCAGGGTTGTGCAGCGGGTCGCCCCACTCGTCCCATTCGATCACGGTCAGCGGAAGCGACGGATCGAGGATGGTGTTGAGCGCGTCCACGAACGGCACCTCGGCCACGATCCCGGCGAACTCCTCGGGAGCGAGGTTCGTCGCCGCGCCCATCAGCAGCCCGCCCGCCGAGCCGCCCCTGGCCACGATCTTGCTGCTCCAGCCCGCCGCCCTCATGTGCTTGGCCGCCGCCACGAAGTCGGTGAACGTGTTGCGCTTGCTGGTCAGCTTGCCCTGCTCGTACCAGTGCCTGCCCATCTCGCCGCCGCCCCGCACGTGGGCGATCGCGAACACGAACCCGCGGTCGAGCAGCGACAGCCTGGGCACCGAGAAGCCGGGGTCGATCGAAGTCTCGTAGCTTCCGTAGCCGTACAGGACGGTGGGGGCGGGGGTCTCGGTGTCCTTGCGCTTGACGAGGGAGACGGGGATCTTCGTGCCGTCCTCGGCCGTGGCCCACTCGCGCACCTGCTCGTAGTCGCCCGCGTCGAAGCCGCCGAGCACCGGGCGCTGCTTGAGCAGGATCAGGTCGTGGGTGTCCAGGTCGTAGTCGTACACGCTGGCCGGGGTGACCATGCTCGTGTAGCCCAGACGGAGCCGCCGCGTGGTGAACTGCGCGTTGCCGGCCGGGCCGACGTCGTACAGCGGCTCGGGGAAGTCGATCTCGTACGCGTTGCGCTCCGCCGCCTCCACCCGCTCGCGCCAGTCGCTCCCGCCGGCCGGGTAGGGGAGCACCCGCAGGCCGGTCAGGCCGTCGCGGCGGAAGTGCACCACCGCGTGGTCGGAGAACGCGTCGATCTCCAGCAGCCTGGTGTCGGTGCGGTGGGAGATGAGCGGGGTCCACGTGCCGGGGTCGTCGAGGGGGGCCGTGGACAGCTCGAAGTTCGCGGCGTTCTCGTTGTGCAGGACGTAGAAGAAGCCGCCCGCGTGCTCGACGCCGTACTCGACGCCGGTCTTCCTGGGCCGGACGAGCTTGAACTCGCCGCCGGGGTCGTTCGCGTCGAGGATGCGGACCTCGCTGGTGATCTTGCTGCCCGCACCCAGCACGAGGTACTGCTCGCTGCGGGTCAGCCCGATGCCCACCCAGTAGCGCTCGTCGCTCTCCTCATAGACGAGCACGTCCTCCTGGGTGCCCAGGGTGTGCCGGTAGACCTGGTAGGGACGCCAGGCGTCGTCCACGCGCGTGTAGAAGAACGCGGAGGCGTCGGCCGACCAGGCGCCGCCGTAGAAGATGTCGGTGACCTCGTCGGGCAGGATCTCGCCGGTTTCGAGGTTCTTGAACTTGAGCGTGAACCGCTCGTTGCCCGTGAAGTCGGTCGAGAAGGCCAGCATCTTCCCGTCGGGGGAGACCGCGCTGGTGCCGACCGAGAAGAACGGGCTGTCGCCGGCGAGCTCGTTGCCGTCGAGGACCACCTGCTCCTGGTCGAGCCGTTCCCCGGTGGTGATCTCAGGTGGGGTCTCGCTGTCGGCGGGCACCCGGCACGACACCGGATACTGCTTGCCCTCCTCCGTACGCGAGAAGTACCACCACGAGCCCTTGCGGCTCGGCACCGACAGGTCGGTCTCCTGAGTGCGGCCCTTGATCTCCTGGAACACCTGCTCCTGGAGGTCGGCGAGGTGAGCGGTCTCCTTCTTCAGAAAGTCGTTCTCCGCCTCCAGATAGGCGGTGGTGTCGGGATCGTCCTTGTTGCTCAGCCAGGCGTACTCGTCGATGACGATGTCGCCGTGGTGGGTGCGCTCCGTAGGGATCTTCTTCGCCACTGGCGGCGTGTTGCTGCTCACGTGGGGAGTCTATGTTCGGTTGTGATCGTTCTGTTGCCGTCGAAGCAGGAGAACCGGCACGAGCGGTGGAAGGGCGCTGCTAATCTTTGAGAGCCGACGCGGAGCGGCACAACCCACATCCTTCACTCAGGTGACTGCGATGTGTTGTGTCACTGATCGTCGGCAATCCCTTGTGACGCGCCGGTTCGCAGATCGATTCGCAGATCGCTCGACGGGCTGGTAAGTTAGAGGGGTTGTCTCCGAAAGGGGGCGCGGCTTAATTCTTGGAAAGTCGAGCCGGTCCGGTCAATTTGACAGGGACTTGAGCGGCTGAAAAGATTAAGACATAACAGAACGAACGGAGTGAACGCCTCCGAGCGGGGATCACAGAGATTGTGGTTTCGGTGAGGATGTACGCGTCCGTTTCTTGAGAACTCAACAGTGTGTTAAAAGCCAGTGCATGATGCACAACCCCGTCATATTTTGACGGATTCCTTTGGTTG